>JBARAK010000553.1:0-13953 GCA_049791955.1 Caulobacteraceae bacterium
GGCGGGGTGAAGGCCGGAGCGGCGGCCGGAGCGGTAGCGGTCTGCGCCGGCGCGGGGCTGGCGCTTTCGTTGTAGACGTCCAGGTTCGCCGGCGGGGCCTTGGCCACTTCCGGCTGGGGCGCGGTCTTCACCGACATCACCGGCTCGCCCACCGGACGCGGCGCTTCGCCCGCGTGGCGGACGCCGCTGCGGTAGACCATAGCCACCCCGCCGAGCAGCACCACCAGCACCACGGCGCTGCCGATCAGGGCCATAGGCATGGGACGGCGTTCGCGAGGACGGCGGGCGTCGAAGGCGAGCGGGGCGTCAGTCTGAGGCGTGTAGGCGCCGCGGTCGTAATCGGCCATGACGGAACTCCGGAAGGCGGGCGGCGCGGCGGGGAACCGAATCGCCAGACTCATGCAAACTCTACTCCGTCCCCGCCGCGTCGCCGAGTGACGGCCGCACGGAGAGGAGCTTCGCCCGATCCCAGCCCCACGTAGTTAAGCCTGAGTTAATGCCAGCTTTCGAGATTGAACAGCTTGCGATGTTCCTCGATGGCGAAACGGTCGGTCATCCCCGCGATATAGTCGCACACCACCCGCGCCTGCTTGGTCTGGTTCCCCGCCTTCGCCCGCTCCTGCCAGGCCGACGGCAGCACGTCGGACTCTTCCATGTAGAGGGCGAACAGGTCGCGCAGGATCCGCCGGGCGGCGCTGCGGGTGCGGTTGACCCGGTGATGGCGGTACATGCGCTCGTAAAGGAACAGCCTCAGCCGGTTCAGGTCCTCCAGCATGTCGGCGGAGAAGCCCACCAGCGGCTTGTCCATGGCGCGCACATCGTCGGCGGTGGCGACGCCGGCGGCCTTGGCGCGGGCGCGGGTCTCGGCGATCACGTCGCCGATCATCACCCCGATCATCCGCCGCACCGCCTCCAGGCGCAGCATCCTGGGCTCGATCCCGGGATAGTCGGTCTGGACCGAGCGGATCGTCGGTCCGATCAGCGGGATGTCCAGCAGGTCGTCGATGCCGAACAGGCCCGCTTGCAGCCCGTCGTCCACGTCGTGATTATTGTAGGCGATGTCGTCGGCCAGCGCCGCCACCTGGGCCTCGGCCGAGGCGAAGGTGGACAGGCCCAGCGGGAATTCGCGGTCGAACTCGACGATGGAGCGATAGGCGTCCTCGCCCAGGTGGGCGGTGATCGGGCCATTGTGCTTGACCACCCCCTCCAGGGTCTCCCAGCACAGGTTCAGCCCTTCGAAATCGGGATAGCGGCGCTCCAGCCGGGTGACGACGCGGAAGGTCTGCACATTGTGGTCGAACCCGCCGTAGCTCTTCATGCACTCGCCGAGCTGGTCCTCGCCGGCGTGGGCGAACGGCGGGTGGCCGAGGTCGTGGGCCAGCGCCACCCCTTCGGCCAGGTCGTCGTCCAGCCCCATGGCGTGGGCGATGGAGCGGGCGATCTGGGCCACCTCCAGGCTGTGGGTCAGGCGGGTGCGGTAATGGTCGCCCTCGTGCGCCACGAAGACCTGGGTCTTCTCCTTCAGCCGGCGGAACGCGGAGCAGTGGATCACCCGGTCGCGGTCGCGCGCGAACGGCGTGCGCGTCATGCTTTCCCCCTCCCCCCAGCGCCGCCCGCGCGAGGTGGTCGGGTCGGCGGCGTAGCTGGCGGGCGCGGGCCGCGTATAGGAACCGGCTGGGGGCAAACGGGCCTCCTGAAACGAGGGCGCGGCGGAGACGACAGTCGTGCTCTTTCGCCGGAGCCTTTCCAGGCTCATATATCGACTCGCAACAACCCGCCCAAACCTTCGGTCCCGTAAACGCCCATGGCCGCCGCCCCCATCACCCTCTCCGCCTCCGCCGCCCGCCGCATCCAGGAGATCGGCGCTACAGAAGGCCGCCCACTGATGCTGCGCGTCGCCGTGGAGGGCGGCGGCTGCTCGGGCTTCCAGTACCTGTTCGACCTGGTCGACGCCGCCCAGGCCGACGACCTGAAGATCGAGCGCGACGGGGTCTCGGCGCTGGTGGACGACGTGTCGGTCCCTTTCCTGGCCGGTTCTGAGATCGACTTCGTGGAGGAGCTGGCCGCGGCCGAGTTCCGCGTGCGCAATCCCAACGCCAAATCGAGCTGCGGCTGCGGGGTCAGCTTCTCGATCTGAGGCCCTCCGGGCGCCAGCCCGGATGACAACCATCGCGCCGTCGCGCTAACTGGCGGCATGCGCATCGCCACCTGGAACGTCAATTCCGTCAACGCCCGCCTCGAGCTGCTGCTCAGGTGGCTCAAGGAAGAACAGCCCGACGTCGCCTGCCTGCAGGAGCTGAAGTGCGTGGACGAGAAGTTCCCGCGCGAGCCGGTGGAGGCGCTTGGCTACAACGTGCTGGTCCACGGCCAGAAGACCTACAACGGCGTGGCCGTGCTCTCGAAATATCCGCTGGAGGAGTCTCGGCGCGGACTGCCGGGCGGCGAGGAGGACACCCACTCGCGCTATCTGGAAGCCGTGGTGGAGGCGCCCAACCCGATCCGCATCGCGTCGATCTACCTGCCCAACGGCAATCCGATCGGCACGGAGAAGTTCACCTACAAGCTCGCCTGGATGGAGCGCCTGCGCCTGCACGTCGCCGAACTGCTGGCGCTGGAGGAAGCCGTGGTGCTGGCCGGCGACTTCAACGTCATCCCCACCCCGCTCGATTGCGAAAATCCCGCCAGCTGGGTCGACGACGCCCTGTTCCAGCCGCAGAGCCGCGCCGCGCAACGGGCGATCGTCAACCTGGGCTATATCGACGCGCACCTGGCGGTGGGCGCGGAGCCCCACGCCTATACTTTCTGGGACTATTTCCGCGACGCCTTCGAGCGCGACCACGGCATCCGCATCGACCACCAGCTGCTGTCGCCCCAGGCCGCCGACCGGCTCCAGGCGAGCGAGGTGCAGCGCCACGTACGCGGCTGGGAAAAGCCGTCGGACCATACGCCCTTGATGGTCACCCTGGCGGATTGACGGCCGGCGGGAAGATCCGCGCCACGGGCGGCCGCGCGACCAGGCCCTGCGCCTCGATCGCACGGGCGGCTTCGAGGATCACGTCGACGCCATGG
This sequence comes from Caulobacteraceae bacterium, assembly GCA_049791955.1. Taxonomy (GTDB): domain Bacteria; phylum Pseudomonadota; class Alphaproteobacteria; order Caulobacterales; family Caulobacteraceae; genus CAHJWH01. The sequence goes on from JBARAK010000553.1 coordinate 3,070, forward strand.
TCCCAGGTATGGCCGGCCAGCACCCTGGCCTTGCCCCTGCGCGCCCGCTGGAACGCGTCCTGCGGACTATCCACCAGGGCCTGGAGGGTCTGCATACCGGCGTCTAGCGCCTGCCAATGGAACATGGCGATCTCGTCCCCGGCGAAGGCCTCCGCATAGTAGCGGCTGTAATCCGAAAACACCGCCGCCCCCGCGAGGAAGGCGGAGAACGGCCGTTCGTGCGAGCCCGCCCCGAAATTGGCATTGGTGTTGAGCACCACGCGCGACCGGCGCATCAGCTCGGTCATCCGCGTCATCTCCACCTCGCCCTCATAGACCGCGTTGGGGAACCGGTGCAGCTCATCCGCCCACCCGGCTCCGCAGATGTGCAGGGGCAAGCCCGTGACGGCCAAGGCTTCCAGGAAGGCGAAACGCCGGCTGAAGCGGATCTCCGCATGCACCATCTTGGCCGCCATGCGCCAGGTCACGTACTTGAGATCGGAAAGGTCCAGGCCACGCGTACGGAACGCCGTGTCGAGCGCCTCGTGCGGCGGCATCCACTCCACCGATAGCGCCAGGTCCGTCGCGTCGTCGAAGATCTGGCGCGCCGCCTCGGGCGAATCCGCCCAGGGGCGCTGTCGCGATCTCTGGTGCGAACCGGACCAGAGCAGCGGAATGGGCCGGTTCGCCACGAAGGCCTCGGCGTCCGTGTCGTCCGGCGCGGCCTCGCCGACGGCCGGGTGCGGGAGGAAACCCAGGCAGGCGAAGCGATCCGCCCCGAGAATGTCCTCGAGAGCACCCACCTGGGTCGGATCCACCATCAGCATGGCGGTCGAGCGGGGCGTCGCGAGGACCCGCTCCTCCTGCGCCAATATGTAGTCGACATGCCAGATCACGTGCGGCGCACGGAGGATCTCGCCGACGGCCCGTCCCGCCGGATCGCGATGCTCGCCCAGGCAGTTGATGGAGAACACCAGGTCGGTGGGCGCCCGCGCCGCGCGATGCAGCATCGGGTAGATCTCCTCCTCGAGGGTCAGGTCGACCACCTCGACGTCCCAGCCGCGTCGCTGGAAGGCCATGGCGGCCTGATCGATGAACAGCCGCGTCCCTCCGTACAGGGAAAACGACTTGATCAGGACAACGCGCATGTCTGCTCCGCGAAAGACGCTGGGAGCTTTCACGGATTCGCGCTCGGAAAGCACGAGAGCTGGCAACAAAAAACCGCCGCCGGATCGCTCCGACGGCGGCTTTCGAACTCGGATCGGCGAGGCGGCCGAAGCCGCCCAACCTCAACGACTACTGGATGATCTTGGAGACGACGCCCGCGCCGACGGTGCGGCCACCTTCACGGATGGCGAAGCGGAGCTTCTCTTCCATCGCGATCGGGGTGATCAGCTCGACTTCCAGCTCGGCGTTGTCGCCGGGCATGATCATCTCCACGCCTTCCTTCAGACGCACGATCCCAGTCACGTCCGTGGTGCGGAAGTAGAACTGGGGACGATAGTTGGTGAAGAACGGAGTGTGGCGGCCGCCTTCTTCCTTGGTCAGGATGTAGGCTTCAGCCAGGAACTTGGTGTGCGGGGTGATGGAGCCCGGCTTGCACAGCACTTGGCCGCGCTCGACGTCTTCACGCTTGGTGCCGCGCAGCAGGATGCCGACGTTGTCGCCCGCTTCACCTTGGTCCAGAAGCTTGCGGAACATTTCCACGCCGGTGCAGGTGGTCTTCTGCACGGGGCGGATGCCGACGATCTCGACTTCTTCACCGACCTTCACGATGCCGCGCTCGATACGGCCGGTCACCACGGTGCCGCGGCCCGAGATCGAGAACACGTCTTCCACCGGCATCAGGAACGGCATGTCCTTCGGACGTTCCGGTTGCGGGATGTACTCGTCGACGGTCTTCATCAGTTCCAGCACGGCGTTTTCGCCGATTTCCGGGTTGCGGTTTTCAACCGCCGCCAGGGCCGAACCCTTGGTGATCGGAATGTCGTCGCCCGGGAAGTCGTAGGACGACAGCAGTTCGCGCACTTCCATTTCGACAAGCTCGAGCAGCTCGGCGTCGTCGACCATGTCGACCTTGTTCAGGAACACCACCAGAGCCGGCACGCCGACCTGACGAGCCAGCAGGATGTGCTCGCGGGTCTGGGGCATCGGGCCGTCGGCGGCCGAACACACCAGGATCGCGCCGTCCATCTGGGCCGCGCCGGTGATCATGTTCTTCACGTAATCCGCGTGGCCGGGGCAGTCGACGTGCGCGTAGTGACGGTTCGCAGTCTCGTACTCGACGTGCGCGGTGTTGATCGTGATGCCGCGAGCCTTTTCTTCCGGAGCAGCGTCGATTTCGTCGTAACGCTTCGCCGTGGCTCCGCCCGACTTGGCCAGCGTCATGGTGATCGCCGCGGTCAGGGTGGTCTTGCCGTGATCGACGTGACCGATGGTGCCGATATTGCAGTGCGGCTTGTTACGGTTGAATTTTTCCTTGGCCATTTCTCTAGCTCCAGCCCCGAAGACCTACTGTCGGGGCGTTAAAAGGTCTTCGGGATATTAAGCGTACTTCTTGATCACTTCTTCCGCCACCGCTTGCGGCACCGGCTCGTAGTGATCGTACTGCATCGAGTACTGCGCGCGTCCCTGAGAGAACGAGCGAAGTTGGCTGATATAGCCGAACATATTGGCGAGCGGAACAAACGCCGTCACCACCTGGGCGTTACCCCGGGTTTCGGTTCCCTGGATCTGCCCGCGGCGGGAGTTCAGGTCGCCGATCACGTCGCCCATGTACTCATCGGGCGTGAGCACTTCCACCTTCATGATGGGCTCGAGCAGCTTCGGCGAAGCCTTTTCGCGAAGTTCGCGGAAGGCGGCGCGCGAAGCGATTTCGAACGCCAGCACGCTGGAGTCCACGTCGTGGAAGGCGCCGTCGTAGAGCGTCGCCTTGAAGTCGATCACCGGGAAGCCGGCCAGCAGCCCGTTGTCCTTGGCGGACTCGAGGCCCTTCTGGACGCCGGGGATGAATTCCTTGGGCACCGAACCGCCGATGATCGAGGATTCGAACACGAAGCCCGAACCTTCCTCGCCCGGCTCGAACGTGATCTTGACACGCGCGAACTGACCGGTGCCGCCGGTCTGCTTCTTGTGGGTGTAGTCGATGTCCGTCTTGCGGCCGAGGCTTTCGCGATAGGCCACCTGGGGGGCGCCGATGTTGGCGTCCACCTTGTAGGTCCGGCGCAGGATGTCGACCTTGATGTCGAGGTGCAGCTCGCCCATGCCCTTCATGATCGTCTGGCCCGATTCCGGATCGGTATAGACGGTGAAGGACGGGTCTTCGGCGACCATCTTGCCGAGCGCGACGCCCAGCTTTTCCTGGTCGGCCTTCGACTTCGGCTCGATCGACTGCTCGATCACCGGCGCGGGGAAGTTCATCTTCTCCAGGATGACCGGGCTCTTGGTCGGATCGCACAGGGTGTCCCCGGTGCGGGTGTCCTTCAGGCCGGCCAGGGCGACAATGTCGCCGGCGAAGGCTTCCTTGATGTCTTCCCGGTTGTTCGAGTGCATGAGCAGCATGCGGCCCACGCGCTCGCGCTTGTCGCGGGTCGAGTTCAGCAGGCCCAGGCCGGTCTCGAGCTTGCCCGAGTAGATGCGGCAGAAGGTGAGCGAGCCCACGAAGGGGTCGTCCATGATCTTGAACGCCAGGACCGACAGGGGCTCGTCGTCGGACGCCCGGCGTTCGACATCCTCTTCGGTCTTGTAGTCGATGCCCTTGGTCGGGGGGATGTCCACCGGCGACGGCAGGTAGTCGACCACGGCGTCGAGCAGGGGCTGGACGCCCTTGTTCTTGAAGGCCGAGCCGCAGAGGATCGGGTAGAAGGTCCCGGCCAGAACCGCCTTGCGCAGGCACTTCTTCAGCACGGCTTCGGAAGGCTCTTCGCCGCCCAGGTAGGCTTCCATGGCCTCGTCGTCGAGTTCGACGGCGTTCTCGACCATGTAGTGGCGCGCCGCGAGAGACGCGTCGAGCAGGTCGGCGGGGATCTCGGCGTCGTGGTAGTTGGCGCCCAGGCCGTCATTTTCCCACACGACCGCCTTCATGCGGACGAGGTCGATGATGCCCTTCAGCGAAGCTTCCGAGCCGATCGGCAGCTGGATCGGAACCGCCTTCACGCCCAGGCGGTCGCGGATGGACTCGACGCACTTTTCGAAGTCGGCGCCGATCTTGTCCATCTTATTGACGAACACGATGCGCGGAACGTCGTAGCGGTCGGCCTGGCGCCAGACGGTTTCCGTCTGGGGCTCCACGCCCTGGTTGCCGTCGAGCACGGCCACCGCGCCGTCGAGCACGCGAAGCGAACGCTCCACCTCGATGGTGAAGTCCACGTGTCCGGGGGTGTCGATGATGTTGAGGCGCTTGCCGTTCCAGAACGCGGTGGTGGCGGCGGAGGTAATGGTGATCCCCCGCTCCTGCTCCTGTTCCATCCAGTCCATGGTCGCGGCGCCGTCATGGACTTCGCCGATCTTATGGCTCTTGCCGGTGTAGTACAGGATCCGCTCAGTCGTCGTGGTCTTACCCGCGTCGATATGGGCCATGATCCCGAAGTTGCGGTAGTCCTCGATGGCGTTTGTGCGGGGCATGGGAAACTGCTCTTCGGTCGGGCGGCTAAGCGACTTTGATTTTGGTCTGAAACACGAGTCGCGGGCGTTTTAGCTCAAACCGCCCGCGCCGTCATGCCGGTATATATGGATTACCAGCGGTAATGCGAGAAAGCGCGGTTGGCTTCAGCCATCTTGTGGGTGTCTTCCCGCTTCTTCACCGCGGAGCCGCGGTTATTGGAGGCGTCGAGCAGTTCGGCGGCCAGCTTTTCGGTCATGGTGTTCTCGCCACGCGAACGCGCGGCGTTGACCAGCCAGCGGATGGCCAGGGCGCGGCGACGCTCGGGACGCACTTCGACAGGCACCTGGTACGTGGCGCCGCCGACCCGGCGGGAGCGCACTTCCACGGCCGGCGCGACGTTGTCGAGCGCGGTGTGGAACACGGTCAGGGTGTCGATGTCGCGACGGCGGGTGCCGATGAGGTCGAAGGCGCCGTAGACGATATTCTCGGCGACGGCCTTCTTACCTTCGTACATGACGTAGTTCATGAACTTGGTGACGACTAGGTCGCCAAACTTGGGGTCCGGAAGGACTTCACGCTTCTCTGCGCGGCGGCGGCGGGACATTCTTCGTCTTCCTTACTTCGGACGCTTGGCGCCGTAGAGCGAGCGGCGCTGCTTGCGGTTCTTCACGCCCTGGGTGTCGAGCACCCCGCGCAGGATGTGGTAGCGCACGCCCGGAAGGTCCTTCACACGGCCGCCGCGGATCAGCACCACGGAGTGCTCCTGCAGGTTGTGGCCTTCGCCGGGGATGTAGCACACCGCCTCGATACCCGAGGTCAGGCGCACCTTGGCGACCTTACGAAGCGCCGAGTTCGGCTTCTTAGGCGTGGTGGTGTAGACGCGGGTGCAGACGCCACGACGCTGGGGAGACCCCTTCAGCGCCGGAACGGTGTTGCGCTTCACGCGCGCGGTCCGCGGCTTGCGGATGAGCTGGTTGACTGTGGGCATACGCTCTCGTCGTTCTCGTCTGTCGTGGAGGGCTGCACCTTTCGGCCGGACGCCCTCGCCCTTCTTTTTGGCCGCAGCCCTTCGAAAAGGACCACGCCCGGGTTTGATCCGATCCAAGCGCGCCGGAAGTCAGGCCCCTGCGGAAAACACCACAGGCCGGGACGCGCGCTTTGGGCGTTCCGGCGGGCGCTCAGGCCCAGACTATGCCTCCGGACTGGGCAGGGTTAGCCGCACAGCCTCGAAACAGAGGGGCGTCTGTACGCGCAAGCGCCCTGCCCGTCAATGGAACTGTCATCCCGGCCGGCGCATACACGCAAGGCCGGGATGACGATGCTCGGACGGTTGCGCCCTAGAAGGCCGCCCGCAACGTCGCGCCGAAGGTGCGCGGGTCGCCGAGGAAGCCGAGGAAGGCGCCGTTGTTCTCCTGGATGTTGGTCAGGTAGTCGGTGTTGAACAGGTTCTGCACCCACATGGAGACATCGTAGCGCCCGCCGCCGAACTTCACCCCGAACCGCGCGTCCACCACCCCGTAGGCGTCGATGTGGCCGAAACGGCTGTCGTCGGTGAGCAGGTTCTGGCTGGAGCGGAACGAATAGTCGCCCGAGACATAGCCCAGCACGCCCGGGCGGATCTCATGGCTGTAGTCGCTCGCCAGGTTGAGGGTGTAGCGCGGCGTGTTGGCTACCGGGCGTCCGGTCAGCGAGCACGAGGACAGTCCGGCCGCCGTCTGCTCCGGCGCGCAGGGGGCGTTGGAATAGTTGGTGTATTCCGCGTCGGTATAGGCGCCCGAAGCCCGGATGTTCAGGTTGGAGGTGACCGCATAGGCCGCGTCCATCTCGAAGCCGCGCGAACGGATGCCGCCGGCGTTGGCCAGGGCCTGGGTGGCCGAGCCGTTGATCAGGAACACCGCGTTGGTCTGATAGTTGGAGACCTCTTCCCAGAACCCGTCCAGGTCCAGGGTCAGGCGGCGGTCCAGCAGCGCGCTCTTGATCCCGAGCTCGTAGTTGTCCGCCCCCTCGGGCGCCACCGCCTCGGTCACGCCGCTGGCCAGCACCTGGGCGCTGAGCAGGCCCACGTTCAGGCCCGCGCTCTGCTCGCTGTGCGAATAGGTGGCGTAGACCATGGCGTTGGGCCGCCACTGGTAGCTCAGTGACACCAGGCCCGAGAGCAGGTTGTTGTCGGCTCCGAAGTCGGCGGTCCCGGTGGGGAAGCCCTTGGCGGCCTTCTGGGCGTTGGCCTGGGTCAGGGTGAAGCCGCCGAACCCGCACCCCTGGCCGGTGTTGGCGCAGCTCAGCAGCTGGGTGTCGCCGGCGCCGAACGAATCGATCGCCTGGCTCTTGGTCTCGTAGGTGTCGCGGAAGCCCGCGGTCAGCGACCACTTGGGCGCGATGTGCCAGGTCGCCTGGGCGAACAGCGCCTCGCTCTGGCTCTTGGGGGTCTCGGTGGTGACGTAGTTGAACCCGTTCAGCACCGAGGACAGCGAGGCCGCGCGCGCCGGCGTCCCGTTCGCCAGCCCCGCCAGGGTGCTGTTGAAGGCCCAGGCGTCGGACTGGTTCATGGTGTCGGACAGGCCCTTCACGGTCTGCTGGAAATAATAGAAGCCGGTCACCCACTCGACCCGGTCGCCGGTCGGCGAGGCCAGGCGCAATTCCTGGGACACCTGCGAGGCGTGGTCGATGAAGTTGGTGTTGGTCGCGATCGGCAGCGCGGTGAAGTCCGCGTCGTTGGTTGGGATGAACGCCCAGGTCTGGTAGGCGGTGATCGAGGTCAGCTTGTAGCCGCGCCCGAAGGTCCAGTCCCCCTGCCCCGAGATCAGGAACTGGTGGGTGCCGCTGGATTCCTGGGCGTCGTTGTCGACGACGCGGTTGAAGGGGTTGGACGGCGGGGCGTAGCCCGGCGCCACCAGGGCGGCGCTGCGGGCGAAGTTGAAGCCGGTGGCGGTGGTCGGCTGGTTGCCCAGGAACTGGAACTCGCCCTGGGGCGCGTCGGCGCGGTTATAGGAGGCGATCAGCCGGTAGCTGAAAGTGGACGTGGGCGTGAACAGCAGCTGCAACCGGCCGCCATAGCCGTCGCGGCCGTTCTCATGGGTGTCGCGCACCGGATCGAAGTCGAAGCCGTCGCGCTTGGTGTCATAGCCGGTGAAGCGGAAGGCCAGCTTGTCGTCGATCAGCGGCCCGGTCAGGGCCAGGTCGTACTGGCGCAAATTGTAGTCGCCGAACTCGGCTTGGCCTTCGGCTCCATAAGTGAACGAAGGCGCGACGGTCGAGATGTTGATCGCGCCGCCGGTGGTGTTGCGGCCGTACAGCGTGCCCTGCGGTCCACGCAGCACGTCGATCTGGTCCAGGTCGAAGAAGTTGTAGGCGAACTCGCCCGGCCGTCCGAGGTAGATCCCGTCCTCATAGACCCCGACGCTGGAATCCAGCCCGTCGCTGACCTGGGTGGTGCCGCCGACGCCGCGGATGCTCAGGATGGTCTGGCGCGGGTTGGCCTGGGTGATGTTGAGGTTGGCGCTGACTTGGTTGAGCTGGCGCGGGGTCTGGATCTGCTGCAGGTCCAGGGTTGCGCCGGAGATCACGCTCATCGGCACCGGTACGGTCTGGGCGTCTTCCTTGCGCAAGCGCGCGGTGACCACCACCGGCGCCACGGCGACGGCGTCCTGGCCAGCTGCGCGTTGAGGCGCATCGACCACGGGAGGAACGCTCGGCGCGGTCTGCGCCTGGGCGACGCCGGCCGCCGTCAGGGGCGCCGCCGCCAGGGGAACAGCCAATAGAATCCCACGCGCCCGCCCACCGAGGCGGGGCTTGCCCACGTCCGTCATCGATATCTGCCTGTATTTATAGAGGAAACGGCCCGGAGCGCGCTCGCCCCGGGCCGTTATGAAGACTGGCTGCATATGCCGTGGACCGCCCTGTTACGGTCAAGCAATGACAGCCATGGCGCTCCGTGATGACGACCGGAAGACGCGGCCTACAGGCGTTCCTCCGCCCGTCCCTGCGCGAAGCGAAGACGGGCGAAAGCCGTTAGATTATTCGCTCAAGTATTTATCAAACCACGAGATTTCCCGCTTGCGCAGGTCCTGCAGGTCGGCCGGGTCGTGGATGGCGTGGCCCTGGCCGGCGTAGACCACCAGCGAGGTCGGGACGCCGACCGCCTTCAGCCCGTGCCAGAACTCGAAGCTCTGCGGCGCCGGGCATTCCACGTCGCGTTCGCCCACGTAGATCAGGGTCGGGGTGGTCGCATCGCGGATCGAATAGATCGGCGACAGCTTCTCGTAGATCGCCGGGTCGTTATAGGCCGAGGCGCCGAAGAACGGGACCATCCACTGGTCGATGCCGTTCTCGCCGTAATAGCTGATCCAGTTCGCCAGCCCCGCCCCGGCCACCGCCGCATGGAAACGGTGCGAATGGGTCACCGTCCACATGGTCATGAACCCGCCGTAGCTGTGCCCGAACACGCCCAGCCGCTTGTCGTCCACCGGCGCGATCTTCTCCACCGCATCCACCCCGGCGAGGATGTCGCGCAGGTCGCCACCGCCGAAGTCACGCACATTGGCCCGGGTGAAGGCTTCGCCCTGGCCGTAGCTGCCACGCGGATTGGGCTGGAACACGTAGTAGCCCCGCGCGATCAGTTCGGGGATCGGGCCGCGGGTGGCGCCGCTGGTGTGCTCGGGCAGGTAGTCGGGGGTGGTCGCCGAGCTTGGGCCGCCGTGGACCAGCACGATCATGGGATGCAGCTTGCCGGGAGCGGACACGGCCGTGGGGCCGAGCAACCAGCCCTGGACGTCGAAACCATCGCTCTTCCAATGGACGCTCTGCGCCTTCACCTGCGACTTGAGTTGGTCGTTGTCGTGGGTGACCGGCTCCATCGCCGCGATCGGTCCGGCCATCACATGGGGCGGATGCTCGAAGTCCTGCTCCGTCGCGGCGGCCGTCTGTCCGTCGGCCGAGAGCGAAACCCTGCCGTCGCCGGCGCCGATGGTGGTCGGGGCCGAACGCAGGATGCTGACGCCATGGCCCGCCGGATCCAGCCGGACCACGGCCATGCGGTCGCCGATCAGGGCCGTGGCGTAGAGGGCGTCGCGGCGCTGGACCAGCGAGGTGAAGGTCCCGGCATAGCCCGGCGTCATGTCGGTGGGCTCGCCGCCGGACAGCGCCACCGTGAAGACGTCGCCGCCGACCGGACCGAAGTCGCTCATCAAGCCGCCGATGAAGCTCACCGTGCGCCCGTCCGGGGAGACCTTCGGCGTATTCATCTGCATCTTCGGCGCGGCGATCACCCGCGCCTCGCCGCTGGCGAGGTCCACCGCCTCAAGCTTGGCGATCCACCAGTTGTTGTCGCCATTGCCTTTGGCCGCCGTGGCCACAAAGCCGCGCCCGTCGGGGGCCCAGTCGTATTCGTAGATGAAGGTGTCGGCAGGCGAGACGTAGTGCAGCGCGCCCCCCGCGACCGGGACCACCGCGATTCGCTGCTCGTCCTCGGTCTGGACCGCGTCGATCTCGCCGACCTGGGCCGCGCCGGCCTCCACCGCGCCGGTCTGCTTGTGGGCGCCCGCCGTCGCCAGCAACGCCACCGCTGCGCCGTCGGGCGACCAACGGGGGGTCTGGGCTACGCCGCTCAGCTTGGTCAGGGTCGAGACCTTGCCGCCGCTCATCACATCCAGGGAGGCCGTATGGGCCTTGCCGTCGCTGGCGACGAAGGCCAGGGCGCGACCGTCCGGCGACCAGGCCAGGCCGGCGTAGCGGCAGTCCGGGCAAGGATCATAGGTTGCGACGACGGCGCCGCCCTTGGCCGCGCGCACCACGATATGGCCATGGGGCTGCTGACGGAGATCGGCGAAAGGATCCACCATATCCACATAGGCGACCCGGTCGCCCGAGGGGGAAAGGGCGATCGAGGCGTAGGTGTGCACGCCTTCGAGCGCTGGCCCGGACGCGGGGGCTGGGGCGGCGGACGCTGCGCCTGCGGCTGCAAGGACGGTCGCTAGCGCGACGATTCCAGTCGATTTCAAAATTTCACCCCCTAAATGAGGGGGCTACTGAAACGGTCTCGAAGGCGGTGATCAAGCTCTCCGCTGCAAAGTCCGTGCGAAACACCGCCGATTGCAGGGCGGACGACACGACAAGGGAGCGGCCCATCCACCACACTCGGCGAGATCGCAGGCGCAGGACGACCGCGATCGCGGTGTCGACGCTGCTGCACGTCGCCCTGTTCGCCTATCTCGCGCGGGTCGTGCCGATCCTGCCCACGCCCACCTATGCGCCGGCCCCGAACATAGAGCTCGAACTGGCGCCGGCGCCGAGCCTGGTCCCCTCGC
>JBARAK010000554.1:0-1928 GCA_049791955.1 Caulobacteraceae bacterium
GGCCCAGTCCGCGGCGGGTCAGGGACAAGCGGCGGGTCAGGGACAATCGGAGGCGGACGCCCCGGCGTCCGAGCGTCCGGCGACGGCCATGCCCGCGGTGACGGTCACCGCCGAAAAGCCCACCGGGCCATCGGCGGCGCCCGAGGCCACCACGCCCAGCCAGAAGGTGACCCCTGGCGGAAGCGGCTATCCCCAGGTGACCGGGGCCACGCCGGTCCCGGCCAGCCAGGCCTTCCAGGTGCTGGGCGAGAACCCCGGCTGGCTGTTCAACCTGTCCACCTACGGGGCCGGTTTCGGCAAGGCGCTCGCCGACCACGGCCTGTACCTGCACGGCGCCACCCAGCTGATGGACATGACCGTGGTCTCGGGCGGCCACAAGGAAGGCAGCAACGTCTTCAACCAGGGCTACTGGGGCTTCGACGTCGACACCCAGAAGGCCTTCGGCCTGCCGGGTGGCCTGTTCGACATGACCATGAGCAGCCAGACCGGGAACATCTTCGGCACCGAGAACGGCAGCGGCTCGGTCGGTTACGTGCCATCGGCGTTCGGGGACGGCCTCAGGCTGGTGAACTTCTATTACAGCCAGAGCCTGTTCGACCACGCCCTGCAGGTCACCCTGGGACGGATGCAGTCCGGCTATACCTCCACGCCTTACCTGTCGCCTGGCATCCACCAGGCCGAATGGTACTGCTCGTTCATCACCGTATCCTGCGGCAATACGGCCGCCTACGCAGGCAATTCAAGCAAGGCGCCGTATGAAGTCGGGTCCTGGGGCGGCTTCATCACCATCCATCCCGCGCCGCACTGGTACATCAAGGGCGGCGTCTACGAGAACCAGCCGCTGGAGGCCACCGAACCCCAATCCCACCTTGGCTGGCCGGGCCGCGACTGGGGCTTTAACGAGGCCGCGGGCGCGTTCTTCCCGATCCAGCTCGGCTACGTCACCTCGCCGGTGTCGTCGCAGTACCCGACCAACTTCCACATCGGGGGTTACTACGACAGCGCCACGTTCCCGGACAAATACTACAACGCCAAGCTCCTGCCGCTGGCGCTGCACCCCGGCGCGCCGCTGCTCGACCAGGGAACCAGCGGGATCTTCGGGGCGCTGCAGCAGACCGTCTACCGCTTCAGCAGCAATCCGCTGAGCACGCGGGGGGTGTCGCTGTTCTTCAGCGGGGACTGGGACGTCGGCGGGCTGGAGACCACCCAGCAGCAGTACGTCGCGGGCTTCATCGTGACCGGGCCCCTCGCGTCCCGCGCGGCCGACACGGTGAACTTCATGTTCTCCACCCAGGTGTTCGACCCGCGGGAGAAGGCGGGGCGCGACGCGCTGGCGGCGGCCCATCACCTCGACTACCTGATGCAGGACCAGACCGGCATCGAGTTCAACTACGGGGTCGCGCTGGCGCCGGGCGTGGTGGTCTATCCCTACACCCAGTACATCATCCATCCCGACCAGCTGGGCGAGGCGGTTCCCGATCCGAACGACAAGCACGCCTGGGTCATCGGCCTGCACGCGCTGTTCCGCTTCGACGTGCTGTTCGGCCTGCCTCACCCGTCGTAGGGGCAGGGCTTAGACCCAGCTGTCGCTCACCAGCGCAGGAGGCGAGGGCCGAGCAGGCCGCCGAGCAGGGCCGCGCCGACGATCCCCAGGGTGTACCAGATGACCATGAACGGGGCGGTCATCTCCGGGCAATGCAGCGCATAGGCCGAGGCGCCCGCGCCGCCGGCCGCAAAGCCCACCACGATCCCGGTGAGCCGCAGGCGGGTCGGGGCCAGGCCACGCACAGCCCATATCAGCCCCACCAGCGGCGGCAGGGCGAAGGTCACGATGCACCAGGGGCAGGCCTTGGCCGAATCCCCCATCACCATGTGCATCCGCGTCGCCGGGGGCGCGTGGGCCAGCTGCAAGGCGGCCAGGGTCGCGA
>JBARAK010000555.1:0-1770 GCA_049791955.1 Caulobacteraceae bacterium
GCGGCGACCTGTCCAAGAAAATCACGGTCGACGTGCGCGGTGAAATCCTGCTGCTCAAGGACACCTTGAATACCATGGTCGAGCAGCTGCGTTCCTTCGCCGCGGAAGTGACGCGCGTGGCGCGCGAAGTCGGCACCGAGGGCCGATTGGGCGGCCAGGCCGTGGTGCCCGGCGTCGGCGGCACCTGGAAGGACCTCACCGATAACGTCAATCTGCTCGCCGCCAACCTCACCACGCAAGTCCGCAATATCGCCGAAGTCACGACCGCGGTCGCGCGCGGCGACCTGTCGCGCAAGATCACCGTGGACGTGAAGGGCGAGATTCTCGAACTCAAGAACCCCATCAATACGAGGGTGGACCAGCTCAACGCCTTCGCGGGCGAAGTGACGCGCGTCGCACGCGAAGTCGGCACCGAAGGCAAACTTGGCGGACAGGCGCAAGTGCCCGGCGTCGCCGGCACCTGGAAGGACCTGACCGACACCGTGAACTTCATGGCCGCCAACCTGACCGAGCAGGTTCGCGGCATTGTCAAGGTCGTGACCGCGGTCGCCAACGGCGATTTGAAACAGAACCTGACAGTTAAGTCGAAGGGCGAGGTCGCGGCTCTCGCCGATACCATCAACAACATGACCGAAACCTTGGCGACCTTCGCCGATCAGGTTACGAGCGTCGCGCGCGAAGTCGGCGTCGAAGGACGTCTTGGCGGCCAGGCGAACGTGCCCGGCGCGGCCGGCACGTGGAAGGATTTGACCGGTAACGTCAACCTGCTGGCGGCCAATCTGACCTCACAGGTCCGCGCCATCGCGGAAGTGGCGACGGCTGTCACCAAGGGTGACCTGACGCGCTCGATCCAGGTCGATGCGAGGGGCGAAGTCGCGGAGCTGAAGGACAACATCAATACGATGATCACCAACCTCCGGCTCACGACCGACCTCAACACCGAGCAAGACTGGCTTAAGACCAACCTCGCCAGGTTCACCAACATGCTGCAGGGCCAGCGCGACCTGACAACAGTCGGCCGGCTTTTGTTGACGGAGCTCACGCCGCTTGTGAACGCGCATATGGGCGTGATCTATCAGGTCGAAAACGAGGACAGCCCGCATATGCGGCTGCTGGCGGCCTATGCGCGCGATGGCATCAGCCCGCATCCGCAAATCATGCAGTTTGGCGAAGGGCTGATCGGGCAATGCGCAATGGACAAGCGGCAGCGGCTGATAGCCGAGATCCCGCACGACGCCGTTCCGATCAATTCGGCTCTGCTGCGGGTGGTGCCGAAGAATCTCGTTGTGCTGCCGGTGCTGTTCGAGAACCAGGTCAAGGCCGTCATCGAACTCGCTTCGGTCAGCTCATTTACCACCTCGCAGAAGACCTTCCTCGAGCAGCTCACCGACTCGATCGGTATCGTGCTCAACAGCATCGAGGCGACGATGCAGACGGAAGGCCTGTTGAAGCAGTCCCAGCAGCTCGCCGGGGAACTTCAGACGCAACAGAAGGAACTGCAGCAGACCAACGAACAGCTGGAACAGAAGGCTCAGCAGCTCGCCGAGCGCAACGTCGAGGTGGAACGCAAGAACCAGGAAATCGAACAGGCGCGACGCGCGCTCGAAGAGAAGGCCACCGAGCTTTCGCTGACCTCCAAGTACAAGTCGGAATTCCTGGCCAACATGTCTCACGAACTGAGGACGCCGCTCAACAGCATCCTGATCCTGGGTCAGCAGCTCACCGAAAATCCGGACGGCAATCTGACTTACAAGCAGGTCGAATTCGCAC
>JBARAK010000556.1:0-2874 GCA_049791955.1 Caulobacteraceae bacterium
CTGCAGGCCGGCGACGACGAGGTCGTGCCGCTCGCCCAGCGTCGCCGCGATCCGCCGGCCTAGCCCGCGCTGGGTGGCGTCATAGGCATAGACCAGGGTGGCCACGCAGTCCCCCTGGCCGCCGGTCTCCTCCGCCGCCTGCCGCAGGCCGCGCCGGGCGATATCGCGCAACGCCTCGGAACGGTTGGCGTAGCCGCGCTGGGCCGCGAGCTGATCGATCTCCGCCAGCAGTTCGTCGTCCAGCACGACCGTTACACGCTGCATCGCCAGTCCTCCTCGCCACTGCGAGCGCCGCGACCCTGGCATTCCGAGCGCGAGAGGCCAAGTGGGAACGCAGCGGCGCGAGTCGTTCTCTTAGCGAACATGATGTGCGATTTCGTGATCGCGATGGCTCGAAATCGAACGAATCCGCCTTCCACTGAATGACACCCATGGTATGAATTATTTGAACAGTCTTCATACCTGGAGGGGTGATGCGACGAGCGGCTTTCCCTTGCGACAAAGGCAAAAGCCGCCAGCCGGAACACCCTGGACCATCTTCTACGGAACGCGTTGGGCGACGCCCCGGCGTCCGGGGATGGCTGGTGAGCTGCGCCCTCGGCGCGCTCGCCTTGACGGCCGCGGCCCGTCCGGCGACAGCGCAACAAGTGGCTTTGCAAGGCCCGCCGACGCGGGTGTCGCAGGTGGTGGTGACCGCATCGCGCTATGACCTGATCGGCCAGGCCGTGACCGCCAGCCAGGGGCTAGTCACCCCGCAGGAGCTCAGGCTGCGCCCCGCCTACCGCACCGGCCAGCTGCTGGAGAGCATCCCCGGCCTGGTCGTCACCATCCACTCCGGCGAGGGCAAGGCGAACCAGTACCTGGCGCGGGGCTTCAACCTCGATCACGGCACCGATATAGCCAACTTCTACGATGACATGCCGATCAACCGGCCGACCAACGCCCACGGCCAGGGCTATTCGGACCTGAACTTCATCATGCCCGAGCTGATCGACGGGCTCGATTACACCAAGGGAACCTACTACGCCTCGATCGGGGACTTCGGCGCGGTGGCGTCTGACCACATGCACATGGCTGACAGCATCCCCAACCAGATCTCGCTGCAGGGGAGCACGCTCAACAACGACGAGGCTTTCCTCGGGGGCACGCACAAATTCAGCGACAATGACCGGCTGCTCGCCGCCTTCGACTACAGCCACACCGACGGCCCCTTCACCCATCCGGACAACTTCCAGAAATGGGCGGGCGCGCTTCGCTACAGTCACGGCGACGCCAAGAACGGCTATGACATCACCGCCCTTTATTATCACGGCGGGGGTAACTTCACGACCGACCAGCCGCTGCGCGCCATCCAGGAGGGGCTGATCGACCGGTTCGGCACGCTCGACCCCAGCGACGGGACCCACAACGAGCGCTACAGCCTGTCCGGGCACTATGCGAAGTCGAGCGCCGACTGGCGGCTGACCAGCAACCTCTACTACATCCACAGCAAGCAGACGCTGTGGAACGACTTCACCCACTTCCTGGACGACCCGATCGAAGGCGACCAGGAGCAGCAGGACGAGAACCGCAACACATTCGGCGGCGCGGTGGCGTTCTCGCTCGACCACAATCTCGGCCGCTTCGCCAGCACGACCACCTTCGGCATCCAGGCGCGCTACGACGACATCTATATCGACCGCCGTCATACCCATGACCGCCAGGTGCTCGACTACTGCGAGGAGGAGCAGCCCGACGGACCGGCCATCGCCTACTCCGTCGGCCAGACCGCCTGCAGCGAGGACCAGGTGCAGACCGTCGACCTGGGCCTGTATGTCGACAACCAGACCCGCTGGACCCGTTGGTTCCGCACCGACCTCGGCCTGCGGGAAGAATACTACCGCGGTTACGACCACAGCTTCCTGCCGGGCTTCGATGGCACATCCAACTTCGATGGCGCCGTGGACCAGACCCTGTTGCAACCCAAGGGCAACTTCATCTTCGGTCCCTGGTGGTCGACCGAGTTCTACGTCAGCGCGGGACGGGGCTTCCACTCCGACGACGTACGCGGCGTGACCCAGACGGTGCCGATCCAGGGCATCCCACGCGCGGCCGGCGCCACGCCGCTTCTCGTGCGCGCCGACAGCGAGGAAGTGGGCGTGCGCAGCAACCTCATCCCCAACGTCAAGATCCAGTTCGCCGTCTTCAATATCGATCTGGCCTCGGAGCTGATCTACGACCAGGACGAGGGCCAGGATCAGCCGAGCGCTCCAAGCCAGCGCGACGGCGTGGAGCTCTCCGCCCAGTACCATCCCCTACCGTGGCTCGAACTGAACACCGACCTGACCGCCAGCCGCGCCCGCTTCACCGGAAACAATCTCGCGGCGTTCGGACTGGACGGGAACCACATCCCGAACGCACCGGGCTTCATCGGCTCCGTCGGCGCCCTGGTGGACAACCTGGGCCCGGTCTACGGCGGGCTGGAGATCCGCATGCTCGGCGCCTATCCCCTGACCGCCGACAACTCCGACAAGGACTCCGGCTACACCGAAACCAACGTCAACGTCGGCTACCACATCACGTCAAATCTGCGGGCCGAGATGGAGATCTTCAACCTCTTCAACACCAAAGCCAACGCGGCGGCCTACGACTACGTCGACCGCCTGCCGGGCGAGCCAGCGGCGGGCGTGGACGACCACCACATCCATCCCCTGGAACCAATCTCCGCCCGCTTCAGGATTACGGCGACCTTTTGAGGTGCAAGCAAGCCAATAGGCCCAGATCGAACAACACCAATTTTCCGCTCATCCCGGCGAATGCCGGGACCCAGATCGTAAGGCGCGGCTCTCAAGATATTCACCCGAAAGCTTCGGCGCTCTTTGATCTGGGTCCCGG
>JBARAK010000557.1:0-5601 GCA_049791955.1 Caulobacteraceae bacterium
CGAAACCGATAACGATGACCGGTCCTGGACTTCGTCCCGGCATGGCGGAGGGAACCCCGCCATGCCGAAGTCGAAAGGTAGGTTTAGGAAGTAATAGCCGGCGGCGACGTCAGCTTGGTGCCTTGTCCGGTGTCGACGAACAGGGTCCGCGGGTTGGTCGTGCCGTTGAACCCGGCGCCGGAGAAGTCGAACATGTTCATGATGCTGCCGGCGGTGGCGTCGTCGGAGCCGCCGCCAAGGCGTTGACCGCTAAGCCAGTTGTCTTCGATGAAGCGGATCACCGAGGCCTGGGTGACCAGGGTGTCGTCCACGAAGTTGGACTTGGCCCAGGGCGAGATCACCAGGAACGGGATGCGCGTGCCCGGACCGCAACGGCCGTTCACGGGCGAGGACCCGTTCACGCCCACGCCTGGCTTGGCGCTGGGGCCGGTGCAGCTGCCCTTGCCGGTCAGCTGGTCGGCGGTGGGATCGGCGGAGGAGGTCAGCACCGGGGTGAAGCGGTGGTCGTACCAGCCGTCGGAGTCGTCGTAGGTGATGATGACCGCGGTGTTCTTCCAGTCAGGCTGCTGCTGGAGGAAGTTGAGCAGGTTGGCGACGAAGAACTGCTCGTCCAGCGGGTCGGAGTTGCCGGGGTGGGCGTCGCTGACCGACGGGGCCTTGATGTAGCTGACCGACGGGAAGTTGCCGGCCGTCACCGCCGTCATGAAGTCGTTGACGTCGTACTGGTGGTGGACGGGGGTGGCGGTGCTGTCCAGCGGATCGGTGAAGCCGATCAGGGCCGTCGAGGTGGGACGGGCGTGGGTCGGGTTGCTGGTGGTGGCGTAGTATTGGAACCAGGCGTGGTGCGGCACGTAGTCGGTCGAAGAGGCGTTCAGCACGGTCGAGAAGGTGCTGCGCTTGCACGCCGTGGTGCCGTTGGCGTTGCTGGTCGACAGGTTGAAGCCGCCCATGAAGCCGCCCCAGCTGATGTTGGCGGCGTTCAGCAGGTCGCCGATGTTCTTCGACGTCATCTTCACCGTGCTGGTGGTCGATGAACAGGTGTCGCCGGCCGGATCGGTGTCGTTGATCAGGGTGAGGCCGCCCTGCCCGTCGGGAACGGTGGAGGCCGTACCCACGCCCGCCACGGCGCCGTTGGTGGTGCCGGCGACCACGCCGAGCGCGCCCGGCGTCGAGGGCCCGAAGTCATTGGTGTAGGCGTTGTCGTTCATCGCGAAGGTCTGGGCGTAGTTCCACATCGCGGTGACGGTGTTGCCGTCGAAGTAGCCCATCACCTGGCCGATGGTGCCGAAGGCGCCGGCGCCGCCCTTGGTGCCGGAGCCGGTGTTGGCCGGGAAGGCGTCCATCAGGCCGTTATCCTCGGCCAGCTGCTCTGGCGTGTAGGAGTGGCTCTGGTCGGCGGTGTTGGCCTGGGCGCGGTCGATCCGGAACGGGTTGAAGTCGCTGGTCGGGAACCCGCCCGCCGTCGCCTTGGCCACGTTGGAGGCGTTGGTGACGTTGGGGTTGCTGTTGAGCAGCGCGGGCGTCAGGCCGTTGACCGACGGGGTGCCGGCTGCAGCGGTGAACGCGGGCTCGCCCGACGGGTTGGTCGCGTTCGGGTAAGTCCCGAAGTAGTGGTCGAACGAACGGTTCTCACCAAAGATCACGACCAGATGCTTGATCGGCGTCGCGGTGGTCGCGGCGTCCTGGACCGAGATCTGGGCGGTGGAGCCGCCGCCGCCATGGCCGCCGCCGCACGCGCACAGCGTGAGCATCATGGCGGTCAGTTTGGCCGGTAAAAGGCCCTTGCGAAACATATAGCGCCTCCAGTTCAACCCTATGGTTATCTGCGCCGTCTAGCAAAGGTGGTATTTGAATCAAGCAAATGCTGGAATAAACTTTTACGACAACTTTGAATCTACTAATAAATGAGATCAATGTTACAGCGGTCGACGATATATTACCGTTGATACAATCACCCTAAAATGACAACCGTATTACAGGCCCTGGGCCGGCGCGCTGCTTCACGTCGCCAGCGTGGGCTAAAACGTCAGTGTGCGGTCGAATTTTCAAAAGCGTCAAAAGGGCCCGTCGCCATGGTGCGGCTGGGGATGTCGATTGCGGCTTTAGCGGTGGAGGCGGCGTGATGCGATCTAATCAAAAATGTCATCAAGGTTTGCTTCCCGTTCAAAATCATCGGCTCGGGGCCGTCCAGACCCTGCCGCGGGTCTCGCCGCGGCGATCCGGCGGCTGGAGGCCCTGACCGGGTTCCGGGTCGAGACGGAACAGGCGTTCATCGCCGAGGACGAGCGGTTCATCGACTGGTGCGAGCGCCTGGGACGCGCGGGCATGAAGGTGGACGGCAAGCCGTTCAGCCTGACCGAGCGGCCGGCGCTGCGCCCGCTTTACGAGGCGATTCCCTCCACCCGGGCCGAGGCGCGGGACCGGATCCTTGTGGTCATGAAAGCCACCCAGCTGGGCATGACGGTGTGGGAGGTGCTCGCCCAGATCTACATGGCGGCCAAGTGGGAGCCGGTGAACATCGGGCTGTTCCTGCCCGACCAGGCCACCGCCGCCTTCAAGTCCGAGCATCGCTTCATGCGGATCGTGCGCTCGATCCCCGACCTAGCCACGCGGGTGGGCGAGGGGGCGGTCCATGTCCGCACCTTCGGCGAATCGATCCTGATGTTCCTCTGGACCTCGGGCGTGTCTCCACCGAGATGGACATTCGCTTGCGGTGGATATCTGACCGCGAGGGGTGCGCTGTGAGAGCTACGGCAAAAGGCCTACCGCTCCTTCAGGCAGGAAAACGATTCTCGCGGTTTAGCGCCTAGAGGAACTGTCAGCCCGGGTTCGCCGCCATTGGTGATCACCCTCCCCTTAGTCGGACGGATCGGTGCTGCTATCCTCCTCTCAGGTTGGTGGTTGTGCGTCCCCGCACCCACTTTTGTCATAACTCACTAAGCGTTTCGGTCTGATGCCCCCAACAAGGGGGCATCAAATCGATTCGCGATTCGTGGTTGGTGCTGGGCAGCGCTACTTCTTGGAATACAGCGAGGGCTTTCACCGACGAAGACGAGCTGATGGACCGTTCTAGTGGCGGTCGCGTCCAGGCCATCACGTAAGCGACTCCTATTTGCAGATCGGCGCTGATGGGCCGGGCGAGCCTCGAAAGCGGTAGAGACCGACTGCAGGGCCCCATCCAGCGGCTTTGGCGAACCAGGCGATTCGCTGTCCTTGGGGCAGCGGGCGTTCGGAGATAACGTAACGTACGCCGGTTCGGTCGATGTGCAGCATCGGATCTCGTACCTTTTCGTGCGGATAGTTCCACCGCACAAAGGTGTTGAGGCAGTCCTTTTCCAAATTGAGCGAGGGTCTTCCGAGCTCGGCGCTGATCAGCGCGCCCTGGCGCCCGGGCCAGGCCCCCCAGAGTTCGCGCTGCAGTCCATGTTGTTGAATCCAGGCCGCAACGGCGCGGCTATAGGCGAAGGGCTGGACTTCAGCCGTGGCGATGAACGGTAGGCCGGCAAGAACTGTCGCCCCCAGCCATATCCAGGCCGCCTTGGGAAGCGCCTCGCCGCGTTCGCAGTGCATCCAGAGCATGGTGACGAAGAAGATAAACGTCATGCCGGCGTGCCGGGGCGATAGCCCATAGGCGAACGTCGCCATGAGAAGCAGCGCGAGATAAAGCCCCGCGAATATCAGCCGCGGCCAGAGACCTTTGATGGCCGACAAGCCTATGGGCAACCCCAATAGGCCTATCAGCACCGCCGAGAGCGTAAGTGGCGGCGCTTGCCAGCGAAATGGCAGGACCAGCGGAGCCGGCGTCAGCGCTGCCGCCAGTTGCGTGAATGCTATCGCCACCCGCGTCGCCAATAGGCCTGACGGTGCGCCGTCGGTGGGGTAAAGATCATGCGCGACGGGATAGATCGTCGCCACGGCTGCAGCGCAACCGAGCATCAGTATGGCGGGGCCTTTCCACTGCCGCTGCTCCATGAAAAAGACAGCGCCGAGGGCGGCGGCCACGAGCAGGACATGCGCTGCGGTGTTGGCCGCTAGCGCGAGTAATACCCATCCCCAAAGTGAACGCCGAAGTGGAACCGCGCCTAGAAGCAGCAGGACGCCTAGGCTGTAGCTACGTGAGATTACGCCATATTCCAGGACGAAGAAGTAGCTCAAAGACAACAAGAGCTTGACCCGACGCGGTAGCGGCGCCGCGAACCAAATTAAAGCCAGGATGCCGATTGAGATCGGTGCTTCCGCCACCGGCAGCGACCAAGGGGATGCGCCCAGCACCCTGTCCACCGTGCCTAGCCATAGGTACCAGAGGGCTGGATGGCCCTCGTATTTTAGATTAGCGGCCAGTTGTGAAAAGGGCGCACGGGCGATCAGCAGGCCGTGCATCTCATCGAACCAAGGTGCATGCGTGAAGATGAGCAGAAGCTGTAACGCTGAAAACCCGGCGAACAGCCAAATTTGGGGGGCGGTCCAGGCTCCGGGTGATGCTGCACGAGTTGCGTTCGATCCCGGGGCCATGCTTCCTCTATTGTCTGGATGGGGCTGTGTGTGCCGACGAGAGCCGGAGTAACTGCGGGGGAGGATTGTGAAGTGATTGTTAGGCTTGAAGGAGGGCAAGGGCTCCTAGCTCGTTCCCACGTGGTGGCAGGGGGCGGTTGAGGCGCGCGATGACGAGAAAGAGTCATAACAGCGGCGGGGCAGACCGGAAGCGCCTAATGTCTAAAGCCTAGAGCTGAAAGTTCTTCGTCGGCAATGCCCTCTGCTGGAAGCCGGCGCAGCGGCGCAGAGTTACCAGCACGATCCGCCTCGCGACTTCGCAGAGTCCTTGTGGATGGCGCGGAGTTGCAGCGTGCGAAAGTCAGCGACGGGAGGGGGCGATTGTTGCCCTGGCGGGCTATGGAGCCCAAGGCGTGCTGGGGCGTACGTGTCTCTGTGCGGTGGGCGTAACTCATTGCTCACCTCGACTTGAACGAACCAAAGCAAAGTCGGCCGGGAACCCCTCGTCGGGGAAGAGGCCGCAAGCCGCAGATCCCAGCTGCTCGAGAATGGGGCGTGATTGGTTGTCGCATGGCATCTGAGTGCTACATCTCTATCGTTGCTGTCATGCCTCCATTGCTTGGAAGCAATTGGTTTGTATTTACTCCAGAAGTTGACATGGCTTGGATGTAATTTAATCCAAGAGATGGTGTAAATGTCTGGGTGACATTCATAAATGTCGCTGCATCAATATTGCTGGTTACAGCCTGATTTAGCGTTCCTTCGCCAGTTGTGGTATTTTCATTTATCCACAGTGCGACAAAATTGTTTTGAGTGAATACCTTCCAGCCGATGCCGGCATATACCGCGGATTGGGCGAGGCCGTCCACGAAGGTTATCCGTTCAGCGGAGCTATTGTTTATCATCGAGGTCGTAGCGGGAATCGACCACAGCGTACTGCTGAGGTCCTGCTCCGTTGTCGCGTAGGCGACGCGGTTATAAGCATTCCACAAGCCAAGTACGTTACTGCTGCCGCCAGAGGCCGGGGCGGGAGCAAATTGCATGGAAGTTTGCCCATTTGCTGTCGCGTAGAATGTGCCGAGATAAGTGGCGCTCCCTACAGGAATGGGC
>JBARAK010000558.1:0-9106 GCA_049791955.1 Caulobacteraceae bacterium
TCGCTGGAGATCGACCGGGTCGCCGCCGCCTTCGACAGCATGCAGGCGCGCCTGCGGCGCTACGTCGACGACCGCACCGCCATGGTCGGCGCCATCTCCCACGACCTGCGCACGCCCCTGGCCCGGATGCGCTTCCGGCTGGAGAAGGCGCCGGAGGCGCTGCGGCTGAACATGCTGGGCGACCTCGGCCAGATGGAGGAGATGATCAGCGCGGTGCTCGCCTTCATCCGCGACGCCTCCGAGCCGGGCCTGCGCGAGCGGGTGGACCTCAGGTCGATCGTCGAGTGCGTGGTGGACGACGCGGCCATGGTCGGCGGCGACGCCGTGCTCGCCCCCGGCGACGCGGTCCCGGTCGAGGTGGACATCATGAGCGTCCAGCGCATGCTCACCAACCTCGTCGAGAACGCGCTCAGATACGGCGATCAGGCGCGCGTGCATCTGTTCAGCGAAGGCGAGGAGGCGGTGGCCCGGATCGTCGACGCCGGTCCGGGGCTGTCCGAGCCCGAGCTGGAACGCGTCTTCGCCCCCTTCTACCGCAGCAGCGAGAGCCGGACCCTGAACCAGGGCGGCATCGGGCTGGGCCTCTCGGTCTCACGTTCGATCGCCCGCGCCCACGGCGGCGACGTGGTCCTGCGCCGGGCCCCCGACGGCTTCCTGGCCGAGGTGCGGCTACCGCTGGCCCCCGCCTACCTGCAGCCGCTGCGCCTGCCGGCGAAGTCGGGCGACGGGGCCGGAAAGGCTCCAAATCGGACCGTCAAGGCGTGACGCCGCCCACAACCGCCGCCATCAAAGCCGCGTCCCCGCCGTCGGACCGCCCGGGGCGGCGATCGGCCTGCGCATCCACAGGACCGGCAAACCCGCGGCGGCGAACCTCTTGCGGACAGGGCGGTCGACCCAGCGGTCCAGGCACCAGGCCATCACGAATACGAACGATATGAGACCGGCCTGATAGACCATCACGTGCCACCGGGTGGAAAACCAGGTGTGGACAGGCGGCAGGTGTTCGCGGGCCCAGTAGAAGATGTCGCTCAGGGGAATGTGCGTCACGCAGATGGCGTAGGACGCGTCCCCGAGCGCGGCCCCGATCCTCGGATTCCGCTCCTTAGCCCCCGCCCCCAGATAGATCAGGGTCGGCAGGATGAAGAATATCGCGCCGAGCTCGAACAGGTGCGCCGGGCGATTTTCCAGCGGCAGGTAGATGGTCGCCACCAGCATCAGCAGACACAGCCAGGACGGCGCCACCACATTGCGGCGCGCCGTGGCGCGTAACCTGCTGATGGCCACGCCGGTGAAGAAGCCGAACCCGACCCGGGCGAAACCCACCAGGAAGGTGCGCCAGTCCGCCCCGGAGTCGAGGGTGTAGAACGCGCGCTCGCTGACGATCAGACCGAGGGCGCAGAGGGCGATCAGGAGCGCGAGGTTGCGTCCATGGAGCTGTCGCC
Organism: Caulobacteraceae bacterium; assembly: GCA_049791955.1. GTDB lineage: Bacteria > Pseudomonadota > Alphaproteobacteria > Caulobacterales > Caulobacteraceae > CAHJWH01. The sequence goes on from JBARAK010000558.1 coordinate 1,443, forward strand.
AGAAGAACGCATAGATCGTATTGGCGACCCAGAACTCAAAGAACAGGGACCAGAATACGACGTTCACCGGGAACAGTATCGGGTCGATACCTATCGGAGGCGTCGGCAGGGCGAAAAAGGACAATCCCACCGACCCGGCGAATTCAAGCGGATTCATCGGACTGCGCCAGGTATAGAAGCGGGAAATCACCCCGACCGCGATCCCGAGCAGGAACAGGGGATAGAGGCGCTTTATCCTTCGGCTCAGGAACACGCCGGGCAGCATTCCGGACCGGAACTTCGCATCGTAATTGAATGCGAGCACAAATCCGCTCAACATGAAGAACAGGTCCACCGTCATGCCGGGGAAACGCGGCATCAGGCCGTGAAAATCCATGCCGGTGTGGCTGATCACGATTGAAATCGCCGCCACGCCGCGCATGGCGTCGAGCGTCCAGAAGCGCTGCTTGATCTTGGCGGCCTCGAAATGATCCGTAACCGAGCCACGCATCTTCAGACCCCCGGCGATCTCGGAATCCAAATCATCCGGAAGTGGATCGACGGGAATACCCGCGACGGTTGGAATCGCTCTTCGTGAGAAGTTTGAGAAGAATCGATGCAAACGGCGGACGGACATCCGGACTCATCGATCCGGTTGTTTGGAATCGAAGCATTTCCCTCGACCACCAGAGCCCTGGCCGGCGCCATCAGGGGTTGGTCGCGACGGGCGCCGCATAGACGCGCGGCGGGAACACGAACTGGCGCAGGCGACGGCGGATCGGGACGTCGTAGATGCGGAATTCGGCATGGGCCAGCCAGACCAGGACGGCCGTCCCCGCGCAGGCGACCATGAGTTTAATCCGCCGAACTGTTCGGACGCGCTTTGGACGCAAGTTCTTGCGCGAGAGGCGAGCTCAATTGATCGGACAGCGTCATGCGGCGGCGATCGATGCGCCGGTCAGCATTCTTCTACACCTGCACAGTATAGACGAGGGCGCTCAACCGGACATGGTACGGAGCGACCGGGGAGCGTCTCTCCAAACAACTGCCGATGGTGAAGGCGCCTCTGCGATCATTGCGCCAGGCTGAAGCAGCCCTATTCGCGGGCGTGACCAGGCGACACAACGGAATCAAGGCCGCAGACGTGGGGCGTGGTCACGGCCGGTGCTCGCTTACCGTTAAGCATTCTCCGATAAGGACCATCGCGTGATGTCCAGGACGACAACGGCAGGCGCCATGCATCAGCGGGCTTTGACCAGACTATGCCTGCTGTTTTCTTGGGCCTCGCGAGGGAAACCCAAGGTTCGCTGGGCGTCCCTGGTCGGCCTGATCGTACTGCCTATCGTCCTGGCCGCCTGCGGGGTCGTGCTGCTGGACACCTATCGCCACCAGCTCACGCTGGAGCACCGGCTGGGCGCGACCCAGGGCGTGCGGGACGAAGCCTACCGGCTGCTGGGCCTGGCGACCCAGGCGGAGGCGGGCGAGCGCGGGTTCCTGATCTCCGGAAACGAAAGCGCGCTGGCGCCCTACCGCGCGGCGCTGAACATCCTGCCGGGGCTGCAGGCCCACCTCGCCGGCAGCGCGACCGATCCGCAGGACCGGCAGGTGCTGGCGGCGCTTTCCGAACCGCTCGACCGGCGGCTGAAGCGCCTGGCCGCGGCCATCCAGCTTCGGCGCACCTCGCACGACCCCGGCATGATCGCACAACTGGACGGGCCCGGCGACGACCAGCTGATGGCTGCGGTGCGGACGGGCGTCGGCGGGCTGGTGCGGCTCCAGGACGACAGGGGCCGGTTGCTGCAGGAGGCGCTGAACCGCACCGGCGACCGGACCACGCTGCTGATCGTCTTCCGGCTGATGTGCATGGCCATCCTGATCGCGGCCACCACCGCCCTGATCGCCATGGCGCTGCGAGACCGGGACGCCCACGCCCTGAAGCTCCGGCGGGCGGGCGAGGAGGCCGACGCCGCCAACCGCGCCAAGAGCGAGTTCCTGGCCAACATGAGCCACGAGATCCGCACGCCCCTGAACGGCGTGCTGACCATGGCCCAGCTGATGGCGCGCGACGAACTGATCCCCCGCCAGAGGGAAAAGCTCGACGTCATCCAGGCGTCCAGCGCCGACCTGCTGCACGTCATCAACGACATCCTGGACGTCTCCAAGATCGAGGCCGGCAAGCTGGAGCTGGAGATCGTCGCCTTCGACCCGGTCGAGGTGCTGGAGACCGTCCTGGCCGGCTTCAGGCCCATGGCCGAGCGCAAGGGGATCGGACTGACGCTGGAGATCGCCCCCTGCGCGCGCGGCCTGCGCCTGGGCGATCCCGCGCGGCTGCGCCAGATCGTCAACAACCTGGTCTCCAACGCGCTGAAATTCACCGCCCACGGCGGCGTCGAGGTCCGCCTGAAGAGCGCCGCCCTCGACCGGCGCGAGGGCCTGATCCTGGCCGTGCACGACACCGGGGTCGGGGTGGCGCCGGAGAAGATGGCGCTGCTGTTCCAGAAGTTCTCGCAGGTCGACGCCTCCACCACCCGCCAGTTCGGCGGCACGGGCCTGGGGCTGGCGATCTGCCGCGAGCTGGCGACCCTGATGGGCGGGCGCGTTTGGGCGGAGAGCAAGCCCGGCGTCGGCTCGACCTTCCACGCCACCCTCAGGCTCCCGTCCGCCGGCGAGGTCTTCGAGACCCTGGCGCCCGAAACCCTGGCTCCCGAAATCCTGGCCCCCGAAATCCTGGCCGTTCCCGCCGGGTCCGAAACCGCCGACAACGTCCCGCGCCGCGGGACCAGGGTGCTGGCCGCCGAGGACAACCCGACAAACCAGTTGGTGCTGTCCACCATCATGGAGCTGTTCGGCTTCGAGCTGACCCTGGTGGGCGACGGCCGCCAGGCGGTGGCGGCCTGGGCGGACGGCGACTTCGACCTGATCCTGATGGACGTGCAGATGCCGGTGATGGACGGCGTGGCCGCCACCCGCCTGATCCGCGAGACGGAGACGCGGCTGGATCGCCCCCGCACGCCGATCGTGGCCCTCTCCGCCAACGCCTATCACCACCAGATCGCCGAATACGAAGCCGCCGGCATGGACGCCCACGTGGCCAAGCCGATCGAGCTCACCCGCCTGCAGGCCGTGGTCGAGGCCGCGCTGGCCGGCGAAGCGGCCGCGCCGCGCCTGTGCGCCTGAGCTTTTCCCGCATTATTTCCGACGGCGGCGCACCCACCCGGCCAGGCTGAGCAGCCCCCGCCCGAAGACCGCCCCGGCGGAAGCGCTCCGCCCCATCCCCGCCGGCGGGATGTAGGACCAGTAGTCGCGACCCAGGGCCTGGACCAGATGCCGGTGCATGGCCGTAAGCCGCTCAAGCGCCCCGGCCGCCTGATCCGCGAGCGCGTCGGTGCGAAAGCCATAGCCGGCAGGGACGTCGGCTTCGTCCTCCCAATTCCACTCGACCAGATAGGTGGTCTCGCCGCGGGCCAGGATGCGCACGGCCCAGCCCTGGTCCAGGTCGTCCCAGACTAGGCCATCGGCGTCGGCCCCAGCGGGAGCGCCGGCCAGCGCCTCCAGCACCGAGGCCGTTTCCGGGACGGAGTCGACCCATGAGAACTCGGTCAGGCCGGTCCCGGCGGACAGGATCAGAGGCTGCACCCGGAAGTGGGGAAACGGCCTGGTCAGCGCCTCGGTCCTGCCGCGCCGCGTGAGCACGGCGATCAGGCGCTGGTAATACCCGGCGAGGTCCTGTTCCCGCCCGACCAGGGCGGCGGTGGCGACATAGCCATCGTCCACCGACGGCAGGCCCGCCGCGCGCAACGGCCCACGAAGCGCCTCCAGGTCATCGCGGCCAACATCCCTCAGCAGCGTCCGCTCGACCTCGAACACCGCATCGCAGGCGAAGTCGTGGATCAGCGTGGCCCCCGCGATCCATGCGTCGTCATCGATCCGCAGCGACATTGCGCGCCCTTCGCCACATGCCCTGGCCGGATGAACGCCCGCCCCGTGGATGCGGTCCCTTCGGCATGGCTGCTGCATCTGCCCCGACAACGGGCGCAAAATACCAGCATATGCAATTTATTTGATCTTGAAGGCGTCACCGCTACCCGTTCGCGTGTCGGCCGTAACGATCCTTTACTCTCGCTTCCCATCGAATAGCTGTAATCCGCCATGCCGATGATCGCCTGCGATATGCAGGCTTGAGTTCGCCCCACGCCACATGTATCTGCATATGCAGTTAGTTTTGCGGCGTCGGCGTCGGCCGGCCCTGCGAGGTCGCCCAGCATCTGCAGCGCGAGCGCCCGCACGTCCTTCGTGCAGGCGGGATCGATCGTGGACGCGGCATGGAAGGCAGGTCGGCGCGTCATGTGGATCGTCAAGCTCGCGCTCTCGCGGCCCTACACCTTCATCGTGCTGGCCCTGCTGCTGCTGATCCTGGGGCCGCTCGCCGCCCTGCGCACGCCCACCGACATCTTCCCCAACATCGGCCTGCCAGTGGTCAGCGTGATCTACAACTACAGCGGCCTGCCGCCGAAGGAGATGAGCGACCGCATCACCGGCAGCTTCGAGCGGGTGGCCCTGGTCACGGTCAACAACATCGAGCACGTGGAGTCCCAGTCCCTGGCCGGGGTCGCGGTGATCAAGTTCTACTTCCAGCCCGGCACCAAGATCGATCTGCCCACCGCCCAGCTGACCGCCGTGGCTCAGGCCTGGCAGAAGCAGCTGCCCCCGGGCATCACCCCGCCGCTGGTGATCGGCTACAACGCCTCAAGCGTCCCGATCCTCCAGCTCGCCCTGTCCAGCCGGACCATTCCCGACGCCGGGCTCTACGACGCCGCCAACAACTTCGTGCGCACCCAACTGGCGGGGGTGGCGGGCGCCTCGATCCCGTTCCCGTATGGCGGCCGGCAGCGACAGATCCAGGTCGACCTGGACCAGCGCCTGCTGCAGGAGCGCGGCCTGTCGGCCCAGGACGTCGATGACGCCATCAACCGCCAGAACCTGATCATCGGAGCCGGGACCCAGAAGATCGGCGCCTTCGAGTACAACATCCGGCTGAACGGCAGCCCGCTCGACGTCAAGGAAATCAACGACCTGCCGATCAAGGCGGTGAACGGCACGGTGGTCTACATCCACGACGTCGCCCATGTTCGTGACGGCTCGCCGCCCCAGACCAACATCGTCCAGGTGGACGGTCGCCACGCCTCGCTGATGACCATCCAGAAGACCGGCGACGCCTCGACCCTGGCCATCATCGCCGCGGTCAAGCAGCGCCTGCCCCAGGTGCGGGCCGCCTCGCCGCCGGGGCTGGACGTCACCCCGATCGGCGACCAGTCGGTGTTCGTGAAGGCGGCGATCTCCGGCGTGGTCCGCGAGGGCGTGATCTCCGCGGCCCTGACCGGGCTGATGATCCTGATGTTCCTGGGCAGCTGGCGCAGCACCCTGATCATCACGATCTCCATCCCGCTCTCGATCCTGGTCTCGATCCTGGGGCTGTCGGCGCTGGGCCAGACCATCAACATCATGACCCTCGGCGGCCTGGCCCTGGCGGTCGGCATCCTGGTCGACGACGCGACGGTGGCGATCGAGAACATCAACGCGCACCTGGAGCGGGGCGAGGAGATCAACACCGCCATCCTGGCCGGCGCGCACGAGATCGCGGTCCCGGCCCTGGTCGCCACTCTGTCGATCTGCATCGTGTTCGTGCCGATGTTCTTCCTGGGCGGGGTGGCGCAATACCTGTTCGTGCCGCTGGCCGAGGCGATCTGCTTCGCCATGCTGGCGTCCTACGTGCTGTCGCGGACCCTGGTCCCGACCCTGGCCATGTACTGGCTGAAGAGCCACCCGCCGCACGAGCACGGCAAGACGCCCACCAATCCCCTGGCCCGCTTCCAGGCCGGGTTCGAGCGCGGCTTCGAGCGCCTGCGAAACGGTTATCGCAGCGTGCTGGAACGCGCCCTGGCCCAGCGCCGGCTGTTCATCATGGCCTTCCTGACCTTTGCTTTAGGTTCGTTGCTGCTGCTGCCGTTCCTGGGCAGCAACTTCTTCCCCGAGGTCGACAGCGGCCAGATCAAGCTGCACCTGCGCGCCCATCCGGGCCTGCGGGTCGAGGAGACCGCGCGGCTGTGCGACCTGGTCGAAGCCGAGGTGCGCCGGACCATTCCGCACGGCGAGGTCTCCAGCGTGGTCGACAACATCGGCCTGCCGGTGAGCGGCATCAACCTGTCCTACAGCAACTCCGCACCGACCACCGAGGCGGACGCCGACGTGTTCATCACCCTGTCGGAGAAGCACCACCCCACCGCCGGCTATGTCCGCCAGCTCCGCCAGTCCTTGCCCAGGGCCTTCCCGGGCGTGGAGTTCTCGTTCCTGCCCGCCGACATCGTCACCCAGATCATCAACTTCGGCCTGCCGGCCCCGGTCGACGTACAGATCCGCGGCTTCAAGCTGGCGGAGGACAACGCGCTCGGCCAGCAGATGCTGAAGCAGATCCGCGCCATACCCGGCATCGTCGACGCCCACATCCAGCAGACCTTCGACTATCCCGAGTTCGACGTGAAGGTCGACCGCGCCCGCGCCCAGGAGCTCGGCCTCAACCAGCGCGACGTGGCCAACGACCTGCTCTATTCGCTGTCGGGCAGCTTCCAGACCCAGCCGACCTTCTGGCTCGATCCCAAGGCCGGCGTCGACTACCCGCTGGTGGCCCAGACCCCGCAGGACCAGCTCGGCACGCTCGACGCGCTGCGCAACCTGCCGCTGACCGCCTCGGGGACCGGCAAGCCGCAGATCCTGGGCGGGGTCAGCACCATCACCCGCAACGTCGGCCCTTCGGTGGTGTCCCACTACAACGTCGCGCCGACCATCGACATCTACGCCGCGGTGCAGGGCCGCGACCTGGGGGCGGTGTCCAGAGACATCCAGAAGATCGTCGCCCAGGCCCAGCACAAGCTGCCCAAGGGCTCGCAGCTGACCGTGCGCGGCCAGGTGCAGACGATGAACACCTCGTTCGCCGCCCTGTACGCCGGCCTCGCCTTCGCGATCCTGCTCGTCTACCTGCTGATCGTCGTCAACTTCCAGTCCTGGATCGACGCCTTCATCATCATCACCGCCCTGCCCGGCGCCCTGGCCGGCATCGTGTGGATGCTGTTCCTGACCCACACCCCGCTGAGCGTGCCGGCCCTGACCGGGGCGATCATGTGCGTGGGGGTGGCGACCGCCAACAGCATCCTGGTGGTCAGCTTCGCCCGCGACGGCCTGCGTGAAGGCGGGCTCGATCCGGTCAAGGCGGCGCTGGAGGCCGGCTTCGGACGCTTCCGCCCGGTGCTGATGACCGCGCTGGCGATGATCATCGGCATGATCCCGATGGCGCTGGGCCTGGGCGAGGGCGGCGAGCAGAACGCCCCTCTCGGCCGCGCGGTGATCGGCGGCCTGTGCGTCGCCACCGTGGCCACCCTGCTGTTCGTACCCACCGTGTTCAGCCTGATCCACGGGCGGGCGCGCCGCTCGCCCTCGCCATCGCCTACCTCTTCCCCCACCCCATCCTCTCCCAACTTGGGGCCGCACATGCCGCCCGAGCCCACCCAGGAGGCACACGCATGAGCGACGTCCACGCCGGCCAAGGCCGCCGCCGGCTCCTGCTCTGGGGCGGCGCGGCCGCCGTGCTCGCCCTGGTCCTGGCCGGGAGCGGGATCTGGTCGCGGCTGCAC
>JBARAK010000559.1:0-4552 GCA_049791955.1 Caulobacteraceae bacterium
TCTGGCAGACCGGCTCGGGCACCCAGTCCAACATGAACGCCAACGAGGTGATCTCGAACCGGGCGATCGAGGCGCTGGGCGGCGAGATGGGCTCCAAGAAGCCGGTCCACCCCAACGACCACGTCAACATGAGCCAGTCGTCCAACGACACCTATCCGACCGCCATGCACATCGCGGCGGCGGAAGGCGTGGCGCGTGACCTGCTACCGGCCCTGAAGCATCTGCACGGCGCCCTGGTCGCCAAGCAGGAGCAGTTCAAGTCCATCATCAAGATCGGCCGCACCCACACCCAGGACGCCACCCCCCTCACCCTGGGCCAGGAATTCAGCGGCTACGCCACCCAGGTGGCGAACGCCATCAAGCGCATCGAATCCACCCTGCCCGGCCTCTACGAGCTGGCCCAGGGCGGCACCGCGGTCGGCACCGGCCTGAACGCGCCGATCGGTTTCGCGGAAAAGGTGGCGGAAAAGGTCGCCGCCATCACCGGCCTGCCCTTCGTCACCGCGCCGAACAAGTTCGAGGCGCTCGCCGCCCACGACGCCATGGTGTTCAGCCACGGGGCGATCAACTCGGCCGCCGCCGCCCTGTTCAAGATCGGCAACGACATCCGCTTCCTGGGCTCCGGGCCCCGCTCGGGCCTGGGCGAACTGGCCCTGCCGGAGAACGAGCCCGGCTCCTCGATCATGCCCGGCAAGGTCAACCCAACCCAGGCAGAGGCCTTGACCATGGTCTGCGCCCGGGTGTTCGGCAACGAGACCACCATGACCGTGGCCGGCGCCTCGGGCCACTTCGAGCTGAACGTGTTCAACCCGGTGATGGCCTACACCTTCCTGCAGTCGGTGCGCCTGCTGGCCGACGCGGCGGTCAGCTTCACCGACCACATGGTGGTCGGCATCGAGGCCCGCGAGGACAACATCAAGGCCGCGTTGGAGCGGAGCCTGATGCTGGTCACGGCGCTGGCCCCCACCATCGGCTACGACAACGCCGCCAAGATCGCCAAGACCGCCCACAAGAACGGCACCACCCTGCGCGAGGAAGCAGTCGGCGGCGGCTACGTCACCGACGCGGAGTTCGACGCGGTGGTGCGCCCCGAGAAGATGATCTCTCCGGGCTGATCACCGGGCGTGCTATGCTGGAGCCCTCCCGGTCCGAGCACAGCCGCTCGGACTGGGAGGGCTCTAAATTCAAAAGTTAGAGCGTGGCGGTCGAGCACCCAATGACATCCGAGCCTTCCGTCATTCGCACCCGTTGCGGCCTGGCGCTGATCCTGGCCGCAGCGACGTTGCTCGGCGCCTGCCACGACAACCTCAGCGCCGCCGCCAGCGGCGACGCCCAGGTCTGCTACCGTTTCTCCACCGGCGTGGCGTCGAAGAGGGTGCTGGTCTCGGCTCCCGACGACAACCTGGAGACCTGCGCCATGCACCTCGAAGGCTGGCGGCTGATGCACAAGATGACGGTGGTGAACGGCTCCTATCAGGGCCACTATGTCTTCACCTCGGCCAGGGACATCAGTTCCTCGATCGGGCCGCGTGACATCCGCTACCGGGTCTATACCCCCGGCCAGCACGCGGACCTGGATCAGAAGCTGCAGTACCTGATCGACCAGAGCGCAACCCAGACCAACACCCAGGGCGCGTCGAACACCCAGGACCCATCGAACACCCAGGGCGACGCCGCAAAATGACCAGAGCCAAATGACCAGGGCCAGGTAGCCAGGGCCACGTAGCCAGGACCAGAAACAGCAGGAGGGAACGCCGATGCTCAAGCTCTACCACTGTCCCCGGACCCGCTCATCGCGCATCGTCTGGCTGCTGGAAGAGATCGGCGAACCCTTCACGGTCGAGACGGTCGACGTCCGCGCCGAGGGCGGTGCGCCCGAGAGCTATCGCGCCATCCATCCGCTGAAGAAGGTCCCGGCGCTGGAACACGACGGCGAGGTGGTGACCGAATCGGCGGCCATCTGCCTGTACCTGTCCGACGCCTTCCCCCACGCCGAGCTCGGCCCGCGGGTGGGCGAGCGCGGCCGCGGCGCCTACCTCAGCTGGCTGACCTACTATGCAGGGGTGATCGAGCCGGCCCTGATGGAAAAGGCCTTTGGCGTGCAGGGTTTCAAGCCGTTCAGCACCGGCTGGGGCGACCCGGAACTGACCTGCCAGCGCCTGGCCGCGACCCTGGAGAAGAGCCCTTACATCCTGGGCGACCGCTTCAGCACCGTGGACGTGCTGATCGGCAGCACCTGCCAGATCGCTGGCAGCCTGCTGCCCAAGACCGATGCGATCGAAGCCTACAAGCAGAGGCTGGCGGCGCGCCCCGCCTTCCAGCGCGCGCAGGAGAAGGAAGCGGCCTGATGGTCGAGCCAATCAACCTGAACAAGGCGCGCAAGGCCCGCGCCAAGGCGGCCAAACAGGCCCAGGCCACGGAGAACCGCGCCAAGTTCGGCCGCACCGGCCTGCAGAAGGCCCTGGACGCCGCCCGCGCCGACCTGGACAAACGCAAGCTCGACCAGACTCAGCGCGAACGAGATTAATACCCGCTCCGGGCGGCTCGCTCAGATGGCGGGGTCGAAAACCAGGGCGCCGGCCTTGGGCGACCGCACGGCCCTGCTCCACCGCTGGAAACCTGAACCGAGCGCGACCAGGGCGATCAGGGCCAGCAGGCCCGCCGACAGGACGTTGTAGGCGTGTGGAGCCACGACCAGGACTTCGCGGCCGGCGTCGTCCTCAAGAAACAGTCCATTCAGGGCAAGTTCAGCGGATTGGATCAGCAGGGCCGCTATCAGCCACGCGTTGGGAAAGCGGAGGGCGATGCCGAGGAACGACGTGGAGATGAAGAAGTTGACCGCGATATCGATGGTGGCGGCGTAGTACGAAGGTCTGATCCCCTGGGCGCGCAGCGTGAAGATGATCGCCCGCTGGAGAAGCAGCCCGTACAGCATCACTGCGGCCGCAAGCCGCTCAGGCGACTTGCCGAACGCCAGAGCTAAGACACCGACGGTGACGTGTGCACCGACGATGGCCCAGAAAAAGGGATGCGCCATTCAAGCCCTCGCGATCAAGCGGAGCTAAACGACGCACCCTTAATGGTTGATTGAAAGTCTAGGTTAAACCACACGCTGCAGCATGGGTTGATCCTCGGGCGCGATCGACGCCTCGTCCGACTTCCAGGCCCCAGAGGCCTTGGGCATTATTCCGCGCCGCTTGGCGATGGCGGCGAGACCATTGTGAATCTCCGCCAGCTGGTGGTGGGCCGAACCCAGACCCTCGATCAGTTGAGCCAGTTCAGCCGTCTGCTTGGCGGCGACGGGCGAGGCCATGTTGAGGTCCCGCTTGGCTTCGAAAATCCCAGACAAAAGCTGGGCGTTTTCGTGCATGGCCACCTCGATCGCGGCTTCCGCCCGAACCAGCTGATCACGCAGTTTCTTCACAACGAATGCGTCAGACATGCACCTTCTCCCGTGGCGGTAGCCAGGCAAGGTTAATCACGCATTAACCATGAATACAACGCACGGGAGAGCGGCGCGTCAAGTAGAATCACAGCCCTGGCGCGAGTAAAATGCGCGCCGACGCAACCCGGGTAAATCGCCTATCCGCGTCCAGGCCGTCTGAGATGAGCCATCCAGCCCCCGCCGCGTGGACGGCAAGGAAGGCGAACGGCAAATCCCCGGCCCGAAGGCCGGGGAAGGCGGAAACGGAAAATCAGGAGGAAGACGAACTCAGCGCGAAACGCCCGCCTCGCCGAGCCATTCCATGATCTTCGACTTGGGCATGGCGCCGACCTTCATCGAAGCCATCTGGCCGTCCTTGAACAGCATCAGGGTCGGGACGCCGCGCACGCCGTAACGCGAAGGGGTGCCCGGGCTGTCGTCGATGTTCACCTTGGCGATCGTGACCTTGCCGGACAGCTCCTCGGAGATCTGGTCGAGGGCCGGGCCGATCTGCTTACAGGGACCGCACCACTCCGCCCAGAAATCGACGAGGACGGGGCCGCCCGCCTTCAGGACGTCCTGTTCGAAACTGTCGTCGGTGACCTTCACCGTGGCCATCTGCATGCTCCTTTGGAGCGGAGCCAAAGTCCGCTCGTCTCGTCGAGCCCATGTAGACCCGCGGCGCTTTCAATCAAGAGGCAGGCCGATCACGGCTGCGCGCCCGGACATCCTAAAACTTCTGAGCGTCCTATGAAAACTTCTGGGCTCGCCCATCCCGGACCCGCTCAAGGGCCGCAGCCATCAGTTCGTCCGGAACCGGCATGAGCTTGGGACCGTCGGTCCACACCAGGGCCGCCTCGACCCGGCGGTCGGGGAACACCGCGCCCAGCACCGCGACATAGATCGCCATCTGGGTCAGGTAGGACGGATCGGCCGCCTCGATCACGTCGGGCGAAGGACGGTTGGTCTTGAAGTCCACCACCAGCACCCGCCCTGGCGAGACCACCATCCGGTCCACCCGGCCCGAGATGGTCATCCCCGCGGGCAGGCCTGGCGCGGTCCCCGCCACCGCCGCCTCGGCGCGCGAACCGGGGCCGAACACCTCGGCGAAACGGGCGTCGTTGAGCA
>JBARAK010000560.1:0-3108 GCA_049791955.1 Caulobacteraceae bacterium
CGTCCGACCAGCAGCAGGGTCAGGTTGGGCGCCATGGCGCAGGTGGCCGACGCCAGGGGGAACAGGAGGGTCCCGGCGATCAGCAGCCGCCGCCGGCCGAAACGGTCGCCCGCCGCGCCCCCGAACAGCAGCAGCGCGCTCAAGGGGAGCAGGTAGCCGTTCACCACCCACTGCAGGTCGCTCGCGCCGGCGTGGAACGATCGCCCCAGGGCCGGGAGGCTGACGTTGACCACCGACCCGTCGACGAAGGCGAGGCTGGAGGCCAGGATGGTGGTGGCGAGCACCAGGCCCGGATGGTCGTTCCCGCGGCCCGGAGGCGTCGTCGAGATCACGCCCGCGTCGCATTGGGTATGGAGGGTGGAACTCACCGGCGGCCGGCTATTCGTGCGGTGGCTTGGCGAAATGGTGCAGCTTCACCGAAAAGGTCTGGGGATCCTCGCCATGGATGAACGCGGCGCGCGGGAACGAGGGGCCATGGAGGCCGAGCGGGGCGTCGTTGGAGAAGGCCAGGCCCTCGCGCGGGATGCCCAGCGCCTGCCGGTCGACGCGATGGTTGTCGTTCCAGTCGTGGTAGATCTGGGCCGCGTAGACGCCCGGCGGAACCCCGTCCACCGTCACGCTCGTCGATCCCTTGACCGCCGGCGCGGCTCCAGAAAACGGGCATTCGCTCTTCAGGAACGTCGCCTGGGTGCACACATCCACCCTTACGCTCCCCCCGCTGAAACGAAGGTCGTTCACAATGAAAGTGATTGGCGCATCTTCAGCGTGGCCGATACCCGGCCAGCACGTCAAAACGAGGCACGCTGAACCGACCTGAAGCCACTTCATGACAGCCGCCCTCCACAATTCCTCCGATCAACGCATGAAACGCCCATGCGGCTCATCGATGGGGGATTGGGCGGGGGATTGCGCGGAGGATTCGGCTGTCCTCACTAGACGTCGCACGCCGACGCGGCGCCGGACGGCTGATGCGGCGCGAAATATCGCGGCGATCTTGCGCGTGCAGAGATCGGCTCCGGTGATTGGGTTCGATTCATGAGGGTAGACGTGACGAACAGCTTCCTCTCCATCCGCCCCGCCCTTGGAGGCGTCCTCCTGCTGGGCCTGGCGCTCGGCGGCTGCTCCAGCCTGGGCGGAGGCCGTGCGACCGGCCCATCCACCGCGCCCCCCGCCGCCAAGTCCACGGCCAGATCCGCCAAGGGCTTCTCGATCGACACCCCGATCGCGACCATCGCCGCCGATCCGGCCGGCAAGGCGGTGCTTCAGCGCGACCTGCCTGGCCTGCTGGAACGACCCGAATACGGGCTGTTCAAGACCATGAGCCTCAAGTCCCTGGCCCCATTGTCCAACGGCAAGATCACTGCGGCCACGCTCACGCAAGTTCAGCGGGACCTGCAGAACATTCCACCCGGGACAAGTGTTCAAAGATGATCTTCTCGGCCCCACGACGGTAGAGCCGCCGGCATATCGGCACCGGGATTCCAGAAAATCTGAACACCAGGCCTCCGTCGCGCGTTTCCCACTTCCCCGGAGAAATCCGCAACGGAGAACAGTGATGAAAGCTCTGCTGGGAGCCCTGGCCCTCTCGACGGCGCTGGCCGGCTCGGCAGTCCGGGCCCAGGACATGGGCGCGCCGCCGCCTCCGCCGCCAGCCGGGGGCGATCTGGCCGGCGTTCCCTCCATCGACGTGATCCACGCCCGCGAGGCCCGCGACGGCGCCCGCATCCAGGGTGCGGTCGACGCCGGCGACATGTCGCCCAACGAAGCCCACCGCGTCGGCGAGGAACTGGCCAACATCCGCACCCAGGAGGCCGAACTCGCCCGCCGGGACGGCGCGGACCTCAATGCGACCGACCGGCAGTTCATCAACGATCGCCTGGACCAGCTGGGCCATTCGATCCACTGGATCCGCACCCGCGAAGCCGACCGCTGGTAGCCGTTCCTTCTCCTGAAGATGATCAGCGACCTGAGGTTGTCGCTATCGGCGGCGGGTCGATGTAAAACGCCAGGGACTCGTCGGCCGGAGGTCGTCATGCCCTGGAAACCCATCGACACCGCGCCTCGCAACGGCAGGGAAATCGTGGTGGCCTATCGAAGACCGCGGAACGCCGTCGTCATCGTTTCGGTCAGTTTCTTCGATGGCGAGGAATGGCGCTGGAGCGAGGCGTCCGAGCAGGACGAGATCCTGGCCGCCGGCGACATCCCGTTCGCCTGGATCGAATTGCCGGAATAGGCTTTCCCGGGTGCGGTTCACGCGCCCCCGCCGCCTTGCGCGGCCGCAAGCATTGTTGCCTCGACCGCAAAAGTCCTTCCCCAGCCCCGGCCTATAAACGCCGAGTGGCGGATAGTATTACAGACGGGACGCTGACGTCGCTTCTGTAAGGACGAGCGTCGCATACGACACCCTCATCGCCGCGCCAGGCAAGGACGGGCAGCGCCATGTGCTGCACCGTACGCTCTTCTTCGGCGCGAATTCCAGTCCACTCAAGCGGAGGTACAGCCATGTCCCGCCAGCACCGCGCCAACATGTTCAAAGTCTCCCTGGCCAGCGCCGCCCTGCTCGTGCTCGCCGCCACCACCGCCGCCGCGGAGCCGTCCTTCAGCTTCCACACCGTGGAATACCTGCCGCTCGAGCAGCGCGAAGCCGCGGCCAAGGCGTTCCTGGCCGACAAGGCCCAGGCCGGAACCTCGATGCAGGCCGCCGTCCAGGCCCTGCGCACCGCCGGCGCCCATTGCAGCGCGCCCCGCGCCGGCAGCGCGGTCGTCCCCTGCATGTCGTCCTCGCTGGAGCGCGACCCGGGCGGCGACATGTCCGACATCACCTGGCGTATCGACCTGACGCCCTCCAGCCAGGACACCGTCGCCAGCGCCGCCGTCACCCGCACCCGCGCGGGCCTCTGAGACCCTGAGCCGCCGGCCGGGGGCGATCCCGGCCGGTTTCCTCCGTGGACAGTGCGTCCGCCGAACGTCTTCCTCGCCCCGGCCCCGCCGGCGGCGAGCGTTTCCATTTCCGGTCGCAATAGCTGTAATCGGCGTGAGGTGGCCAATGCAGCGAGACACGGCCGCAGCGACAGTGCTGAAATGCCCCGGCTCGGTCGATCCCTATAC
>JBARAK010000561.1:0-8058 GCA_049791955.1 Caulobacteraceae bacterium
GGTCGGCGCCGCGCCGACGCCGCAGCTGGCCGCCGTGAAGACGGAACTGCAGCATGGGCTGGACGGCCTGCTGGACGAGAGCGCGCCGGACTCCGATACCGTGCGGGACGGAGCGGTGGTGTTCGGAACCCCGGCTTCCTCCCCCCTGGTCGCCCGGCTGAACCTGCCGCTGAACGCCTTGGGGAATGAAGGCTATCTGATCCGCAGCGTGGCCGTGGACGGCCGCCACGTCACCGTGATCGCCGCCAACAGCGACGTCGGCGTGCTCTACGGGGCCTTCCGCTTCCTGCGCCAGATCCAGACCCGCCAGCCCCTGGACCACCTCGATATCGCCGACGCGCCCAAGGTGAAGCTGCGCCTGCTGAACCACTGGGACAACCTGGACCGCACCATCGAGCGCGGCTACGCGGGCTTCTCGCTGTGGAACTGGCAGAAGCTGCCGGACTACCGCGATCCCCGCTACACCGACTACGCCCGCGCCGACGCCTCCATCGGCATCAACGGAACGGTGCTGAACAACGTCAACGCCAGCGCCGAGAGCCTGACCCCGCTGTTCCTGCGCCGGGCGGCGGCGCTGGCCGACACCTTCCGGCCCTATGGCGTGAAGGTCTATCTGTCCCCGCGCTTCAGCGCCCCGATCGAGATCGGGGGCCTGAAGACCGCCGACCCGCTCGACCCGCAGGTCAAGGCCTGGTGGCGGGCCAAGGCGGACGAGATCTATGCGCTGATCCCCGACTTCGGCGGCTTCCTGGTCAAGGCCAATTCGGAGGGCCAGCCCGGCCCGCAGGACTACCATCGCACCCACGCCGACGGGGCCAACATGCTGGCCGAGGCGGTCGCGCCCCACCACGGCGTGGTGATGTACCGGGCCTTCGTCTACGCCCAGGGCACCCCCGAGGATCGCGCCAAGCAGGCCTATGAGGAGTTCAAGCCGCTGGACGGCAAGTTCGACGACAACGTCATCGTCCAGGTCAAGAACGGGCCCATCGACTTCCAGCCGCGCGAGCCGTTCAGCCCCCTGTTCGGGGCGATGCCGAAGACGCCGCTGATGATGGAATTCCAGATCACCAAGGAATACCTCGGCTTCTCCACCCACCTGGTCTACCTGGCGCCCCTCTACGAGGAGACGCTCAAGTCCGACACCTTCGCCAAGGGGCCGGGCTCCACGGTCGCGCGGGTGGTGGACGGCGAGCTGGAAGGCCACGCCCTGACCGGCATGGCCGGGGTGGCCAACACCGGTACGGATCGAAATTGGTCCGGCTCCATCTTCGACCAGGCCAACTGGTACGCCTTCGGCCGGCTGGCCTGGGATCCGACCGCCTCGTCCCGCGCCATCGCCGAGGACTGGACGCGCATGACCTTCACCAGCGACCCCGCCTTCGTGCGGCCGGTGGTCGACATGATGATGTCGTCCCGTGAGACGGCGGTCGACTACATGACCCCGCTCGGCCTGCACCACCAGATGGCCGCCAATGGCCATTACGGCCCTGGCCCCTGGGTGGCCGGCGGTCCGCGGGCGGACTGGACTTCGGTCTATTTCAACAAGGCCGACGACGAGGGGATCGGCTTCGACCGCACCGCGACCGGCAGCGACGCGGTCGGCCAGTACACCCCTGAGGCCGTCAAGGCCTTCGACGATCCGGCGCAGAAGGACCGCTTCCTGCTGTGGTTCCACCACGAGCCGTGGGACTACCGCACGACCTCGGGCCGGACCCTGTGGGACGAGATGGTGGTCCGCTACAGCCGCGGGGTCTCCGAGGTGGCGCAGATGCGCAAGACCTGGGCCGGACTGGACGGCTACGTCGACCCCGAGCGCTTCCAGCAGGTCTCCACCTTCCTGGGCATCCAGGAGAACGAGGCGCGCTGGTGGCGGGACGCCTGCATCGCCTACTTCCAGAGCTTCTCCAAGCGTCCGCTTCCGGCGGGCTACGCCCCGCCGGAGCACAGCCTGGATTTTTATAAGAGCGTCAAAATTCCGTTCGTCGCCGGCACGGCGCACTGAAGCCCCCGGGCCGGACCGCTTCCACCACTACGGGCGGGCCAAATCGTTTCGGAGAATGTCAAAAAGGCCATATTGACATCGAAGAACGGCAGAGTAATTTCTCCGATGTGAACGCTATCATACTCGTTGCCCCACGGTTCGGCGGCTCCGAGGCATAGTTACATCAAAGACACGGTCCTGAAGGACTGAAATCTGTACGCGCCTGTCCAAAGAAGACGTGGCGTGGAAAACGGATACGGGGAGGATAATTTGTTTTACAAAGCTCATCTGAGCGGCCGTCGTGCGCGCCTAGTCTTGCTCAGCGCCACCATCCTGGCCGGAAGCCTCTCGACCGCAGCCTTCGCCCAAACCGCTGGCGCGCCGGCCGACGGCCAGGCCGCGCCGGCCGCTCCCCAGGCGCCCGTGACCACGTCCGGCGGCCAACCCCTGACCGCGCCCACCGCGTCGACCGAGGCGCCGGCCGCAGCCGGTTCTGGCAATACCGTCAAGGAAGTGGTGGTCACCGGCTTCCGCCGCAGCCTGACCGACGAAGCCAATTCCAAGCGCCTGGCCACCAACTTCACCGACTCGGTGTTCGCCGAAGACATCGGCAAGTTCCCTGACCAGAACATCGCCGAGTCCCTGCAGCGCATCCCCGGCGTCCAGCTCACCCGCGACGTCGACGGCGAGGGCACCCAGATCTCCATCCGGGGCCTGGGCCCGAGCTTCGTGAAGGTCCTGCTGAACGGCAGCCAGATCGCGGTCGCCTCGGACGGCACCCTGGACTCCGGCAGCTCGAACCGGGAAGTCGACCTCGACATGTTCCCGACCGAGTTCTTCACCAAGCTGACGGTCGCCAAGACGCCCACCGCCGATCTGGTGGAAGGCGGCATCTCCGGCACCGTGAACATGGTCAACATCCGGCCGTTCGATAATCCCGGCGCGCATGTGAACTTCTCGTTCCAGGAAGGCTATGGCGAGGCGGACAACCGCGCCAGCCCGCACGGCTCGCTGATCGCCAGCGACACCTTCGACGGCGACAAGTTCGGCATCCTGGTGGGCGTGGCCGGCGGCTCGCTGCAATACCGCTCCACCGGCTACGAGACCATCGGCTACACCACGCCGACCATCAACTGCGCCGGCTGCAACACCATCGGCGGCATGACCGGCGCCGGCAAAGGCTTCTCCTTCGCCAACGCCAACGCGCCGCAGACCGCGGGCCTCTCCCCGCAGGCGCTGAGCGACGCCCTGTTCCCGCGCCTGGCGCGCGACGCCTTCATCCAGGGCTCCCGCGACCGCGTCTCGACGCTGCTGTCGACCGAGTGGCGGCCGATGGACAACCTGCACTTCACCTTCGACGGCCTGTACTCCCACGCGACACGCGACTTCAACCGGCTGGATGAAGACCTCTCGCTGCGCAACTCCACGACGACGATCCCCTCGAACGTCCAGGTCGCTCCGGACGGCGTGGTCACCCAGGCCACCCTGCAGAACGCCCAGCTGTTCCTGGAGGCCCGCCCCTACAAGGAAACGGTCGACTTCTACAACCTGAACCCGCAGTTCGACTACAAGCCGGTGGACTGGATCCAGGTCAACGGCCAAGTCAACTACAACAAGAGCACGTTCTACCGTAGCGACGACAGCTTCCTGTTCAACACGCCGTCCGACATAACGGTAAATTACAACAACGCGCCCGGCAGCGCGTTCCCGACCATCAATACCAATCAGGCTCTGAACAACCCGAACCTCGGATACACGATCAACTCGTTCCGGGTGCAGCCGGTCAAGCGGGTGACCGAGGACAAGGGCGCCCACTTCGACGTCACCTTCGGGGACGCCGAGACCAACATCAAGATGGGCTACGCCTACGACGACACCTATCGGGAAATCACCGCCTTCGACAACAGCACCGCGGCGAACAACTTCGCGACGGCCAACATCACCAACGCCCAGATCCCCGGCCTGCTTGTGCCCGGGCCCAGCGGCATTCTGGGCCTGTCGGGCATGAACCCTGGCAGCCTCGCCAACATAATCGCGCCGAACTACGCCGCGCTCAGGGCCGCGGCCAACACCAACTTCTTCGACACCGACCCGCCCTTCGCCTCCAGTTCGGCCACCTCGACGCCCTCGGGCACGATCGACGAGAAAACCAGCGGCGCCTACATCGAAGCGAACGGCGTCTCGGACTTCTTCCAGCACAAGATCAACTGGAACGCCGGCGTGCGTTACTTCTCGACCGACCAGACCATCATCGGCCCGGTCACCCTGAACGGCGCGACCAGCTTCCAGACCCTCCAGACGCACTACGACGGGTTCCTGCCGTCGTTCAACGCCTCGATCGACCTGGCCGACCACTGGCTGATGAACAGCGACCACCTGATCCTGCGCATCGCCGGATCGCGCAGCGTGACCCGCGCCAACCCCGACTCCCTGCTACCGGGCACGACCTTCAGCGACCCGTCGGCCCAGACCGCGACCCAGGGCAACGCGACCCTGAAGCCCTACTTCTCCAACAACGCCGACCTGGGCCTGGAATACTATTTCGGGGGTTCCGGCTACCTGTCGCTGGACCTGTTCGCCAAGGACATCGACGGCTTCACCGAGCAGTCGATCGTCAACGAGCCGTTCAGCGCCCTGGGCATTCCGCTGAGCTCGCTGAACGTGACCCAGCTGGCCACCGGGGTGAACGCCAACACCATCATCAGCGTCCAGACCACCAGCAACATCGGCCAGACCCTGAGCCTGCGCGGCGAGGAACTCTCCTACAGCCAGCCGCTGGATTTCGTGACCCGGATGCTGCCGTTCAGCCCGACCGGCTTCGGCTTCACCGGCAACTACACCCACGTCGAGCAGAGTTCGGCCAACCCGAACGCCATCGTGCTCGGCATCGCCAACAACCTCTACACTTTCACTGGCTATTACGAGAAATACGGCTTCTCGCTGCACGTGAGCTACAACTATATCGGCCAGAACCAGGTAGCTCCGACCGGCCAGAACAACACTCCGTTCGGCCTGTTCGCCAACGCCCACGGCCAGGTCGACCTGGCGGCCAGCTACACCTTGCCCTGGTACAACAAAGCGTTCCAGGTCACCTTCAACGCCGTCAACCTGAACAACGAGCCGCTGCGCACCTTCTTCGGCTTCACCAACGCGCCTTACAGCGTCTATTACCCGGGCTCGTCGTACGAAATCGGCCTTCGCGCCCACTTCTGACCCTCCAGGAGCATGTCCCTGCTCCCCTCCTGGGGCGGCGGTTCCGCCGCCGCCCCAGCTTTTCTTCTCGATCCATCGTACTGGTCCCGTGGCGCCACTGTTGCGGGACCGTCTTGGCGGGTGGGCTCCGGTATGTTGATTGCCGGACTCGCTCGTCTGGAAGAAGCTCGCCCAAAAGCAGTGCGCCAGAGGGCGGGCGGGAAGATGCAAATGAACAAGTCCACACGTCGGACGCGAAACCTGATCACCATCAACGACGTGGCCCGAAGGGCCGGCGTATCGCCCATGACGGTGTCGCGGGTGGTGAACGACGAGAAGAACGTGCGCGAAAGCACGCGCGAGGCGGTGCTCAAGGCTGTCCGCGAACTGAACTACGTGCCCAATCTCGCGGCCCGCAAGCTCGCCAGCGCCGAGCATGTCCGCATCGGGGTGATCTACAGCAACCCCAGCGCCGCCTACCTCAGCGAGTTCCTGGTCGGCGTGCTGGATGAAAGCGCCGGCAAGGGCGCCGAGCTGCTGCTGGTCAAGTCCGAGGCCAGCGACACCGAGGCGGAGCGCGTCTCGGTGCAGAGGCTGATCGACAGCGCGGTCACCGGCGTGGTGCTCCCCCCGCCGCTCAGCGAATCCGACACGGTGCGCGAGGCCCTGAAGGAAGCCGGCATCGCCACCGTCGGCGTGGCCACCGGCCGTTTCCGGGGCGACCTCTCCTGCGTGCGGGTGGACGACCACGCCGCCGCCGAGGACATGACCCGCTACCTGCTGGGGCTCGGCCACCGCCACATCGGCTTCATCAAGGGCCACCCAAACCAGACCGCCAGCGCCGAACGCCTGTCCGGCTTCCGCGCCGCCCTGCAGAACGCGCCCGACGCCGAGGCCGAGGTGGTGCAGGGCTACTTCACCTTCCCGTCCGGGCTGGAGGCCGCCGAGCGGCTGCTGGACGGTCCCCGGCGCCCCACCGCCATCTTCGCCAGCAACGATGACATGGCCGCCGCCGTGGTCTCGGTCGCGCACCGGCGGGGGTTGGACGTGCCCGGCGACCTGACCGTGGTCGGCTTCGACGACACCTCGATCTCCACCACCCTGTGGCCGGCGCTGACCACGGTGCGCCAGCCGGTCAGCTCCATGGCCGCCGCGGCCATCGATCTGCTGCTGCGCGAGACCCGCGCGGCCAAGGACGGCGAGACCTTCGAGCCCACCGACCTGATCGTTCCCCACACCCTGGTGGAGCGTCAGTCTTCCGGCCCCGCGCCGACCCCTTCGCATACGGGTTGACATCTCGTGCCGTCGGGAGAGGTTAGCGCTATCAGTTTTCCGGATGGTCCCCTCGGCCATTCTCAGTTCGAGCCTCTCCAGAGCAGGTCATGATCCAACATCTCCCGCCAGACTGGCGCGACGCGACCCTGCTGGGCCGCATCGCCACGCCCGAAGGTCCGACCCCCGTGCTGGTGCGTGACGGTCGGGTCGCCGACGTCTCCGCCGTCGCGCCCACCACCGCCGAGTTGCTGGCCCGCGACGACCTGCTCCAGGTCCAGGGCCGCGACCTCGGTCCGCTGGAGGACTTCGACTTCGCCCCGGCCTGGACCCGCGGCGACGCCGCCAGCCGGCGGCTGCTGTCTCCCCTCGACCTCCAGTGCGTGAAGGCCAGCGGCGTCACCTTCGCCGTCTCGGCGGTGGAACGGGTGATCGAGGAGCGGGCCCGCGGCGACGCCAGCCGGGCCCAGGAAATCCGCGACGCCCTGCGCGACCGGGTCGGCTCGGACCTGCGCGCGGTGAAGCCGGGCTCGCCCGAGGCCGCCAAGCTGAAGACGGCGCTGATCTCCGACGGCCTCTGGTCGCAGTACCTGGAGGTCGCCATCGGCCCGGATGCGGAGATCTTCACCAAGTCGCCGGTGCTCTCCACCGTGGGCTGGGGCGACTATGTCGGCGTGCGCAGCGACAGCGCCTGGAACAACCCCGAGCCCGAGATCGTGCTGGCCTGCGACCCCACCGGCCAGGTGCGCGGCGCGGCGCTCGGCAACGACGTGAACCTGCGCGACATCGAGGGCCGCAGCGCCCTGCTGCTCGGCAAGGCCAAGGACAACAACGCCTCCTGCTCGGTCGGCCCCTTCATCCGGCTGTTCGACGAGGGCTACACCCTGGACGACGTGCGCAAGGCGGTGGTCCGGCTGGAGGTCCAGGGCGAGGACAACTTCCGCCTGGAGGGCTCCAGCTCGATGGAGCTGATCAGCCGCGATCCGCTGGAGCTGGTCGGCCAGACCCTGGGCAAGCACCATCAGTATCCGGACGGTTTCGCCCTGTTCCTGGGCACCATGTTCGCTCCGATCGAGGATCGCGGCGCGCCCGGCCAGGGCTTCACCCACAGGATCGGCGACGTGGTGCGCGTCTCCAACGAGCGCCTCGGCGTGCTGGAGAACAAGGTGGTCACCTGCGACGCGGCTCCCCCCTGGCGGTTCGGCGTCGTCGCGCTGATGCGCAACCTGGCGGCCCGCGGGCTGCTGGCCACCCAGGCCGCGAAGGCCAGCGCATGACCGGCGCCACGATGCTTCACGAAAAGGACCCGCATGGCGGCGATGGGCGACAGGCCGGCGTTGGCGGGAAAGCCGCGCCGATGAGTTCATTCACCTACGCGAGCTACCCCAGCCTGAAGGGCAAGCGGGTGGTGGTCACCGGCGGCGGCTCCGGCATCGGGGCGGGGCTGGTGGAAGGCTTCGTGCGCCAGGGCGCCGAGGTGGTGTTTCTGGACGTGGCCGAGGCGGCCTCCAGGGCCCTGGTGGAAAAGCTCTCCGACGCGCCGATCGCGCCGCGCTTCCTGGCCTGCGACCTGACCGACCTGGACGCCCTGAAGGCGACCTTCGCCCAGATCG
>JBARAK010000562.1:0-7461 GCA_049791955.1 Caulobacteraceae bacterium
ACCGAACAATCAGGCGGAGCTGGTCAACTACCGGTTCGTGAACGGCTACTACATCGTGGATCGTTTGTTCAGTGTCGCCGAGCTGCGTCTTGGCACGTCGAGCAAGCAAACCATCCGCATCACCCGCAAGGGCGGTGCGCGATGAACCCGGACCCGCACGGCGCCGAGCCGAGCCCTGGTCTCGAGGGCTTCCCCCAGCCGGAACCCAAGGGCGCCCCGGAGCTTGGCCCCATCCGCGCCACGCGCGACGCGCCCGCGCGCTTCAACGGCCGCATCATCGGCGCCGCCACCGTGGGCACGGCCGTCGTGATCATGGGCGTGATCGTCTACGCCGGCTTTCACGCCCGGCCCCACCCCAAGACATCGACCGCCCAGTCGAGCCCGACCCCGCCGCCCACGCCGGCTCCGGTCGACGCCTTGGCCTATGACAGTCCGCCAGCCAATCCGACCGCTGGAACCCCCGGTGTCGACTGCAGCCTGTACCCGGGCATGCCGAACTGCGTCCAGGTCCCGACCCAACTCGCCGGCGCACTCCCGCCCGCGGCTGCAACTACCGCGACCGCCAGTCAGGCGGGGCCAGTCGTCGCCTTGGCCGCAGCGCCTGCCTCCACGCCCGAGCCGCCTAAGGGCGGCGGGCTGGATCTAGCCCAGGCGATCCGTCCGAGCGCCGCTGGCGCACGTGCGTCTGGCGTGTTCTTCGGCGGCGTCGGAGCCCCCGTCGGCAGGCTCGCCGAAGCCGCGGAGTCGGTCGCCGGCAGGGTTGCCTCGAGCCCCGGCCAGTCGCTGCCGCCCACGCCAATCGCCTTCCCGAACACGCCGGCGACGGCTGCCAAGGCTCCAGACGACGTCAGCCCGCAGAATGGCCAAGGCGAGAAGGCGGCCTTCGAACGGACGGTGGCGGCGCAAGACTATATCGACGCCCACATCCAGAAGCCGCGCTCGCCCTATGAGGTGAAGGCCGGCTCGGTCATCGCCGCCGCCCTGCTCACCCCGATCAACAGCGACCTGCCGGGCGAGATCATCGCCCAGGTCACCCAGCCGGTCTACGACCACGTTACCGGCCGCTATGTACTCATCCCGCAGGGCGCCCGGATCATCGGCCGCTACGACAGCCAGGTGGCCTACGGCCAGAACCGGGCCATGGTGGTCTGGCATCGGGTCATCTTCCCCAATGGGAACTCCATCAACTTCGGGACCATGAACGGGACCGATGCGAGCGGCACGGCCGGCGTCGCCGATCGGGTCAACGACCATTGGGGCCAACTCGCCAAGGGCATTGTCCTGTCTACTCTGCTGTCGGTGGGCACATCCTCCGCCCAGCAGGCTCAGGCCCGCACGAGCGGCGGCCTGGTGCTGAACTCCGGCGCATCCGGCCTCGCCAACGAGGCTGACAACGTCGGCTCGCGGATCACCGCCCGCGACCTCAACCGTCAACCCACCATCGAGATCCGCCAGGGCATGCAGGTGCGGGTGCTCGTCGACAAGGATATGGTTCTTGAACCCTACGTCTGACCTCAAGCCCCGCCGCGCGGGCGCACCTGCCGGCCTTGGCCTTCCCAAGATCAGCAAGACCAAGGCCGCCGTCACCCTGAGGCTCGAGCTCGTCGGGCCGCCGGCCGAGCAGTTCCAGCACTATTGCCGGGCCTACCGCGAGGTGCATGGCGAGGAGATCGATCAGGCCATGCTGGCGAGCCACATGCTCGACGCCTGGATGGCTGGCGACAGGTCGTTCCAGTCTTGGCTCAGGACCAACGCCCGCGAGGCGACCTGATCATGCCAGTCGTGCCGGCTCTGCGCCTCATCGCCGAGGATGTCCTTGGCGACCAAGGTGGTCGGGCGCGGCTGGATTTTGCACGCGGGTTGGGCTTTGCGGGAAAAGGAACGATCATTCGTCGTGCCGAATCGATGCAGGACGTCAGCGACCGGATCGATTCCATCCGCCCGAAGGACCAACACCGTGACTTAACGACGAGCCCACAAACAGGAAAGGCCCCCATTTGGCGATGGGAGCCTTTCGAAATTGCTGTAGCTGCTGTGCTGGCGGCTTCGTAACGGGTCTGAGGATAGGCGCTGCGATTCGTGGCGTCAAGACCCGCGTGAGAGTCTGTGGCCTAAGCCCCAGATTCCACATCAGCAATTTCGATCCTGTTCACCCGCTCGTCTTCCGCTTGGAGGACAACCGTTGAACGCCCATCCTGCCGCTAGCTCCGACCATTGGAGTCCCGGCTTCGCCAAGCGCGCGGAGAACTTCTCTCGCGTCAGCGAGGCCGCCCGCGCCTGGCGCTGGGAGCCCGGCCAGTACGTCGCCCGCATCGTGTCGGCCATTAGCAAGGGCACGCCCGGCCTCACGGGCGCGGAACGCGCCCTGCTGATGTATTATGCCGACCACCTCAACCAGGACCAGCTCGAACAGAACCAGGCCTTCATCTGGCCCTCCATCAGCCTGACCGCGCGCGAACAGGGCGTCACCGCGCGCCAAGTGCGCCGGATCAACAACACCCTGGAAGCCCAGGGCTGGCTGATCCGCGACTACAACCACGCTAATCGGCCAGCAGCCCGCGAAGCGTTCAATCTCGCCCCGCTCCTTGCCCGCCTCGGTGAGTTGGACAAGACCCGGGCTTCCAACCGCCAAGCCGAAGACGAGCGTCGCGCAGCGTACCTGCAAAGCGTGTTGTCAAATATACCCGCCCAGGCGGACATCGATGGCCACCTAGAACAGTCAAATTCTAACCAAACTGATTCTGTTACAGGACCGGGCGCACCTACGGCGCGAAACCTTCCCAACAGCCGGCGAGCTACGCCCGCCAGAGAAACCGACACCAAAAAGAACTTGCCTGCACCCCAATCGATTCGGACACGGCAGTATGGCTCTCCGGGGAGAGCAAGCTTTTTTGGCGCCGAGAGTTCGGACGCGACATCGCAAGCGGAACGGGTCCGCGAGGAACTTGCCATGGCGCTGCAGGCCTGCCCTGAACTTGGCGAGTACGTTTCCGCCGAGGTGCTGCGAAACCCGCTGAGCGCAGCGCCAGAAGACGGCGCCCGGATCGCGGCCGCCGCCGAGGCCCTCCTGCCCGAGGCGGAGCGGAACAACGGCAAGACCGCGCTTTGGGGCTTCCGTCGCCACGGCGCGCGGATCGCGGTCATGCTCGCGGTCGCCCTGAAGGACCGGCAGGTGCAAAATCCCGCCCGCTATTTCGGACGCTTCGCGTCCTCGGATCGCTCTGGTTCGCTGGACCTGCGCCACAACCTGACGCGCATCCTGCGCGACACCAGCCGCGTGGAGGACCCGCCAGCGGCGCCCAAGCCTACGCCGGCAGATCCAGCCACAACCTTCATGGCCGGCCGCGGCGCGGACGATCCTATCTGGATGGCGATCGACGCCCACCTCCGTCGGCTGGTCCGCACGGGCGCTTACGGCTCGTGGTTCAGCCGACTCGGATTCCTCGGGATCCAGGACGGGGTTCTCACCCTGCTCGCGCCTGGCGCCACAGCCGCCCAGCGCCTCAAGAACGACCACTTGCGCGATATCCTGGCCGCCGCCGAGGCTGCGGGCCATCGCGTGCAGAAGGTCGTGATCGTGACCAAATCGGCGACCCCGCCGACAGATCGGTCCCACCTATTGGATCCGGATGGCCGGCGATGAGGCCCACTGGTACCCCGGCGACTGGGCCCGCCGCCGCCCCTCGCGCGCCTGCGGCGAGTACCCCCGCCGCAGGCCAACTGGAGGAGGCCAGGGCGCGCCCGCCACGCTGCTGATGTAGCTTCGACCAGCACTGAGCCGTTTCTCTGCTGAGGGTCGGAAATATAACCTCGCCTCGAAACATCGCGAGCAGGGTATAGTTATGCTTGAGACAGACATAATGTGATTTCCCGTAAAATACGTTGCTTAGTGTCATCTTGTTTACGTCAACACAGTATGATCCCGCCTGATTGGCCTGCAGCCTATCAAGTGCGGAGCGACTTCATGTTTCAGTCTGGGATCAGCGACCTAAAGCGCCTTCTGCTCCGCGCGCGCAGCTGCTCGGTGATCGCGATCACGGTCTGGCTCATGGGCTTGACCGTCGCCTACGCCCAATGCGTCTCGCTAAGCTGCGCTCAACAGAGCAGCAATCTTCAGTTCACCACCCCGGAGAGCCAGGTCCTCAACTTTACCATCAAGTGTTTTTCCGAGGACGGAACCGGTACCGTAACTTCTTGCACGATCGGCAACCCACCAACCGTCACCGCCGGCGCGATTGTTTACGACGGGACGGACAACGACTTCGACTTTTTCTTTACCTACACCCCGCCGACTGGAACCGTAACTCAGGCTCAGGCGACTCTTGACTTTAGTGGACCGCCCAACGCCGATGGCAGCGTTCCCGACCTCCAGAACGTCGCGACCATCACGATCGTCCCGCCGCCGGTCGCCGGCAACACCTCGCTGTCTCTGCCTTTCGGCGCTGGCGGGCAGGTCGATTTGCCGGCGTCCGGCCAGGTTTCCGGCCTTCAGCTCGCCAGCAACCCCGGTCACGGCTCCGCCTCGATCAGCGGCGACGTCGCCAGCTATCAGCCGTCGGCGGGTTTCTTCGGCGCCGACGCCTTCAATTTTATAGCGACTGGGCCGGGCGGCCCATCCAACGTCGCTACGGTTTTCGTCAACGTCGCCGCTCCGCCCCCGCCGACCGTTGGCGCCGCCACGATCAGCACCCCTTTTCAGACTCCGGGATCGGCCAGCGTGGCGTCGGCTGGGGTGACCTCGGGCTTCGCCCTGGTGTCTCAACCGGCGCACGGCTCCGCTTCGATTTCTGGAAACGTCATAACCTACACGCCTGCAGCCGGTTTTTCCGGCGCAGACGCCTTCACCTATGTCGCGTTCGGTCCGGGCGGGAACTCCAACACCGGAACGGTCAGTGTCAGGGTCGGCCCGCCGCCGCCTACCGCTGCGAACGGCGTCTTTAGCACGCCATTCAACACCGCCCTCAAAGCCAGTCTGCCGCTTACGGGTGATGTTACTGGCTGGTCCGTTCGCGCCGATCCGGCCCATGGCGCCCTTACGCCCGGCCCGAATTTCACGTTCACCTACACCCCAAACACGGGGTATTTCGGTTCGGACAGCTTCACCTATTCGGGTGCAGGGCCTGGCGGCGCCTCCGGCGTCGCCACCATCACGATCAACATTCAGCTCCCTCCCCCGCCGGCGGCTAACGCCGCAACCCTGACGGTCCCTTTCCAGACCGCTGGATCGGTCAATCTGTCGGCCGGCGGCGTCGTCTCGAGCTTCGCCATTGCCTCCAGCCCGACCCATGGCGCAGTCGGGCTATCCAATTCCACCGCGACCTACACGCCAGCGAACGGCTACTGGGGGCCGGACAGTTTCACCTTCACCGCGACCGGGCCGGGCGGCGCATCCGCGCCGGCCACGGTCTCGATCACCGTGCAGGTTCCGCCAGCGCCCGTCGCTCAATCGCAGTCGATCACCTGCCCCTACCAAACGACCTGCACCACGACCGTTTCGGCGACCGGGGTTCTCACGGGGATCACCTTGGGCGATCCTGCAGCCGCCAACGGCGCCTGTAGTCTGTCAGGAAATGTCCTGACTTATGTTCCGGCCTTCGGCGCGGTCGGCCCCGACGCCTGCACGATCGTCGCGGCCGGACCCGGCGGGTCGACGACCGCGACCATCTTCATCACCAACCTGCCCCCTCCCCTTCCCGTCCCTGGCGGCGATACCGGCTCGACGGAAACATCCGTCGGCGGGCAGGCCGCCGCCATTTGCGCCAACGGCCAGTCCGTCTCGTTTCCCGTGCTCCCGGGCCCGCCCACGGGCACGGCGTACGATCCCAACTGGTGTGACGAACAGGTGCTCACCATCGCTCAGCAGGCGCTTCAGATCACCAATATGACCGCCCAACTCGGCGTGATGCAGAACCAAGTCGTCGCCGCCCAACGGGCGGTTCAGAGCCTCGGCTCGGATGCGACCTCGGCCACGCTTGCGCCGATCAACCTGCAAGCCGCGAAAATCCTTCAGCAGGCCAGCGGCATTGGCTTCAACAGCGTGTCGGCCGGCGCCGCCTTCGCCGCCGCCTACCCGACCGGCGCCACGGTCGCGGGCTTCAACTCGACGCAGCTCAACGCCGCCCTCTCCACCTGGCAGAACAACACGGCCCAGGCCCTCCAAACTTCGGTCCAGGTCCAAAATCAGGTGGCCCAGTCCCAGGCGTCGATAGCCAGCGCCGTGGCGAACGGGGTAGCCGTCTCCAACGCTGCGGCCGGCGCCACTGCCGCTCGACAGGCCACCGGCCAGCTCCTGGCAGCCGTCTCGACCCAGATTGGTCAACTGCAGGACATCCTGGTGGCCCAAGGCCAAGCGCAGGTCGCTGTCGATGCCGCCCACCAGCAGGCGGCGTCGGCCGCCGCCGCCACGGCCGCCCAGACCGCCGCTCAGAAGGCCAACAACCTCACCGCCGCGCCTGGTGTCAGCAACACCAGCTCGCTCTAAGATCTCATGGGCGATCAGCGTTCCTTGCCAGGCCCTTGAGGCGGGAATCGCATAGCGAGAATTTTAAGTAGATCCGCAATAATGAGTAGAGCGTATTCAAAATCGCGTCACACCAAGCTTGACCGTAGTAATGGCCATGCTTACAACCCGCGGTGGGGCGAGTAGCTGCGCGTTTCCCGCGCGACGTGCGCGGGTGCTTACATTGCTTTGATCCCCCTTTCTCTGGCCGCGGTGTCGGAGGAACAGTGCAGTAGCGTGCGTGGAGCGGATAAGTGTGTACGCGTATTGACGTTGATCTTGTATATCAAGACAATGCGGTTTCCCTGAATGTATTTCATGAGAATGGAAAGCGCCGGGTCGTTAAGTTTGAACTCGACCCGCTGCTTGGCAGTGCGGACCCGGGTTTTAGGGTAGCCCAGGCGATGCACGATGCGGCGAGAGTGGAAATAGATCGCATAGGCCGCAAAGCAGCATAGCTCGTTCTTGCTTTCCACTTCCGTCCCGGCCGTCATTACCCAGCTTGTCTGAACTCTGTCCCAAGACCTCGAAAGGAGGAGCGTCCTCCCTCTGAGCCCGAGCCCTTGTCTCGACCGACCCCCTTGAGCGGGGGACACCCCGCAACGCCTCGCGAAAGGGTGGAGGAAGGGCGGGCGGCGGCGAGCTGAGTGTGGAGGCGCGCCATGAGTTTGAGACCGATCGTCGAGGCCCTGGGCGGGGAGCTCTACGACCGCGGTCGGCGAGCGAACATCCCGGGCCCCGGTCATAGCCCGGCCGACCGGTCAGTGTCCCTGCTGCTGCAGGGCGACCGGGTCGTCGTGCACACCTTCGGCTCCAACGACTGGCGCGAGGTCCTCGACTACCTACGGCTCGAGAAACTGATCGACGCCCACAACGCCGTCTTGGGCGCGAGCGGGCCACGCCGGATCGGGGCGGGCGGTGACGAGGTCCCGGGCGACGCGGAACGCCGAGCGGTGGCGCGC
>JBARAK010000563.1:0-14736 GCA_049791955.1 Caulobacteraceae bacterium
CGGCCGAGGTGTACGCACGGCCAGGCGGCGGATGGCGGCTGGAATGGTCGGAGACGTCACGCGGTCGCCGGCCGTGGACGGCCTTCGGCGTCGCCGAGGCGGAGAGCCAGGACGCCCAGCTGCGCGACGCGACCTCCGGCCTCAGTGATAGCGGCGGATGAGTCCGACCAGCTTGCCCTGCACCTGCACCTGGTCGGGGCCGAACACGCGGGTCTGGTACTTGGGGTTGGCGGCTTCCAGCGCGATCGCGCCGCCGCGCCGGCGCAGGCGCTTCAAGGTGGCTTCCTCGCCCATCACCAGGGCGACGACGATCTCGCCGGTCTGGGCGGTGTCGCCCCGGCGGATCACCACGTAGTCGCCATCGAGGATGCCGGCCTCGATCATCGAGTCGCCCTGGACCTCGAGGACGAAATGCTCGCCCGATCCAAGCAGGGCCTCGGGCACCGCGATGCGGTCGCGTTCCTGCTGGATGGCTTCGATCGGGGTGCCGGCCGCGATGCGCCCAAGCACCGGCAACTGGCGCGAATCGTTGGCGGCGAAGGCGACGTTGTCATCAAACGCCGAGAGCTGAGGACGTGACGCCACCCGCCCGCGGGGGCCCGTGATCGAGGCCTGCTCCGGCAGCTTCACCACTTCGAGCGCGCGGGCGCGGTGGGCGAGGCGGCGCAGGAAGCCCCTTTCCTCCAGGGCGGTGATCAGGCGGTGGATGCCGGACTTCGAAGCCAGGTCGAGGGCGTCCTTCATCTCGTCGAAGGACGGCGAAACCCCCGTCTCCTTGATCCGCTCATGGATGAACATGAGCAGTTCGTGCTGCTTACGCGTCAGCATGGGCGTCTCGCGAATCACATCCCGGTCAATCCGGAACGTCTTGCGAACGTTCTGTATGTGTTCTCAGTTAAAGTCAAGTGAATGGCCCCGACGGCCGGCGGCTTGTGCGCCGGCTGTCAGGACCTGAGATGTACTAGGCTTTGGAGCCCCGGAAGAAGTTGACGATGGCGCGCCAGATGCCGGCGAACAGGCCGGGCTTCGCGGCCGCCTTGGCCGGAACAGCGGCGGGGGCGGCTCCGGACGCGGCGGGAGCGGCTTCCTCGACAGGCGCTTCGGGCGCTTCGGGCGCTGCGGGCGGTTCAACGGTCTCGGCGAACTTCTTGAAGAACTGCTCGGCCATGGACTTGGCGGTGGCGTCGATCAGCCGGGCGCCGATCTGGGCGATCTTGCCGCCCACCTGGGCGTTCACAGTATAGCTGAGCAGGGTGCCGCCATCCTGGTCGGCCAGCCTCACCTCTGCGCCGCCTTTGGCGAAGCCGGCCGGCCCGCCCTGGCCTTCGCCGCTGATCTTGTAGCCGTTCGGCGGATCAAGATCGGAGAGCAGCACCTTGCCGGTGAACTTGGCCGAGACCGGGCCCAGCTTCACGGCGGCGATGGCCTTCAGCTGATTATCAGCTATCTTCTCCACGCTCTCGCATCCGGGGATGCACTGGCGCAGCACGTCGGGATCGTTCAGCCCCGCCCAGACCGCGTCGCGCGACGCTGCGATGAAGCGTTCACCATTCATATCCATTGGGCGGAAACTCCTTGGGACAGGCTCAAGCCTTTGGTCCACTGTCTGTTGGTCATACAATACAAGAAATGCTAGGATGATGCGAACTTCGCCGCGTAGGGCGAAGGTCGAGCCAAGCGTCGCGCGGTCGGAGGAGATCCGATGACTGTGTTCGCTTGTCCGACAAACTAAGAAAAATTACTGTCACAACGAATCCGCGCGTGGACGCGGCATAGGGGAGAGTGGTCGAGTGCCAAGTCAGTCGATCGTTAAGTTGGCGCCTCTTCAGCATCAGGCTGCGCCCCTGCGGAATAAGATCATCTCCGCGCTGCGCAACGCCATCGAAACGGGTCTGCTGCAGCCCGGAGCGCGTCTGGTGGAGCGGGACCTGTGCGGCCAGCTCAACGTCAGCCGGACCTCGCTGCGCGAGGCCCTGCGGGAACTGCAGGCCGAGGGCATCCTGTTCCAGGCCGGCGCGCGCGGGCTCACCGTGGGCGTCATCACCCGCGACGAGGCCGAAAACGTCTACCGTATCCGTTCGGTGATCGAGGCCCTGGCGGTGGAGCAATTCATCGAACGGGCGAACGACCGGGAAATACAGCAACTGGTCAAGGACGCCGAGGCGCTCAAGACCGCCTACCGCTCCGGCGACGTGGAGCGGATGCTGGTCAGCAAGCGGGCCTTCTACGACCGGATCTGCACGGTGGCGGACAACGCAATGGCGTTCGACATCGTCAACCGGCTGGTGCTGCGCACCTCCAGCCTGCGCAGCCGGTCCCTGGCGCGCAAGCCCCGCCAGCTGCAGAGCGTCAAGGAAATCGACGCGATCATGGATGCGATCCGCAAGCGCGATAGCGCCGCCGCCAAGCAGGCGGCCATCGAACACGTGAGCAACTCCGCCCGTTCCGCACTCGAGGCGAGCTATCCGGAGACCGCCCCGGCGGCGCCGAAGGCTCCGGCTCGCGCCAAGCGTGCGACCGTCGTCGCCGATCCGGCGCCCGCAGCGCCCGCTCCTGTGAAGCCAGCCCGTCGCAAGGCGGCCGCCGCAGGCTGACGCCAACGCCTTCTCCTGCAAGGATGGAAGGCGCTGTGGGCGCCTGCCATCTGCAGGGATGAGGAGTGGGGACGGCCTGGGCACGCCTTTTCGAAAGCCTGGGGTCTACTTCTGGCCCTCGCCCTCGCGGGCGGGGGTTTCGGGCTTCATGCCACCCTTGCGGCGGGCGTAGGTGAGCTCGCCCGACTTGCGCCAGTCGCCCTGCACCGCATCCTCGGCGTACTGAGTCCACAGCGGGGACCAGTCGCCCAGTTCATAGCCGTGCCAGGGCGCCTGCGGCGACAGGCGGGGCAGGCCGAGCTCTTCCCAGATCTTCTTGGCTTCCACCATGTAGGGCTCGGCCGGCAGCGCCAGGGGCGGCAGGTCGGTCTTCAGGGTGGCGTCGATCAGCAGGGTGCTTTCCAGCGGCGCGCGGCCGGACTTCGGCCCGTGGCCGCTGGTGCGATAGGGCGTGACCAGCACGTCGTGGGTGAAGTCGGAGCGGTAGGCCAGCGACCAGAAGATGGCGTCGGCGTTCTCGGGGTTGATGTCCTCGGAGACCGCGATCACCAGCTTGCCGCACTGGGCCTGCAGGGTGGCGGCGCCTTGCATGCCGCGCCAGACTTCCGGCTGGGGCGCGCCCTTGGCGAACTGCAGGAAGATCACCTTGCGCAGGTTGGTCAGCGGCTCGTGCATGACCACGCGCTTGATGCCGCGGATGCCCAGCGTGGTCTTCAGGTGTTCGAGGAACATCGGCTCGTAGGCGACCTTCTTGATCACCGACGATTCGCTGGGGGTCACCTGGCTGATGATCGACACGAAGACGGGCTTCTTCTTCATGGTGATCGCGGTGACGTGCATGGACATGTTGAAGTCCTCGAGCGCCACGTAGCCATGGCTCTCGCCGAACGGGCCCTCGGGCTCCAGCCGGTCAGTGTCGATCAGGCCCTCGATGACGATCTCGGCGTCGGCGGGGACCATCAGGTCGATGGTCTTGCAGCGCACCACGTCCACCGGACGGCCCATCAGGCCGCCGGCCACCGCCATCTCGTCCTGGTCGATCTGCAGCTTCTGCGGGCCGGTGAACAGCACCGCCGGGGCGCAGCCGAGCACGATGGCGCAGGGCATCTTCTCACCCAGCTTGCGGTACTTCTCCCAGTGCAGGTAGCCGCCCGCGCCGCTCAGCCGGCTGGCCATGCGCACGCCCAGGCGGTCGTTGGCCTTAAGCTGGCCGCGGTAGGTGCCCATGTTCTGCACGCCGGTTTCCGGGTCGCGGGTGACGCAGAGGGTGGCGGTCAGGTAGGGCGCGGCGTCGAAGCCGGGGGTGGAGATCGGCACCGGCAGGCCGGCCAGGCCACCGTCCGGCTTGGTCAGGTCTTCGCCGGTGAGGACCACTTCCTGGCAGGGCGCGGTCTCGACCACGGTGGGCTCGATCGGGTCGGCCACGGCGTTGACCCACACCTTGCCGATGCGATCGACCGGAACGCCGAGGCCCAGGGCGTAGATCTCCGGCGAGGCGGCCAGGCCGCCGACCAGCACCGGGATGTCGTAGGTCTTGCCCTTGGAATCCACCACGTTGGTGAACAGGAAGGCGCGGCGCTCGTCCTCGTGCAGGCCGCCCTGGAACTGCCAACGGGCCAGGGGATGCAGTTCGGTGTCCTTGTTGATCGGACGATCGATGCGGGTCAGCAGGCCCTTGGATTCCAGTATGGCGATGTGCGCCTGCAGGTCGTTGGGAGCTGCGGACATCGGCGCGGCGGGTTTAGACACTTGGGCCTCCAGGGGATTTCGAACGGCGGCGGGGCCGCGCTTATTGAACGACTGAACGCTTATTTGAACGACTGAAGTTGACCGGGCTTTTCCACCGCGCGGCGGGCGAGCACCTTGATCAGGTTGGCGCGATAGGCGGCGGTGCCGCTGATATCGCTGAGCATGAGGTCGGGATCGATCGACAGGTCGGCGATGGCCTCGGGCCGGAAGTCGGCGCTGAGCGCGGCTTCAAACTCGGTGGCGCGGAACACGCCCATGTTGCCGGCCCCGGTCACCGCGACCCGCACGCTCGAACCGGTGCGGGCGATGAACACCCCGGCGATGGGGAAGCGCGAGGCCGGGCTGCGGAACTTGGCGTAGCTGGCCATGTCCGGCACGGGGAACTCGATGCGGACCAGCATCTCGCCGGTTTCACGCGCGGTCTCGTACAGGCCCACGAAGAAGTCGTCGGCCACCATCCGGCGCCGGTCGGTGACCACCGTGGCGCCGAGGCCCAGCACCGCGGACGGATAGTCGGCGGCCGGGTCGTTGTTGGCGGTGGAGCCGCCGATGGTGCCGCGGTGGCGCACGTGACGATCGCCGATCGAGCCGGCTAGGCCCGCCAGCGCCGGGATCAGGCGCTGGACCACGGGGGAGGCGGCCACGACGCAGTGGGGCGTGGCGCCGCCGATCTTCAGCACCCGGCCGTCCTCTTCGATGCCCTGCATCTCGGGGATGGAGGTCAGGTCGATCAGGTCGCTGGGCGTGGCCAGGTGCTGCTTGAGGGTCGGCAGCAGGGTGTGGCCGCCCGAGATGAAGGTGGCGTCCATGCCTTCGCCGAACATCTGCTGGGCTTCGGCCACGCTCTTGGGGCGGTGGTAGGTGAACGGATACATCGCCTACGCCTCCACGGTCTCGGGTGTGGCCGGGGCGGCGGCGGCGGGGCCGCGCATCTCCTCGGCGGCGGCCAGGATGGCCTTGACGATGTTGTGGTAGCCCGTGCAGCGGCACAGGTTGCCTTCCATCTCCTCGCGCACGACGTGCTCGTTCAGCTCGCCCGGATAGGTGGCGATCAGCTCGGCGCCGGCCATGATCTGGCCGGGGGTGCAAAAGCCGCACTGCAGTGCATGATGCTCGCGGAACGCTTTCTGCATGGGATGCAGCTCGCCGCCCTTGGCGAGGCCCTCGATGGTGGTGACGGCGTGGCCGGCCGCCTGGGCCGCCAGCACGGTGCAGGACTTGGCCGAGACGCCGTCGAGGTGCACCACGCAGCAGCCGCACTGGGTGGTGTCGCAACCCATGTGGGTGCCGGTCAGCCCCATCTTCTCGCGCAGGAACTCGATCAGCAGGGTGGAGTCGTCGACCTCTTGCGAGACGTTGACGCCATTCACGGTCATGGAGATCAGGGCCATTACGCGGCTCCTTCCTGCTTGGCGGCGGAGGCCGTCGTCTTGCCTTTCTGGATCGCGGTCCAGATCTTCACGGGCGTGAAGGGCATGGGGATGTCCGGCGAGCCGTATTCCAGCAGGGCGTCGTCCAGCGCGCTCATGATCACCGCCGGCGCGGGCGTGGTGCCGCCTTCGCCGCCGGCCTTCACGCCCAGCGGATTGGTGGGGGAGATCACCTCGGCGATCTCGCAGAGGAACGACGGCATGTTGTCGGAACGCGGCATGCCGTACTCGGTGAACGCGGCGGCGAGCGGCTGGCCGGTGTCGGGGTCGATCACGCAGCCTTCCCACAGCGCCTGGCCGACGCCTTGGGCGATGCCGCCGTGGGTCTGGCCATGCACGATCATCGGATTGATGCAGCGGCCCACGTCGTCGACGGTGGTGTAGCGGACGATCTCCAGCCCGCCGGTCTCGGGGTCGATCTCGATCTCGCACATGCACGAGCCGTTGGGGAACACCGGCGTGTGCATCTCGTTGTCCCGGCGCACCTTCAGTCCGCCGGCGTGGTCGGGCGACAGCGAGGCGGCCAGCCGCGACAGCTCGAACCAGTCGATGGTGCGGTTGGTGGAGGCGGTGCGGAACACGCCGTCGTCGAACTCGATCTGGTCGGCGGGGACGTTGAGCACCTCGGCCGCGATCCCCTTGCCCTTGGCGATCAGGTCGGTGACGGCCAGCGAGATCACCGCGCTGGCGTGGCGCATGGAGCGGCCCGAGTGGGTGCCGCCGCCGGCGGTGACGATGTCGGTGTCGCCAAGGGTGATAGTCACGTGGTCGAAGCTCACGCCGAGCAGGTCGGCGGTGACCTGGGCGAAGCTGGTCTCGTGGCCCTGGCCGGCGGGTTGGGTGCCGATGACCACCTCGACCCCGTCCGGGCGCACGATCAGGTCGGCGCGTTCCTTGGGCGAGCCGATGGACGACTCCACGTAGTTGGAGAAGCCGATCCCGTAGAGCTTGCCGCGCTTGATCGCCTCGGCCTTGCGGGCGTGGGCGCCTTCGAAGTCGCCCAGCTCCAGCAGCCGGTCCATGTTCTTTTCGTACTCGCCGCTGTCGTACTGCGAGCCGACCGCGTTGGTGTAGGGCATCTGCTCGACCGGAACGAGGTTTCGCCGGCGCAGGTCCACGCGGTCGTAGCCCAGCTCGCGCGCCGCCTTGTCGATCAGCCGCTCGATGGCGAAACAGACCTCGGGACGCCCCGAGCTGCGGTAGGCCTGGGTGGACATGGTGTTGGAGTAGACCGCCTTCGAATGCAGGGTGGCGTAGGGGATGACGTAGGAGCCGGTGATCAGCCCCGAGCCCTTGCTGAGCGGGGACAGCGACACGCAGCGCGAGCCGACGTTGGACAGGTTCGCCGAGCGCAGGGCCAGGAACTTGCCGTTCTCGTCGATGGCCAGCGAGATATCCACCACCAGGTCGCGGCCCTGGTAGTCGGTCAGGAACGCCTCGGTGCGTTCGGCGCGGAACTTCACCGGCCGGCCCAGCTTCTTGGAGGCGTACATCACCAGGCCGAACTCGACGAAGGCGCGGTTGCGGGTCCCGAAGTTGCCGCCGACGTCGAAGGAGATGACCCGGACCTGCTCGGGGTTCACGCCCATGACCGAGGCCAGCTCGTGCTTCTGGCGCACCGCGCCGCCGCTGCCGGCGTAGAGGGTGTAGCGGCCGGTCTGGTTGTCGAAGTGGCCGAGCGAGGCGCGCGGCTCCAGCGGGACGCCGGTCACCCGGTCCAGGTGGTAGTGCATGCTGACCACATGCTTGGCGCGGGCGAAGGCGGCGTCGGTGTTTTCCTGGTCGCCGAAGATGCTGTCGACCAGCACGTTGTCGGGCAGGGCGTCCCACAGGCGGGGCGCATCCGGTTCGGCGGCGGCGGAGGTGTTGGCGACCCAGGGCAGGGGGTCGTAGTCCACCATCACCATCTCGGCGGCCATGTAGGCCTGCTGGCGCGTCTCGGCCACCACCATGGCCACCGCCTCGCCCACGTGGCGCGCTCGGTCGGTGGGCAGCAGGTAGTGCTCGCCGATGTAGACCGGCGTGCCGCCGCGGCCGGTGAGCTTCACGTCGAACTTGGTGGAGGGAACCGGATTGTGCGGGATCTGGCCCACCTTGTCGGCCGCTAGGTCCGCGCCCGTGAACACGCCCAGCACGCCTGGCATGTCCATTGCCGCCGAGCCGTCGATGCTGAGGATGGTCGCATGCGGGTGGGGCGAGCGCACCATTGCCGCATGGACCTGTCCGGGCAGGCTGAAGTCGTCCGTGAACTGACCACGGCCGGTGATCAGGCGCTCGTCCTCCTTGCGGCGGAGAGGCTGCCCGACAGCTTTGAATTTGGGTTTCGGTTCCATATCGCACCTGACTTGGACGGCCCCCGAAACGCCGGGGCCGTCCTCGGGTATTTTTGTATTATGGTCGACCAAAAACCGCAACCGAGCCCGAAGTCGCGGCCGGGATCAGCCGACCTGCTTGCGCGCTTCCTGATATGGGGTGAGGAACAGGTACTTTTCGATATCGGTCAGGGTGGTCTGCGGGCGCCCGTAGCGCGAGCGGAGGTCCAGCACGGTGCGCATGCCGTCGGGCAGGATCTCGCCGTCCGGGGTCAGGCCGGTCTTGGGCGACAGCACGCTGTCCATCACCGCGCCGAGCACACCCGGCTTGACCTCCGGCATCTTGGCGGCCAGCAGTTCGGAGGCTGCGGTGCGGTTGGCGGGATCCAGCGCCCAGCGCAGGCCCTTCAGGTAGGCGGCCAGGAAGGCGGTGGTCTCGTCGGCGTGCGCGACGACCCAGTCGTGGCGGCCGGCGATGATCCCGCCCTGGTAGGTGGGGAACAGGTCGCCGCTCTGGGTCAGCACCTTGAACCCGGCGGCCCTGGCCAGGCTGGTGAAGGGCTCGATGGTGATGGTGCCGGCGTGGGTCCCGGCCTTCACCGAGGCCCAGCGCTCAGGCGTGGCGCCCACAGCCGCGGCCTCATAGGCGTCGCGCGGCAGGCCCAGGTGCGCCAGCAGGTCGTAGAGCACGAAGGCGAAGCCGGTGGAGGGGGCGTCGAGCGCCAGGCTCTTGCCCTTCAGGTCGGCGGCGGTCTCGATCTCGGGGGCGACCACGGCGCTGAGGCCGATCTGGGTCGCGCCGGCCAGCACGCGGAAGTCGGGGACGGGGTCCAGCTTCGCGGCGCCCTGGCCCTCGCTGTAGGCGACCACGTTGTCGAAGGCGGTGAAGGCGATGTCGAACTCGCCGGTCCCGAACTTCTCGAACTGGAAGATCGAGCTGGGCGTGGTGGTCAGCTGGACGTCCAGGCCGGCGTCGGCGAAGTAGCCCTGCTCCAGGGCGGCGAAGGTCGGCAGGTTCGGAGCGCCCGGGAAGGCGATGACTTTCAGGGTCTTGTTCATGCGGCTCACGCTACGGACTGAGGAAATGGATTCGGCTGCGTTCAGCGCTTGGTGGCCATGACCTGGCGGAGTTCCTCCGCGACCACCTCCGGGCATTCCATCGGGGTCAGGTGCGCGGCGCCGTCCAGCACGCGCAGCGTCGCGCCGGGGATCGCCTTGTGCATGGCCTCGGCCATGGCGACGGGGGTGGCGTAGTCCTCCGAGCCCACCACGATGCGGGTGGGGAAGCTGAAGCCGGGCAGCGCCGAGCGCTTGTCGGCGCGGCCGAGCATGCGGCAGGTCTCGACATAGGCGTCCAGGTCGTTGGCCAGGAACACCTGGACCGCGCCCTCGACCACGTCGGGGTTGGCCTCGGCGAAGCCCTTGCTGAACCAGCGGGCCTTCTGGAACCCGACCAGCACCGCCATGCCGTCGGAGACCGCTTTCTGCGCGCGCTCTTCCCACTGCTCGGGCGCCTTTTCCCCGTACCAGGCGGTGGTGTCCGCCAGGCCCAGTCCCTCGACCCGCTGGGGGTAGGCTGCGGCGAAGGCCAGCGCGATGCACCCGCCCATCGAGGCGCCGGCGACCGCCGTCGTCTCCCAACCCGCCGCGTCCAGCACGTCGGCCAGGTCGTCGGCGAACTGCTCGGTGGTGTAAGGGCCGGGGCTCCTGGTGGAGCGCCCGTGTCCGCGGCAGTCGAACACCAGCACGTCGCCGGCCTCGCCCAGATGCGCCGCCGCCCGATCCCAGAAGCGGTTGTCCATGGCCAGGGAGTGCACCAGGGCGATCCGGCCAGGGCCGGTTCCCGGGATGATGCGATAGGCGATCTCGGCGCCGTCGCGCGCCTTGGCGATGGAGAGGGCGGGGGGGCTGTCTTGGGCGGTCATGGCGGGTGGGGAAGCCTCGATGTGGGGGAGGGGGGGCTTGCGGAGGTCAGGCCGCGTGGCTGGAGGCGGGCGTCGCCGGTTCGGGCGCGGCGAGCGGCTGGCCCTTCTTGGCCTCGCGCACCCGTCCGGGCAGCACGGCCGTGAGCAGCAGCACCGAGAACACGCCCACGATGATCGGCTGGCCGAGCATCAGGCGCACGAACAGCGGCATCTGGCTGAGCGTCTCCTTGTCGACGAACAGGCTGCCGAAGCCGAGCATCAGCGAGAAGCCGGCGATGGCGAGGGAGCGCTCGTCCCAGTGCACCTTGGCCAGCATCTCGACGCCGTGGACGAACACGATGCCGAACAGCACCGTCGCGGCGGCCGACAGGACCGGGGTGGGCAGCAGCACGAAGACGTAGTCGACCTTGGTGCAGAAGCCCATGGCGATCAGGATCAGACCGGTGGTCATGGTCACCCACCGCGAGGCGACCCGGGTCGAGCGCAGGATGGCGATGTTGGCGGGGTAGGGCAGGTTGCTGAAGCTGCCGATGCAGCTGGCGATCGCCGAGCCCAGCATCATGGCCAGCACGCCCTTGGAGAGGCGGGCGGGCGGCATGGGCTCGTGCGCCCACTCGCCGACCACGCCCATCAGGGTCATGGTCTGAACGTTCACCGCCACCAGGATGGCGAAGTAGACCAGGCAGAACTCGGGGTTGAAGGCCAGGCCGAAGGGGAACAGCTTGGGCGTGACCAGCCAGGGCGACTTGGCCACCATGCCGAAGTTGATCGGATGGAAGGCTTCGAACAGCGCAGCGCCCGCGACCAGCGAGATCAGCAGCGCCAGGCGGCGCACCATCGGCTGCTTGGCGCAGATCAGGATCATCAGCACCAGGGCGGTGATCAGGCCCGTGCCGAAGTTCAGCAGCAGCGGGAAGGCCTTGCCGTCCTCGGGCTTGCCCAGCCAGTGCGGGAACGACAGATCGGCCACCTGCATCATCACCAGCATGACGATGACGCCGGCGATGACGGGGGTGCGCACCACCTTGGACACCCAGCCGACGACGCTCCACCCCCGAATGGGTATGGAGAGCACGCACCAGAGCAGCGAGGCGACGCAGAGCGATCCAAAGGCGGCGTCCAGGCCGCCGCCCTTCATTTTCCCGAAGGTCAGCAGGGCGGTGAAGATGCCGGCATAGGGGCCGGCCACCAGGGGCATGCGGCCCAACACCATCGAGATCAGCACCGAGGTGACGCCACAGCCGATGAAGGTCGCGCCATAGAGATAGGCGATGGTCTCCGGCGGCAGATTGAACGTGCGGCCCATGATTCCGGGGAACACGAAGATTCCCGTCATCACGAAGACGTTCTGGAAGCCCATCGGGATGGCGTCTTTCCAGCCGACTTTATCGTTGACGCTTACGTCAAAAACCGGGCGCCCTGGGACGGCCTTGGCTTCAGAAGCTGACATTTAGTCCTCTGAAATCGCTTGATGATCCGACAGATCCGGCGGGCGATGAGGTGCCGGCCGGTGTTCGTAGCAACTGGGGTCCGCCGCTGGCGAAGCGGTCGGACTGTATGACCATATTCGAGGCGTGCAATAGCCGCCGGAGTTTATAATACGTCAAGACCCGCCAGCGGCGATTATGACGCCGGGCGGGTCCAAAACAACAGTTGGAGAGGCGCGGTTCCCCGCGCCTCTCCCCGTTACATTTCAAGAGATGAATATTTCCGTCTCGTAGCAAAGGTCAGTCCGAAAGGGTCGGAGCTAGCGGCAGGCCGAGGAAGGTCGCCAGGTTGAAGGTGATCTTGATGCCGAAGGTCACGATATTTTGAGGAAGGACCTTCGTCTTCGGGATGTTCGAGTTGTCGGGATTGATGATGTAGGAGATGTTCGGGGCCACCCGGGCCGAATTGAACAGCAGGAGGCTGTAGTCCGCTTCCATGCCGACCTCGTTGGGATTGTTCACCCCGTGGCCGCCGGCCTTCAGGCGTGAGTCGCGCAGGAACTCGATCTCGCGCGAGGTCAGGTCGATGTAGGTGGCGGTGAAGGAGATGATGTCGTGCGGGCGGCCGGGGATCACGCCGCGCGCCGCGCCGCCGGTGTAGGTCTGGAAGTTGGCGACCTCTTCGCTCTCCAGGCTCTGCACGTAGCCGCCGAACAGCGTCAGGCTTTCCTCCTGGGCCGGATCGGGACGCCACACCGTCTTTTCGCCCATGACGTAGAAGCCGTGGCGGTATTCGGTATTGTTCGCCGCCGTGCCACCGAACAGGCCGAGCGACTGGCCCTTGGTGTTGAAGTACGGGTCGGAGAACGGCGCGGTGCTGACGTAGCCGCCGAACTTGACGTCGCTGGGGTACTTGTACTTGGACAGGTCGTAGTCGCCGACCGTTACTTCGGAGAAGCTGCTGTAGCCCGTGGCCTCGGCGGTGGAGAAGTCGAAGCCGTTGGTCTTCTGGATGAACGAGTTCACCTCGAACACGCCGCTCTGGAACGATATGTCCTTGGTGAAGTGGTAGCGGACGTTGCCGCCCCAAGTCGCCGAGGTCGGGAAGGTGATGCCCGCTTCCGAGTTCAG
This sequence comes from Caulobacteraceae bacterium, assembly GCA_049791955.1. GTDB lineage: Bacteria > Pseudomonadota > Alphaproteobacteria > Caulobacterales > Caulobacteraceae > CAHJWH01. Next base: position 12,569 of record JBARAK010000563.1, read on the forward strand.
CACCTGGGGCACGCCGCAGGTGATGCCGGATTCGGAGTAGCAGGTGTTGGCCAGGCGTCCGTACAGAGCCGAACTGCCGAGACGGCCTACCAGGATGTCCCACTTGTCGTCGTCGAGCTTCTGCTCATAGGCGAAGATGCTCAGGCGGAAGGGGTGGAACTGGTTCTTGTAGACTTCCTGCGACTTGATGAAGTCGCCGCTGAAGTTCTTCGCCAGGCTATCGCCGTAGCTGCGGATGAAGGTGAAGTGGAACTGACCGCCGGGGATGCCAAGCATCTTGTGAAGGTCGAAGGTTCCGCCGATCTGCGCCTGACCGGTATCAGTGTTGCCCTGCTTGACGCCGCCGATGGGGTTGGCGGCCATTTCGTTGACGAGCTGGGAGCGGAGCCGGATACCATCGTCGTCGAGCTGCTGGCCCAGGTCGCTAAGTACGCCCGGATTGGCCTGCCTGCCCGGCGCTTCCTGCGCGGTAGCCGCGCGGCCTGCAAAAAGGCTGAGTACAATACCGGCGTAAAGCCAAGTCCGACGCATCTATTCCTCCCCAGGATTGAGTGACTTTGTGTCACTTTTCTTTGATTTTTGCCGCCCAAGCGATCTATTCGCGGGCTTCGGCAATATTAATCCGATGGATACGCACACACACTATGGCGCAACCCTTGAGGCGTTGCTCGCCCCACTCTCGTGATGTCCTGGATGATCCCCGTGAATGCCGATGTTGCGGCTCGCGGGCTTTCTCTTCAGACACTATGGCTCGGAGTTCCGACGTGGCGCCCGTTCTCCGATGGATGGCATTATTGTCAGACCATCATATCGAAGTCAAAGCCTTACCGCTCCGGTTGGCCGAGGCCGAAAGCCGCGCTGGATCCCCTCCCGATAGGCGCAAGGGAGGGTTGAATCAGGTGTAGTTAGATATGCATTAAAACTACATACTCCGCGGCGGCTAAGAACTTATGGTCCGGAAAACCTTTTATATTTCTGAATCGAGGGCAGGGCGGCGTCCTTGGATCACTCAACTCAGTCGTACTTGGAATTTTTGACAAAAAATTGAATTCCGAATTTGCGGCATTTTATCACTCCCGGGCGAAGACCTGCGGAACTGCGACGAAGTGTCATTGAGCGGGCGGAAGCCTCGCGAGCCGGGGTATGCGGCCCCACGAATTCCGGGTGGTGAGCGGCCGATCCGAATCGGTGCGGGAAGGGGGCGGTCCCAGACAGCCAGTCCTCCAGCCAGCCCTATGGTCTGACCACCGGCCGGCGAGGACCGCAAAAACTGACACATAGCCCGGCTAAGCCGCCGAAATGGGCTCGGCCCCCGATCCGCCACCACGGGAGAGCAGGCGCGCCATGGTCTGGCTTCGCGACGTCGACCGCTGGTTCATTGACCAGGTGCTGGGGCATGGCGCGGCCTACCGGACCTACGCCCGCCGTTCCACCCGCGACGTCCACGAAGCCGACGACCTGGTGCAGGAAGCCTATGCGCGGGTGCTGGCCGCGCCAGACTGGCGCCTGGTCGTTTCGCCGGAGCGCTTCGTCTACCGGACCCTCCGCAACCTCGCCATGGAGCGGTTCCGCCGCGCCCGAGTGGTTGCTTTCCGGGACATCGCCGCGCTGGATGCGGCGCCCGATCCCAGCGCCCCTGTCGAGCACCACGACGAACTGCGACGGGTGCGGGACGCCATGGCCCGCCTGCCGCCCCGGTGCCGAAAGGTGGTGATCCTGCGTAAGGCGCATGGGCTCAGCCCTGTGCAGATAAAGGAAAAATTGCACATATCCGTCTCCACGGTGGAAAAGCGCTTGGCCAAGGGCCTGCGACTCCTGACAGAGACGCTCGCCGAACAAGATCGCCGTTCCGAGGGAGCCCGAGTCATATGGCTGCCGAACCGAAGGGCCGCCGCGAGCCGTTGATCGCGGAAGCTTCGGAATGGCTGGCGCGCCTGGATTCGGGGGCGGCGAGCGAGGCCGAGTTCGAGGCCTGGCGCAGCGCCGATCCTCACCGGGCGGTCGCCTTCGCCCAGGTGGCCCGGACCTGGACCAGCCTCAACACGCTCCGGTGCGGGGGGGGGAGCGAAGCGGTCGCGCCGGAATCATCCGGAAAGCTCCCGAGGCGTGCGTTGCTTCAGGCGGCGGGCGTGGTCGGACTGGCCGCGACCGGGGCGGGGGCGTTGAGC
>JBARAK010000564.1:0-2977 GCA_049791955.1 Caulobacteraceae bacterium
GCGGCGGTGGCGCGCGCAGGGGATAGGCCACCTGGCCCTGGGGCAGGGGCCCCTTGCCGTCGATGGGGTCGCCGAAGGCGTCGATGATGCGGCCGCGCCAGGCCAGGGTCGGGCGCACGCTGTCGCCCTCGGGGCGGATGCGGATCTCGGCCCCCGGCGCCACGCCCTCGACCGGACCGAACGGCATCAGCAGGGCGCGGGTGTCGCGGAAGCCGACCACCTCGGACGGCAGCCACTGGTCGCGGGGGCGCTCGATGTCGGCGCGCGCGCCGATGGGCAGGCGGGTCAGGCCGCCCTTGGCCTCGATCAGCAGGCCGTTCACCGCGGCCACGCGGCCGGACACGGCCAGAGGATCGATCCGCTCCACAGCGGCGATCAGATTACGCAAGGCGGCGATCCTAAGAGGAGCCGGAACAGCCCGCCGCCCTTATGCGGCCATCGGCTTTAACCGCCCGTAAACATCGTTAACCATGTTGCCTGACGCCTTCTCCCCTTGCGGGCCCGGCAAAGCTGGGAAGGGGCGACGGATTCAGGGGATCGTCGCGAGGAAGGGCATCTCGGCTTCGCTACGCTTTTAAAACCGCTCATTCCCGCGAAGGCGGGAATGAGCGGAGTTTTGAGTGGCGGCTCGCCTCCTCACCTTCCTATCGCAAGCGATGGAACCCTTGCCCTCCCGCAGAGGGATCACCCAGGCAGCTTCGGCGGCCGCATCGTCGCCACCGCCACCAGGGTCAGGGCCGAGACGCCCGCGATGATCCAGAAGGCCTGGGAGAAGTCGCCGGTGGTGTCCTTGACCTGGCCGGCCAGCACCGGGCCGAGCGCCGCGGCGGTGGAGATCAGGGCCATGGTGGAGAACAGCTCCAGGTTCCGGCCACGCCCGAAATAGTTCAGCAGCAGCACGGTGGCGGCAAGGTAGTTGAGCCCGTAGCCCGCGCCCACCGCGAAGGCGTAGCCGAACATGCTCGCCCCGCCGTGCGAGACCGCCAGGGCCGCCACGCCCAACGCCAGCATCCCCAGCGCCACGGCCGTCAGCTTGCGCGGATCGATGCGCTCGCCCAGCGCCCCGCCCACGCCGCGCGCCGCCACGCTGACCAGCGCCTGCAGGCTGAGCACCGCCCCGGCCACGCCGGCCGAGACCCCGCGCCCGGTCAGGTGCGCCACCGAGGCGCTGTTCACCGTCACCTCGACCAGCAGATTGGTGGTGTAGGCGGCCACGATCACCCAGAACTGCCAGGCCCCCAGCGCCTGCCGCACGCTCCAGTCGTGGGTGGTGCGGTGGATCGGCGGCTTGGGATCGGCGGTGGCCTCCACCGAGGAGGGCGTCGCCGCATCCTCGCCCAGGTCGCGCACGCTGAGCGCCGCCAGCGGCCCCAGGAACAGGCAGGCGATGGCCAGCACCACCCAGTAGGCCCGCCAGTCGCCCGAGGCCGAGCGCACCAGGAAATACAGCCAGGGCCCCGCCACCCCGCCCAGCCCGCCGACGGTGAAATAGACCCCGAGCGCCGCCGAGACGCGCCGGAAGCTGCGCGCCAGTACATAGGCGCCGGGGATGATGGCGGTGAGCGCGAAGCCCAGACCTTCCAGCCCCGCCCCCACGTAGTAGAGCCCCACGCCGTGGACCGCGTAGAGGCAGGCGAACCCCGCCGCCATCACCGCCCCGCCCAGGATCAGGGTCGCGCGCACGCCGAGGGTGCGGATCACCAGGGTGGGCGCGTAGCTGGCCAGGCCGCACGCCACCGCCAGGATGGTGAAGCCGAGCCCCGCCTGGGTCCAGGTCCAGCCCAGGGTGGCGACCATGTCCGGCAGCACCACGCCGAGCGAACTGAAGGTGCCCGCCGTGACCACGAAGAACAAAAAGCTCAGCGCCGCCAGGGTCAGGGGCGCGCGCGCATCTGCGGCGACGGCGGTCGGGACGGTCGAGCTCACGGCCGAGCCATAGAACGCAACGCCGCGCCTGTCATTCCCTGCACGTCTCCTGGGCGCCGGGCCCCGATCTTTCGGGCCTTCGGTCGCGCGCCCCTGCCGCAATGGACCCCTTGGGCTTATGTTATGCTGTAGTAATGAGTTCGCGTCCGGCCCTCGCCGGCGGGTTGCTCGAGGATTTGCGCATGGCGGTTACGGCGGATCAGGTGCTGGATGTCATCTCCAAGGAGGTCCCAATCGACCGGGAGAAGCTCGACCCCGCCGCCACCCTGGCGCAGCTCGACATCGCCTCGCTGGATATGATCACCGTCACCTTCGCCCTGGAGGACCAGTTCGGCGTGGTGGTGGAGCAGAGCGACTTCGCCGACACCAAGACCGTGCAGGACTTCATCGACGTGGTCGTGGCCAAGAGCCAGTCCGCACCCGCCGAGACGGCCGGATCCTGATCAGGTGCGTGTCGTCATCACCGGGCTCGGCTGCGTCAGCGCGCTGGGCCAGGGCGTCTCCCCCACCTGGGAAGCGCTCATCCAGGGCCGCACCGGCATCCGGACCTTTTCCAAGAGCTACGGCGACCACCCGGGCCTGAAGTTCCAGGGCCCGGCCGCGCCGATCGACAGCATCGACCTGTCCGGCGTCGAGGCGCGGTTCGGGACCAAGGCCATGGCCAGCCTCGACCCGCTGGCGGCGTTCGCCTCCACCGCGGCGCTGGAAGCGCTGAACGACGCGGGGCTGGTGGACCATCCGGCGCTGGAGACCCGCACCGCCATCCTGTTCGGGGCCGGCAGCGGCGGCAACGCCACCTTCGAGGAAGGCTTCGGGCGGATCTACGACCGCAAGATGGGCTCGGTGCATCCGCTGACCATCCCCAAGTCGATGATCAGCGCGCCGGCCGCCCAGCTCTCGATGATGTTCGGGGTGCGCGGGATGGCCTTCACGGTGTCGAGCGCCTGCGCCTCCTCCGCCCACGCCATCGGCGAGGGCATGCACATGATCCGCGCCGGGCGGGCCGACGTGGCCCTGGTCGGCGGCGGCGAGGCGGCGCTGACCCTGGGCT
>JBARAK010000565.1:0-4956 GCA_049791955.1 Caulobacteraceae bacterium
GTGTGGAAGCGGTCCTGCACCACCACGTCGTTGGTGTAGCGCTCCTCGCCGGTCTGCTGGTCGGTGAACTTGCCGGGCTTCAGCGTGGCCAGCACTTCCACGGTGGATCCCTTCTTGAAGCCGGCCGCCTCGATGCGGCGGATGACCTGCTCGTTGAAGACCTTGATGAAGTGCCAATCGGGGTCGCGCTTCTGCCAGCCGTCGGCGGTCTGGAAATCGGCCGAGGTGGCCAGGTTCAAGATCATCATGCGCTTGCCATCACCGTAGGTGCGGATCTCCGGGTCGCGGCCGAGATTGCCTTCGAGGGTGAGCTGGTTGGCCATTGTCGTGTTCCTTTTCTCTCCGGCCGGCTCTTCCGACCGGGTCGCGGACAACCCGCGATCACGGGCCAAAACAGGCGAGGTGGAAAGTCCCGGATGCACCCCAAAGGGGCGGCCCCGCCGTAAGCGATAGCGTTGCATCAGGGGCGGCCTCGCCATCGTGCCCGTGAATAGATCGCAGGTGTCCCTGTGACTTGGTGGTGAGCCCACATGGCGGGATTTTGGAACGCGGAACGCAGTGGCCGAGGAGGCCTAAGACTCGGGAGCTCGGCTTTCGGGACCATCGAAAGCGAGACGCATCGGCGACCGGGGGCAGCGATTCTGAAGCACTAGCGCCGCCGCCGGAGACCCGGGGAGAACAGCGCGATTTGGCGGGTTGGCGCGCGACCCAAGCGGTCACGTTTCGGGTGGGAATCGGCGAGGAGGTGTAGGCTGCTCGAAAGGATGCCGGCGGGAGGCAGGGCGCTCCATAGAGTCTGGCTTCCCCTCTCGCGCGGATGGGCGCGACGGGGAGGTCGACTGGACCGCAGCTCCTTTCAGGTGGTTTGGACAACCGACAGCACACAGGGCTTCGACCTGCAGCGGGCTTTCAAGACTGTCTGGATTTCCGCGAACCTCATCAGGCCTCCGTACGAGGCGACAGCCTCCCAGGCGCTTAATTCCTTCGCCTTCGCACACCGCGTGCAAGCGATCCGCAACTTGCCGTTCGTCGCAATCAAGGCGCCGATGGTCGGCTCTGGTGAAACTTCCGATGGCATGTGATTGACCAGCTTGGTGCGGCGGCTTCCCTCGCCCACAAACGCCTTTCCTTGCCCCTTGCTGAAGGCGTGAGGGTAGCGACTACGCCCGAGGTGCGGCATCCGAAATCGGGAGGTCGGGCGACGCCATTGGGGGGAGAGAGCGCCGGGCGCGTTGAACCTCCTCATGCACTCTTCCGAGCGCATAGAACGCCGGCCGTCCGGGCGAATACCCCGCTTGGAGAACCCGGACCACCGCCTCGATCAGGCGAAGCGCTTCCGCATCGTTTCGCATCCCTCCGCCTCCAAATGTTCCCTTATTGTTCTCGGCGCGTGCGGGATGGGAGTCAAGACCGGCTCGCCGGGTTGAAAAACGCAGCTGTGATGTTGTGACGTGGCGCCACGGAAGTATCTGCGCTGTTTGCGCGCCTTTGCGACGTGTTGGCTTAGCCAGACGCTCGGGTGGGGCCGGCGCACGAGCAAAACGCGCGCGCCTCTGTCTCACTGCGAGCTACCCGAGGTCGCCGGCACGACCAACGCGCCGACCTGCGAGTTGGTCGACGTAGGCCCTAGCCCAACCGAGGCGTTAGGCGTCAGGGGGTTGGAGCCGAGGCCGGAGGCGTTGTTGACGAAGAAGATACCGCCCCTAGGCGAGCGGACGAGGCTGGCGGTTGCGGAGGAATGGCCGCCACCGTCCTTGCCAGCAGCGGCATAGAAGGTATGGGCGCCGATCTGCGCGGTGGGTGTGGCTCTGCCAAAGCCTACTAGGTTTGGAGACACCCTGCCGGCGTCGGCGCGCTGCTGGACCACGGCTCGGTTCTGGAAAAACCGCGCGCCGCCGGTGAGGTCGGGGAGCCGCCCTTGGAGAGCCAGATTGACGATGGTGTTGACCCTGGCCTCCTGGACGGCGCTGACGGGCGGGAGCCCCCGCCAGGTCCTGCCGGGCGCGCGCATGACCGGCTCGAATTGATGTCGCGCGTCGACCACAGCCTCGACGCTGACGCCCCATCGCCCGTCCGCCAGGCGGTTGATGATGGTGTAGACGACCCCGGCCAGGCCGCTTTCCCCTTGGTTCCCAGCCTCGGCGTAGGCCACGCGCGCCATGGCATCTCGCGCCTCGGGCGCGTTCAGGAGATCCACGAACGGAGAAATGGAGACCGGCGGCGAAGCCGTGCTCGCCGATGGGCATGACACGCTTGGCGGCAAGGTCTGAGACGGCGCCTTGCTGTGAAGCAAGCAAAGGGCGGCGAGGGCTGCGGCGTCCATGGTCAATCGTTGTGCGGTTGGGTGGGCTGGTGAAGCCGAACGACCACCTGGCGGTCAGGCGGCGACGCGCCGTAGACGCGCGCGGGCTGGATGATGAACTCGAGGACGGCGTCGGCCGTGTGCTCGAAGCTCTCACGCTGGGCCGGGTGCTGCTCGGCGCTGCGCCATTGCGGCATGACCCGCACGCCCTTGTGCCCGCGCAGACGGTCGCGCTGCAGGTCCCAGAGGAGCTGCGCCACCGCCTCACGGGTGACGTGAGGCGGCAGAGTGAAGGTAGCGCGGTCGGTCATCTGGTCATTTCCCCCAACCATTGACGGTGACAAGCGGCCGATAGACTTGGGCGCTCGCGACGGCGATGGGGCCATAGTAGCGACTATCGAAGCTGGTCGGGACGCGGGCGGAGAAGGCGAAGGCCTCGCCGGGCTGCAAGCGACGACAGCCATTCCAGCGCGGGAGCCGCACGCCGTGGGGGTCCACGGTCTTGATCGAGGCCAGCGGCCGACCGTTGATCACCAGCTCGCCACCTTCGGTGCAGACCATATCCCCCTCCCCTGCCGCTATAGCCTTAAGGATCGGAATACGATGCAGGACCGCAAGGCGGCGGTCCGCATATGGAAAGGCCGCCGGCGGGGCTGGGAAGGCAGCTAGAACCCCAGGGCGCACAGCGTGGCCCTTCGCTCGGATGTAAAGGCCAGGGGGCTCGCTGGGCGATTTATTGACCAGGAACAGATGCGAATGCGCCAGGGCCAGAGCGGCCAGGGTCGGCGGCGCAAAGAGGGCGGCGGCGAAGCCGACCGGCCGACGAAAGGTCGCCCAGGAAAGGGGCAGGGTCATGCGCTCCATGTCGTCACGTCCTTCGTTGGCCAGGCGTAGAGACGCTCGCGCACTGGAGCTTCCGAGGCAGAATCGGGAGAAGCTGCTCAAAACGAGCACCTGGGAAAAATACCGTGCGGGAGATGAAAATCTAGTAAAATACGGCAGTTTCAATCAATTAGGCCGCTTTCAATTCGAATCATTCGCAAATTTTCCCTTCGACACTGTCAAACGCCAGCACTTTCGAATAAGTCGCCCCACCCGACACGGCAGTAAATGTCGGGACGGCTGTTAGTGGCCTGGGCGACCCGACCAGCATGCCCGCAGCATGGGTCTTTTCTCCCTTTCAGCTCGCCGGGTTTGAGGTCACGAACCTGTGCTTCAGGTCCGTTAGCTGGATGATTGGCGCCATCCCGACGGCCGGCGCGAAGAACGCCGCCAGGCGGCCGGGCTGGGGCGCAAGAGCATTGCGGGCGTAACGACCGACGGTTAGCTGGGCGTCGTGTTCAGCAGGACCTGGCGCGCCATCTCGGGTAGGAGCACAGCGGCGATGGCGACGATCGCCGCCACGGCCAGCGCCAGCGCGGCCGGCGACGGCCGGGCTTGTGAGCGGCGAAGGGCGATGGACGCGATCATGCCGGTCTCGTGACGCATAGCGAAATACTGCTTGGTGCGAGGCGAGCTTAAGCGGATAGGCGCCGGTTCCCTTCGGCCCTTAGCGCGGTGCGCCCGCACGTTCTGCGCCTTCCAGGCCAGCATCGGCATGCGGGCGATGCGCGCCCGGACCGCTTCGGGCGCGTCCAGGCCGGACACGTCGATCACGCCGTCGTCCAGGAGCTGGTCGAGGAAGGCGGCCTCGCCCGCCGTCCGCTCGAACAGGGGCGCCAATCCCGCCCGGCACAGGGCGACGGACTCGGCGATCCAGGCCTCGACGCCGCCCGCCTGGTCGAAGTGGTTCTGCGGCTGGCAGATGGCGAGCTTCTGGCGAAGCTCGCGGGGATCGCCGCCGATGTCGTCGAGGCTGGCCTGCCGGAAGTCCCGCCGGTTCGCGGCGCCCCAGGCCAGAAAGGCGAGGCGCACCAGGGCCCAGTCGAGGCCGGAGGCCTCCAGGATCCGGCGCGTATCGAAGAGGTCGCGCGCCGCGCCGCGGTCGACCAGCGCCACCAGTTTGCCGCCCACGACCTCGTGCAGGTCGAGCACCGGCACGTCGGTGACCACCACGCCGCCGAGTGGGCGCGAGGCCAGGGCCTGGACCCCGAACAATGGCTCGCGGGCCATGAAGTTGAGGTCGACCTCAACGCCGCCGCCGCCGAGCGCCGAGCCGAAACGCGCCACCCATTTGCCGCCGGCGTGCTCACCCGGTTGGCGGTTCACCTGGTAGCCCTGGGCCGCCAGAATGGCGGTCAGGGCGGCCTCGATGTCGGGCCGGCCGGCCTCCATCGCCTCGCGCGGCAGCGCCCCGACGTAGTTGAGATCGATGTCGACCGAGAGGCGGTCGAGGCCCAGGTGGAAGACGTTCAGCGCCGTGCCGCCTTTGAGGGCGACCCGCGTCGCCAAGTGGCGGTCGGCGGCAATCGTCTGCAACAGATCGAGCAGGCGTAGCACCTTCTCCAGGGTTGGCGCCGGCAGGCCGGTTTCACCGGCCAGGCGCTGGAGGGTTTGGATCGACGGCGCGGCCATCAGAGCCCTTCAAAGCTGGGATCGACGACCCCGGTGGGCAGCACCACGTTCCAGCCAGCCGCCGGCCTCCCCTCCCCGGCCGTCGCGCCGAGCGCGTAGCGCGTCTGGGGCGGCGCCAGGGCGCGGATCGCGTCCAGCGC
>JBARAK010000566.1:0-11913 GCA_049791955.1 Caulobacteraceae bacterium
GTCGAAGGCACGGTGTTTTTCTACGAGGCGCTGGCGCGCCGGCTGGGTGGCGGAACCAGCTTCCTTGGCGTGCTGCCGCGTGGCCTGCACGACGGGGGCGAGGCCGACGACACCGTCGAGGGCATGGCCGGGCATTGCGTCGCTGTGATCCGCGCCCGCCAGCCGCACGGACCCTACCGGTTGCTCGGTTTCTCCAGCGCCGGCGTGCTGGGGATGGAGACCGCGCGGCGGTTGAAGGCCCTGGGCGAGCAGGTCAGCTTCCTCGGACTGATCGACGCCTATCCGCCGGTCGGGCCGCGCACCTGGCGCTACCAGTGGGAGGTGCAGACCGACCGCGTGCGTCGGTTGGGAACCGCGCTGATCACCCGCGCTCATCGCCTGATCCACAAGGGAGTTGCGGAAGACGCGGCCGACGGGGCCCTGCGCTGGCGGCACCGGCTGGCGGTGCGCAGCTATCGCCCGGAGCCCTACGATGGCTCAGCGGCCCTGTTCGCCGCGCGCGAGACTGTCGCCATGTTCGCCGAAGCCGGCCTCGGGTGGAGGCGACTGGTGCGCGAGCTCGACTTTGACGTGCTTTCCGGGGGGCATTACACCATCGTAAACGAACCCGGTGTAGCGGAGTTGGCCGAGAGGCTTGGTGATCGGCTGTCGCCGGTCACGCACCTCATGTCTTAGGCGTCTCCAGGAGCAGTATGACCTTGTCTCCAGAACCCGCCAAACTCGTCGGGCGGGGCATTCGGAGCGCCCTTCCGGGAACGCGACTCGGGCAGTTGCGCCTGCTCATGTCCTGGAACCTGTTCCAGCCGGTGGCGGCGGTGTTCGGGCGCGGCTTCGAGGTGGTGGCCAAGTTCGGCTTCCAGATCGCGGTGGCCCGTTGCCTTTCGCGTGAGGCGGCCGGGGTGTTCCTGTTGGGCCTGAGCATCACCTCGGTGCTGCAGACCGTGGCCATGGCGGGGATCGGGCGGGCGCTGGTGCTGTTCGTCGCCCGCGCCAACAGGGACGGTCCGCGCGAACAGGTGTTCGGGGTGGCGATCGCCGGGCTGGGCGCCATGCTCCTGTTCGCGGGCGGGGTCGGGATCGTCATGGCGGCGCTGGCCGAGCCGATCTCCATCCACATCTTCCACAAGGCCGCCCTGGCCACGCCGTTGCGCTGGATGGCGCTGGGGGCGGTGTGCTTCGCGCTGCTGACCGGGATCGGGGGCGTGCTGACGGCGCTGGGCGCGGCGATCGTGGGTGACTTCCTGCGCAGCAGCTTCTGGCCGGCCCTGACCGCCCTGCTGCTGCTGGGCGCGGACCATACCGCGACCTCCGCCGCCCTGCTGACCACCCTGTCCACCGGACTGGCGATGCTGGTGGGCTGGATCTTCATGCGCAAGCTCGCGCCCGGCGGCTGGCCCAGCCTGCGCGATATGAAGCCGCCCCAGGGCTTGATCGAGACCGCCATCCCGCTCGGCGTGGTGGACGTGATCGGGGTGATCCTGGTCTCGGTGCCGACCCTGGTGCTGGGGGCGCTGGTCCCGGCCGAGAGCGTGGCGGTGTTCTCGGTGGCCAACCGCATCGCCAACGTCTTCATCACCGTGGTCGGCGCGATCGGCAACGCCGCCTCGCCCCGTTTCGCCCTGCTGGCCGACGAAGGCGACCGCAAGCGGTTGGGCCGCACGGTCAGCCACATGGCGTTGCTGGCGGCTGCCGTATGCCTGCCGCCGGCTCTGCTGCTGATCGTCTTCCCCTCCGAGGCCATGGGCCTGTTCGGCCATGGCTATCGCGGCGGCGCGGCGGTGCTGCGGGTGCTGATCCTGGGCGACCTGGTGTTCGTGGGCTTCGCCTGCTGCTCCGAACTGCTGGCCATGGCGGGGGAGGGCAAGTTGCTGCGGCGGCTCAACTTCGTGTTGCTGGGCGCGTGCGGGGTGTTCAGCGCGGCGTTGATCCCGATGTTCGGTGCGCTGGGCGCGGCCTGGGCCATGGCCCTGACCATGTCGCTGAACGGCCTGCTGGTCGGCTTCGGCGTGGCGCGACGGCTGAAGCTGAACCCCGTGCCGCTGCTCGCCGGCTTCGCGTAAGCCGCCGTCCGGCATGATCGAGACCTTTTCAACCGCACTTGGCGACGCCGCCCACGATATCTGCGTGGTGGGCGCGGGGCCGGTCGGCATCACCCTGGCGCTTGAGCTTGCGCGACGCGGACGCCGCGTGCTGCTGCTGGAATCGGGCCTGGCCAAACTCGATCCCCGCGCGGAAGCCCTGGGCGAGGCCGAGATTCTGACCCCGCAGCATCAGGCGCCGATGTCGGTGACCAACCGGCGCTCGCTGGGCGGGGCGTCGAACCTGTGGGGTGGCCGGTGCGTGCCGCTCGACCGGGTGGATTTCCTGCCTCGGGCCGCGGTTCCCGGCAGCGGCTGGCCGATCCGGGCGCAGGACCTGGAGCCCTACCTTTCCGCCGCCTGCGAATACGCCATGTGCGGGCAGGCGCATTTCTTCGAGCCCTTCGCCGGGCAGGCCATCGGCGACGCCGACTTCAGCTTCGAGCACCTGGAGCGCTGGAGCCGCCAGCCCCGGTTCAAGGACGCCTACGCCGAGCGCCTGCGCGCCGAACCGAACCTCAGGCTGGTGCTGGGCGCGACCGTGGCGGGGCTCCGGTTCCACGACGACGGCCGTGTGTGCGCCGCCACGGTGTGCGGCCTGGATGGGACCCGCACGGAGGTCGCGGCCGATCGCTTCGCCCTCACCGCCGGGGGGCTGGAGACCACCCGCCTGCTGCTGACCGAGCAGGCGCGCGCACCCCACCGCTTCGGCGGGTCCGACGGGACGCTTGGCCGCTACTACATGGGTCACACCATCGGCGGGGTCGCCGACATCACCTTGAGCGACGCGAGGCTCGACGGCGCGCTCGATTACGTCAACGACGGCCGCGGCGCCTTCGCGCGGCGGCGCTTCACCCCCAGTCCCGAGTTGCAGGAACGCGAGGGGCTCAGCAACATCGCGTTCTGGCCCGAGTTCCCGCCGATCTGGGACGCCAGCCACGGCGACGCGGTGATGTCGTTGGGTTATCTGGTGCTGTCGGTTCCCTGGATCGGACGGCTGCTGGTGGCCGAGGCGATCCGGCGTTCCCACACCGGCCTCGACATGTCGCCGGAGCCGGTCCGCGCCTTGCCTCACATCGCCAACCTGCTGAAGGGCCTGCCGGCCGCCGCCCGCTTCTTCCCGCGGTTCCTCTACGGCCGCTACTTGGGCAAGCCGCGCCTGCCGGGCTTTTTCCAGACCAATCCGGGCCGCCGCTACGCCATCCGTTTCCATGCCGAGCACGCGCCGCACCGGGATTCGCGCGTCAGCCTGTCGGATCAGACCGACGCCTTCGGGCTGCCGCGATTGAAGGTGGAACTGCGTTTCCACGAGTCCGACGTACGATCGGTGGTGCGCGCCCACGTCTGCTTCGGCGAGTGGCTGGCCCGCACGGGCCTGGGCCGGATGGAGTGGAGCTTTCCGGAGGCGGAGCTGGAGGCGGAAGTGATGCGCCAATGCAACGACGGCCACCATCAGATCGGCACCGTGCGCATGGCTGCGTCGAGCGACCTGGGCGTGGTGGACGCCGATTGCCGGGTGTTCGGCGCGCCCAATCTGTTCGTGGCCGGGAGCGCGGTGTTCCCGTCCTCCAGCCAGGCCAACCCCACCCTGACCGCGATCCTGCTGGCGGTGCGGCTGGCCGAGCATCTGGCGGGTGAGACGCGTGCGTAAAGCTTTGTTCGTGCTGTTCGGCGGCGTCGTCGTACTGGGGCTTGTCCTCTACGCCATGGTCTCGCCGCTCGCGCCGTGGCTGCTGATGCATCGCGATGCGCCGGGCAAGGCCGACGCCCTGGTGGTGCTGGGCGGCGACGCGCGCACCCGAACCCCGTTGGCGATCCGACTCTATCGCCAGGGCGTGGCGCCGATGATCCTGCTCAGCGGCCGGGGCGACTACGTCTGGGTGCGCGAGGGCCTGGTCGAAGGGGGCGTGCCGGCTGACCATATCCTGGTGGAGACGCGCTCGGCCTCGACCCGAGAGAACGCCTTGTTCTCGGCGCCCATCCTGCGCGCGCACGGCTTCCGCCGCATCGTGATCGTCACCTCCTGGCAGCATTCGGCCCGGGCGCTGCGCACCTTCCGTAAGTTCACTCCCGATGTCCGGGCGGTGGTGGTCCCCACCGACCCGCGTCCCGGCTGGTTCGTCCCCAACTCCCGCCGCGAGACCAAGTGGGTCTACCAGGAGTTCGCCAAGACCCTGGTCTATTGCGCCGCCTATGGCGTGTGCCCGGGGCTGCAGCCGTGAACGGCGCGGCTCCCAGCGCCAACAAGGCGTGGCTTCGGGCGCTGGAGCGAACGCGCGATGTCCGCCGCGCCTCCACCCGCACCCTGGCCGTGGCCGTCGAGGCTATGGCGGAAGCGCAGGGCGCGGCGCCTGCCCTGATCGGGGAGGAAGAGAGCTTCACTTATGCCGACCTGGCGCATCGTCTTCGCGCCTACGCCCGCTGGGCGTTGCGGGAGGGGGCGAGCGGCGGCGAGGTGGTCGCCCTGCTGGCGCCCAACCGGCCTGAGTACCTGGCCTGCTGGTTGGGCGTGTCCCGGGTCGGGGGTGTGGTCGCCCTGATCAACTCCAACCTGAGGGGGGAGGCGCTGGCGCATTGCCTCAGGGTTTCCGGCGCGCGGAGCCTGATCGTCGACCCGGAACTGGCCGACATTGTCCCGGTGGATGCGGGCCTGCGGCGCTGGATCCTGGGCGAGATGATCGCCGAAGGTGGTGGAGAGCCGCTGAGTTCGGAAGAGGACCCCGCCCCGACCTTGGCCGCGTCCGCGCTGCTGATCTACACCTCCGGCACGACCGGCCTGCCCAAGGCCGCTCGCGTCAGCCACCAGCGGGTGATGATGTGGAGCGGCTGGTTCGCCGGGATGATGGACGCCCGGCCTGACGACCGGCTCTATGACTGCCTGCCGCTCTATCACAGCGTGGGCGGCGTGGTGGCGACCGGCGCGATGCTGACGGCGGGCGGATCGGTGGTGATCCGGCGGCGCTTCTCGGCCAGCCGCTTCTGGACCGATGTGGTCGAGCAGGACTGTACGGTGTTCCAGTACATCGGCGAACTGTGCCGCTATCTGCTGGCCTCTCCGCCCGCGCCGGACGAGCGCGCGCACCGTCTGAGGCTCGCCTGCGGCAATGGCCTGAGAGGCGAGGTGTGGCGACCGTTCCAGGCGCGGTTCGCCATTCCCCAGGTGCTGGAGTTCTACGCCGCCACCGAAGGGGCGTTCTCGCTCTACAATGTCGAGGGGGAGCCGGGCGCGATCGGCCGTACGCCGCCATTCCTGGCCCACCGCTTCCCGGCGGCCATCGTGCGCTTCGACCCGCACACCGAGCGGCCAGTGCGCGGGGCGGACGGCCTGTGCATACGCTGCGCCGCAGGGGAAACCGGTGAGGCGCTGGGCCGGATCGCCGCTTCCGACACCGACGCAGCCAATCGCTTCGAGGGCTATACGGACGCGGGCGAGAGCGAGCGCAAGGTGTTGCGCGACGTGTTCGAGCCGGGGGATGCGTGGCTGCGCACCGGCGACCTGATGCGCCAGGACGGGCGGGGGTTCTGGTATTTCATCGACCGGGTGGGGGACACCTTTCGCTGGAAGGGTGAGAACGTGTCCACCACTGAGGTTGCGGACGTCGTCGCCGCCTGTCCTGGCGTGCGCGAGGCCTGTGTCTACGGCGTCGGCGTTCCAGGCGCCGAGGGGCGCGCCGGCATGGCTGCACTGACGCCTGATGAAGATTTCAGACTGGATTTATTATACGCTCATCTTGCCGAGCACCTACCTGTCTACGCCCGCCCCGTGTTCCTGCGCCTCACAACCGCGCTCGCCGCGACGGAAACCTTCAAGCTGAAGAAGCAGATGCTGGTCGAGGAGGGGTTCGATCCCGGCCGTATCTCCGATCCGCTCTATGTCGATCAGGATGGAGCCTATGCGGTCCTGGACGCGGAAATGCTTCATCGCCTGCGGGTCGGGATGATGAGATTATAGGCAGGCCGCCACCTTGGCGGACTGAATGTTGCTTAACTTGATGGGACGGTTTGAGGCGAACTTTGCGACGCCTGATTATCTGACGTCTTCGAATTGGCGCGAGATTTCGGGCCGGCCGCGTCCCTGGGGGAGGCGGATACAATTTTGCAGGACGCCCGAACCCCGTTGAGGCGGCGTCCGCCTGGGCCCGCCAGCTCCGTCGATTACCGCTTCAGGCGCGGTATGGGGCCGGCGAGCTGGTAACGGTCACATGGCCGCGCTGGTCGGCTGCCCAGCCATGATCAGCTGAAATACACCCGCTGTATTGTTGACGCCCATCTTCTGACGAATGTGGGCGCGATGAATTTCAACAGTAGGGACGCAAAGCTGAAGGTCGAAGGCGATTTGCTTGGAGGATTTTGCTCCAAGGAGCAGAGACACGACTTCGAGTTCCTTCTTGGTGAGGCCGTATGCCTCGCGTAGCCACACAAGATTCATAGAGTTGCTTGTGGCCATGGGATTTTACCTCCCCCTAAGATCCGGTTCTGAGGTGGGCCCCTTTCGCCCGAAATGTGTCCGGATCGCCATATTTCGCATAATTATTGGTTAAGCCCACTATCGTCAAGTGTGGCGAATTAAACCAGAGCAAATGTAGATGCGTGGTTATGCGGTTTACTGAAAAAATTCGCGCAATGGGCGAAATTGCCAATTAAGTGTTTTTTGAAATTCCTTATTCTTATGTTTGAGGAGCTCGTGTCGGCTGTTGAAGAGCTCGATGGCGAGCGATCAGAGTGCATATCAATGAAATCCCGTCGGCGGGGAATCTGTATAGCTTGGGCAATGCCTGTATCCCCGCGACGAGGTAATCAGTTCCGATTATTGACCGTTAACCATTGTTGTCGTCCTTTAGAGGGCAGTGAGAGTGGGCTGGGCTAACCGGTTGGCGGTACGCCGCAAACTGCACATCCCAAAGTAGATTAAAGTTGTGCGAAAGCCGTTTGGCCCAAACCCTTTAGGCCAAAGGAAAGGCTACAACGCCATGTATACCACAAATTTGGCAGACCTTTTCTGGTTACATGATGTGTATGGCCTCACAAGGAAGGAGATTGAGGTGCTCAGTCTCGTCCTATCGGCGCAATCGTCGAAACAGATTGCGGTCAGTCTGAATATCGGCGTGCCAACCGTTGAGGTTCATCGCGCTCACCTCCGTCAGAAGCTTGGTGTGAACAGTACCGCTGGGGTTTTCCAGACGGTTATGGCGGGGCCTCGAGCGAAAAATACCACGATGAAGGAGAGAGGCGCTTCTCACTGACGGTTCCCTGACGCGGAATCGTCCGGGTTGGGTGAGGGCGGCGGACCGCACAGTCCGCCGCCCTTTGTGTGTCTGGGGCCAGGAAATCCCCAATGCGGTGTAAAACGTAATCATTATTGACGAAGTCTCGGATGGATAAGTGATGATTATTCATAGCACAATAAAGGATTTATAAAATCAGGTGAAAGTGCCTAGTTGTTTTACATTATTGACCGCTAAGCCTTGATGTTGTCCATTAACTGTAACGCCGCTGCCTGCGGTGGGTCGTCTGAATGGATGGCCATGGATCAGGTGAATGGTGCGGAGTTGGGCCGTAAGTTTCCGCCTGTATAATCAAATTTCCCAGCCAATTACCTGAATAGGAAATCGTCTCCATCCTGGAGGTGATTGGGGGCGCAACCCTTATTGCGTGGAGGATTGACTATGCGTGCTTATCTCTTTGCCGGCGCCGTGGCTCTGGCTTCTCTCGTGGCCGGTGGCGCTTATGCGGCTGGCGGCGGCGGCTCTTTCTCCACCACCACCTCCGGCTCGGGCGCGATCTCGATCGTCAGCTCGGGCAGCTCCTCGAGCGCTGCCAATGGCGGTTCGGTGTTCACGGGCACCGCGGCCAACAACAGCTCGATGGGCAAGATCAACGGCGGCGCCAGCAACAGCGGCTCCAGCGGCAGCACCTCTTCGGGTGTGGTCACCACGCCCGGCAAGGGCTGGTTCGGTGGGTCTTCGGGCTCGACCACGACTTCGCAAGGCGGCGCTGGCGTCGCTGGCACCCTGACGAACACCGTCACCTACAGCGCTCCCAGCCACCACTACTAGGCGCTGGCGCCAATCTGACCCTCGGGGAGGGGCTGCGCCCCTCCCTAATCTTCTTCCTAACACAGGAGGCGAACATGAGCAGGATCCTTCTGGCGGCGGCAGCCGTCGCCGCCATCGCCGCGCCGGCCTTCGCACAGAGCGCCACGGTGGTGAGCAGCGGGAACGGCGGGGTGGCGTCGACCTATACAAGCACGGTGGCCACCGCGGGGGCGACCTCGACGGTCAATTCCGTCTCCACCACGACCTCAGGGCCGGGCGGCGTCGGATCCGCCAATGTCTCGGCGGGCAACACCTCGCTTGGACGCGCTGGCACCGGCGGCAGTTCGTCCGCCAGCGCTGGAACCACCGGTTCGACCATCAGCACCAGCGGCCACTCGAGCGGCAACGTCTCCAACAGCCAAGCTGGCGGCGCCTACGGGAATACGACCACCACGACTGGGATTTTCCACGGCAACTCTTGCAGAACCTACCCCGCCTGCTGGTAGCGCGAGCGATCCTTCTGGTTGGGCCCTGCAACCTCGAAAGGAGGAGGGGTTATGAGAGCGATTATCTTGTGCGCACTGGCAAGTGTGAGCGTCGTGGCGATGGCCACGGGTTCAGCCTTCGCCCAGGACACCACCACGGTGACATCGACGCCGACCGCCGACGCCGGCGCCAACGCCAGTAACGTCGCCGGAGCGAACTCGGTGTCGAGCCCGACGGTGAGCAACAACACGACGGTCAGCTCCACCCCCACCGCCAACTCGGGGTCCACCTCCAACGCCAGCAATGTCGCGGGAGCCCAGGCGGCCGGCGGCGCCGGGGGCAGCGTGCTTGGCAGCGGTAATTCCGCCAACCAGAACAGCACCACTTCGGGTTCCACCTCCAACGCCAGCAACCTGGCGGGCGCCAACGCCACCGGAGGGTCGAACTCGAACATCGGCAATACCAACAGCACCAACACCAATACGCCGACCGCCAACGCCAATTCCGGCGCCAGCAACACGACCAATGTCGCTGCCACGGGTGGGAACAACAGCGGCGGCAACTCGTCGAACACCAACTCGAACGGCAACAGCAACACCAACGGCGCCAACTCGGTCGCCAACAACAACGCCTCGTCGGCGGCGCAGGGCGGATCGGTGAAGAACGCCGGTAATTCGTCCAACAGCAACACCAACGGCAACACCAACAACAACAACACCAGCTCGAGCGCCAGCAACAAAGCTGCGTCGACCTCGAACGGAAACACGGTCGGCAACACGACGACCTCGAACAACGGCAATACGACCGGATCGTCGAAGGTCGGAAATACCTCGAACAACGGTAACACCACCGGGAATTCCTCGGCGACGGGTGGCTCAAATCGCCTCAACAACTCCGGGAATTCGTCGAATTCGGTGAACAGCAGCACCTCCTCGGCGGGCGGCGCGGGCGGAACTGGCGGCAGCTCCAAGTCCACCTCGGCCGGTGGCGCGGGTGGGGCGGGCGGGTCCAGCGGGACCGGCGGCTCTTCAGCCTCAAACGCTGCGTCCACTGGCGGCAATGGGTCGAGCAACTCAGGCTCGCAGAACATCAACATCAACAGCAACTCGCCCTCGACCCAGACCATCCGCTCGGCCCCGGCCATCGCCGCGCCGGCCCTGACATCGACCTTGACCGAGACCTGCATGGGCTCGTCCTCGGCCGGGGTCTCGCTGATCGGGGTCGGCGTCACCGCCGGCACCACCTGGCGGGACGGGGAGTGCGTGCGGCGGCTCAACGCTCGCGAACTCGCCCAGACCATCGGGGATCGCGAGGCCGCCCGGGAAGTCATGTGCGGCAATCCGGATGTGTTTCGCGCCTACAACGCGATCGGCCGTCCTTGCCGGCTGCGCCCCGACGGCAAGCCCAACCCGGTCTTCGCCCAGGTTGGACCGGAAGGCGAAGTCATGACGCCCGCTCCACAGTCGCCGGTCGCGGCCACACCCATCCCACCGCCGGCGGCCTCCCCCGCGCCGGCGACTCCAGCGCCAAGCGCCGCGTTAGCCAGCGCGGCCGGCGGGAGGGGCTGAGGGACCGAGCTCCGGTCCTTTGAGCCCAACCCGAAGAGGCCTGGAGTGACGTGGGGAGCAGCCGGGGAGAGATCCCCGGCTGTTCTTCGTCCACGGCCAGAGCCTTTTCCGTTCAAGCGGCTATCATGCTCTGGAGTTGTCCGCCTACCAGGGGTGGATATGCGACCGGCTCTACCGGTTCTCCGATTCCCGTGCCTAACTGCGGCCGCCACGCTCAAGTGGCCTGCGCCGGCCGCACGAGGGGGATGGGAATGGAACGCTTTTCCGTCACGGAGATCGCGCTCACCGGCTTCAGGATCGTGAAGGAGCGACCGAAGGTCGTGCTGTTCTGGGGAGCGGCCCAGCTGCTTTTCTCCCTCTGCCTGATCTTGCTCATGGTCGCCTCGGTGGGGCCGGCCCTGACCCAGATGTCCGCCACGGGCTTCGCTCCGTCGCAACATGCCGACCCCGCCCAGACGCTCGCGCAGTTCCAGAAGATCCTGCCGATGTATTTCGTGTTCGGCGTCCTGGGCGCGGTTTTCTATCCGATCCTGTACGGCGCCATGAACCGGGCGGTGCTGCGACCTGATGAGAGCCGGTTCGGCTACCTGCGGGTCGGTCCCGACGAATTGAGGCAGTTCGGCCTCTTTTTGCTCATGTTCATACTCGGGCTGCTGGCCTATCTCGCACTGTTCATCGTGGCGGGGCTGGTGATCGCCCTGATAGCGGGGCTGAGCGGCCTGGCCCTTTCCCACGTGAACCCGATGCTGGCTGGAGTGGTCACCGGGCTTGGAACCGTGGCCGTGATGGGCGTGGCGTTCTGCGCCTGGATCTTCCTCTGCGTCCGGTTTTCCCTGGCCTCGCCGCAGACCTTCGCCACCCGGAAGATCAACCTGTTCGGGTCGTGGAGCCTGACCCGGACGGCGTTCTGGCCGGCGCTGGGGACCTATGTGGTCGCGTTCGCCCTGCTGATGGGGGTCTCGATCCTGTATTTCGCGATCCTGCTGCCGCTGGACGTGGCGATCGGTGGCGGGCTGGCGGGACTGAACACGGCTTTCCACCCCGACATGAACTCGTTTGCGACCTACTTCAGCCCCGTGATCGTGCTGAATCTGCTGGTGGGCGCGATCCTGTCGGCCCTGATGTGGCCGATCCTGCTGACGCCGCCGGCGGCCATCTACGAGAAGCTGACCATGGAGGCGGCGCCCAGCGTGTTCAGCTGATTCAGGCTAGCGCCGCGCCGATCTCCCGCCCGATCGCCTCGACGATGAGCCGGCCGGCTGGCACGGCGCCGGTCAGGGCGTAGAAATAGTGGATCATGCCGTCGTGCACCGTCGCCCGGACCGCGACGCCCGCCGCCTCTAGCCGGCCGGCGTAGGCCAGGGCCTCGTCGCGGAAGGGGTCGAATTCGGCTGCGTGGATCAGGGTTGGCGGCGCCTTGGCCAGGTCTGCGCGCTCCAGCAGGGAGGCCGTCGCCTCGTGGCGACCGAAATAGGCCCGCCGGTCGTGGACGAAGGTCCGCGGATCGATGAAATAGCCGTCCGCAAACAGCGTGCGCGAGGGGCTGGTCCCATTCGGATCCAGGATCGGGCAGATCAGCGCCTGCAGCGCGGGGCGGGCGCCGCCCCCTTCCCGGGCCGCCAGCACGATTTCCGCGGCCACGTGCGCCCCGGCGGAATCGCCGGCCACGCAGAGCCTTTGCGGATCGACGCCCAGCATCGGACCCGTCCGGGCCAGCCAGTCCAGGGCGCACAGGCCGTCCTGTGG
>JBARAK010000567.1:0-2320 GCA_049791955.1 Caulobacteraceae bacterium
CGCCCAGGCTCGAGCACGATCAGCTTGCCGCCCCTGGCCCAGGGCTCGTCCATCAGCGCCAGGGGAACGCGGGTGGTCTTGCCGGCGCCTGGCGGGGCGACCAGCACAGCCGCCTCCCGCGCGCGGAGCGCTTCGCGGAGAGGATCGAGCACATGTTCGATAGGCAGCATGGTTTTTGCGCTAAGCGAGCTGAACGAGCAGCGCAATGCCGCATCCCGTTGCGTGGAGGGGACGGTCTCTCTAACCTCGCCCGCAAGCTTCAAATTGCGGCGTGGCGCCGTGCTAGGGATTCCAGGATGGCGGTGGACGCTGCGGGCCGGAGTAATCGGTTCGTCCTCAAGAAATCGATCGCCCAGATCCAGGCCGAGGCCGCCCACCACGAACTGAAGCGCACCCTCGGCCCGTTCAACCTGGTCAGCCTGGGGGTCGGCGCCATCATCGGAGCCGGCATCTTCGTGCTCACCGGCCAGGTGGCCTCAGCCAACGCCGGTCCCGCCATCCTGCTGTCCTTCGTGGTCGCCGGGGTCGCCTGCGCCTTCGCCGGCCTCTGCTACGCCGAACTGTCCGCCGCCATGCCGGTCTCCGGCTCGGCCTACACCTACGCCTACGGCACGCTGGGCGAGATCGCCGCCTGGGTGATGGGCTGGCTATTGGTGCTGGAATACGGGGTGGCCGCCTCGACCGTGGCGGTGAGCTGGGCGGGATACACCGTCTCGCTGCTGCGCGACCTGGGGATCGTCTTTCCCAACATAATGGTCGGCGGCCAGCCGTCGCCGCAGTACGCCACCCCGCTGATCCAGGCCCTGCCCAACGCGCTCGGCCACCTGACCTTCCAGCCGACCGGCACGCTCAACCTGGTGGCCGCCGTCGGCATCCTGGCGGTGATGGTGCTGCTGGTGATCGGCGTCAGCGAGTCGGCCAAGTTCAACAACGTGATCGTGGTGATCAAGACCCTGGTGCTGGTGGCGTTCGTCGCCATCGGGATCAGCTATGTGAACCCGGCCAACTGGCATCCCTTCCTGCCCAGGAACACCACTGGCGAATTCGGCGCCTTCGGCTGGAGCGGCGTGCTGCGGGGCGGCGCCATCATCTTCTTCGCCTATGTGGGCTTCGAGGCGGTCTCCACCGCCGCGGCCGAGTCCAAGAACCCGAGCAAGGACGTGCCCATCGGCATCATCGGCTCGCTGCTGATCTGCACGGTGATCTATGCGGCGGTGGCCGCGGTGTTGACCGGGGTGGTGCCCTACAAGCAGCTGGCCGCCCCCGACCCGCTGGCGGTGGCGATCGACCGGATGAACCCGGCCTGGGCCTCGGTGCCGTTCCACGCCACCCCGGGAGGGCGGCTGAACCTGGTCTCGCTGGTGATCAAGGTCGGGGCGGTCACCGGCCTGTCGTCGGTGATGCTGGTGCTCTACTACGCCCAGACCCGCATCTTCTACACCATGACCCGCGACGGGCTGCTGCCGAAGGTGTTCGCCACCATCCACCCCAAGTTCCGCACCCCCTGGATCGGCACCATCCTGCTGGGCCTGATGCTGGCGGTGGCCGCGGCCTTCCTGCCGATCGACCTGCTGAGCGACCTGGTCTCGCTGGGCACCGCCCTGGCCTTCGCCATCGTCTGCCTGTCGGTGATCTACCTGCGCCGCCGCCATCCGGAGCTGAACCGCCCCTTCCGCGTGCCGGGCGGCGAGGTCACCGCGATCCTTGGCATCATATCCTGCCTCGCCCTGGCGGTGTTCAACCTGTACCCGATGGTGCAGAAGGCCCTGATCGGCGATCCCCTGCCGCTGACCATCCTGGTGACCTACTGCGTGATCGGGGCGGTGATCTACGTCGGCTACGGCTATCGCAACTCGAAACTCGCCAAGGGGATCGATATACTCGACACGGGTCCCGGCCCGGCGGAAGCCTTCGCCCCAGGCCACGGCGATCCGCTGAACAGATAGGCGGCTCCATGCGGCGAAACGCAGATGTTGCTGACGAGACATCTGGCCGACACCATCGTCCGGCATCGAGGTTCCATGAACCTCGCCCTGAACGACGCGTCTGACGCGACCGAAATGGAAGAGTCCCACCCGGGAAGGATCATCGTGGTCGACGACGACCCCGGCATCCGCGACGTGGTCTCCGAGTTCCTCACCCGCCACGGCTTCGACGTCGAGACCGCCGCGGACGCGCCCGGCCTGAACCGCGCCCTCTCGACCAAGCCCGCCGACCTGGTGGTGCTGGATGTCATGCTGCCGGGCGAGGACGGCCTGCACATCTGCCGCCGGCTGTCCGGCGGCGGCGGCGACGCGCCGGCGGTGATCATGCTCAGCGC
>JBARAK010000568.1:0-6098 GCA_049791955.1 Caulobacteraceae bacterium
CCTCCGGCTCCGGTCGCGCCTCCGGCTCCGGTGGCTCCGCCGGTGATCACCAACCCGGATTGGGTGCGTCAGCCCAACGGGGACGATCTGGCGCAGTACTATCCTGACCGGGCCCAGCGCCTGGAAAAGGAAGGCACTGCGGCGATCCAGTGCACCGTGACGATCACTGGGACTCTGACCAGCTGTCGTGTGGTGTCGGAAACCCCCGATGGTTACGGCTTCGGAGACGCGACGGTGAAGGTGTCGCGCTTCTTCAAGATGAAGCCCGCTCAACGCGACGGGAAGCCGGTCCAGGCGATCGTGACCATCCCGCTGCGCTGGCAGCTCAAGTAGGACGACGTTCCAAAGACGTGGTTCACGAACCGCCCCGGTCTCGCACCGGGGCGGTTTTGTTTTTGGGGCGGTCTTCGCACCGCGATTTGCATCGAGCGCAGTAAGGACGCTTGATCACGAGAAGGCGGACGACTATGACACGCCCTCTCGCGTTTCCGCGCCGCCTTAGCTCAGTTGGTTAGAGCGCCAGATTGTGGCTCTGGAGGTCTCCCGTTCGATCCGGGAAGGCGGTACCACTCACCAGCTATTGGAAGAGTGGACGGAAACGAACCGGCTGCAGGACATCTGTCGATCGCCTGTGTTGGCGCTTCAGCGCCGGTTCATCTCGTTTCCCCCATGTTGCGCATGGTTACGGAACTGGAGCGCGCTCCACTCATTTCCTAGCTGGGCCATTGGGAGACGGAAGATATGCGTAAGTTTGTGACGGCCATGTGCGCCTTGGCGACGACCGCCTCGCTGGTCGCCGTGGCGGCGCCGGCGAACGCTCAACCTTATCAGCGTCGCTATCATCATAGCTATCGCCGCTCCTGCCACCACGCCAAGCGGCGCGCCGGCAACGAGGGCACTGCGCTCGGCGCGGTCAGCGGCGGCGTGCTCGGCGGCGTCATTGGGCACGGCGTGGTCGGCGGCCTGGTCGGCGCCGGCGTCGGCGCGGTCGCGGGCCACGCGATCGCCAAGTCCACGGTGCATTGCTAAGCCAAGCTTCCCCTCGGCATTGAGAGGGCGCGGCGCGTGGGCTAAGGCTCGCGCGCCGTTTTCGTATCTGGACAATCAGGAGGTCCGCCGCATGGCCGAGATCGTCGACATCACCGGGCGTGAAATCCTCGACAGCCGGGGCAATCCCACCGTCGAGGTGGATATTACCCTGGACGATGGTTCCTTTGGCCGCGCGGCCGTTCCCTCCGGCGCCTCCACTGGCGCGCACGAGGCGGCCGAGAAGCGGGACGAGGACCCGACCCGCTACGGCGGCAAGGGCGTGCTCAAGGCGGTCGAGGCGGTGAACGGCGAGATCTTCGACGCCCTGGCCGGGTTCGAAGCCGACGACCAGCGCCGCCTGGACGCGGCGATGATCGAGCTCGACGGGACGGCGAACAAGAGCCGGCTCGGCGCCAACGCCATCCTCGGCGTCAGCCTCGCGGTGGCCAAGGCCGCGGCCCAGAGCTCCACCCTGCCGCTCTACAAGTACGTTGGCGGCGTGTCCGCGCGGGTGCTGCCGGTCCCGCTGATGAACATCATCAACGGCGGGGTGCACGCGGACAACCCGATCGACATCCAGGAATTCATGATCGTGCCGGCGGGCGCGGACACCTTCGCCCAGTCGCTGCGCATGGGCGCGGAGATCTTCCATTCGCTGAAGTCGGCGCTGAAGAAGGCCGGCCATAACACCAACGTCGGCGACGAAGGCGGCTTTGCGCCGAACCTCGCCTCGGCCGAGGAAGCGCTCGACTTCATCGTGCGGGCAGGGGAGGCGGCAGGCTATCGGGCCGGCGAGGACTTCTGGCTGGCGCTGGACGCGGCTTCGACCGAGTTCTTCAAGGACGGCCGCTATGTGCTGAGCGGCGAGGGCAAGACCTTCGACGCCGGCGGCATGGTCGATTACCTGGCCGGCCTGGTGGACAAGTTCCCGATCATCTCGATCGAGGACGGCTGCGCCGAGGACGATTTCGAAGGTTGGGCCCAGTTGACCGAATCACTTGGCGATCGGGTGCAACTGGTGGGCGACGACCTGTTCGTCACCAACCCGGAGCGGCTGCTGAAGGGGATCGAGGATGGCCTCGCCAACTCCATCCTAGTGAAGGTCAACCAGATCGGCACCCTTTCGGAAACCCTGGACGCCGTCGATCTGGCCCACCGGGCCGGCTACACCTCGGTGATGTCGCACCGGTCCGGCGAGACCGAGGACGCCACCATCGCCGACCTGGCGGTGGCGGCGAACTGCGGGCAGATCAAGACCGGCTCCCTGGCCCGGTCGGACCGTCTGGCGAAGTACAACCAGCTGCTCCGCATCGAAGAGGCGCTGGGCGACCAGGGCGTGTTCGCCGGCCGTGGCGCTTTCCGCGTCCCTTGATCGACTGAACAGCCCGCCGGCGCGCTTCCATTATGCGCGCCGGCAACTGTTGTTTAACCGTATGGGCGCAGGGGTAGTCTGTCGGTTTGTGTGTCCGGCGTTTCGGAGTTCAAGGTGCTCGCTCGTCTTCGCCCCTATCTCCCGACAGCGGTGTTCGCCCTGCTGATCTTCTACTTCGGGTGCCAGGCGCTTACCGGAGACCGCGGGCTGCTGACTCGTTCCGCCCGCAACACCGCTCTCGCCAGCCGTACCGAAGAATTGAAACGTCTGCAGGCGGAAGACGCCGAATTGCAGACCCGCGTCCGGCTGCTCAGCGACAGTTCGCTGTCCCGCGACCTGCTCGACGAGCGGGCGCGGACCATACTCGGCTTCGCTGACCCCCACGACTACGTCATTCGTATCCCTCATCGGGAAGATTGACCCTTTTCGGGGGCGGTTCGCCGCTCTAGATAAGCCAGCCTGTCACAGGAGATATCGCGTAGATGGCGCGTGGAACCCGAGCGGCGCCCGCCAAGCGGCCGACCGACGCCCCTAAACCTGGCGCCCAGAAATCCGCCGTCCAGAAGCCCGAGGCGGCGAAACCTGCGGCGGCCAAGGCTTCTTCCGGCGCTTCGTCCCGCAAACCCAGCGGCGGTCCGTCCAAGGAGCAGATGCTCCAGTGGTATCGCGACATGCTGCTGATCCGCCGCTTCGAGGAGCGGGCCGGTCAGCTCTACGGCATGGGTCTGATTGGCGGCTTCTGCCACCTCTACATCGGCCAGGAAGCCATCGCCGTCGGAATGCAGTCGATCGCCGAGGAAGGCGACCAGATCATCACCGGCTACCGTGACCACGGCCACATGCTGGCCGCCGGCATGGATTCGCGGGAAGTGCTTTCCGAGCTCACCGGCCGCGCGCCCGGTTCGGCCCACGGCAAGGGCGGCTCGATGCACATGTTCTCCATCGAGAAGGGCTTCTTCGGCGGCCACGGCATCGTCGGCGCCCAGGTGCCGCTCGGTGCCGGCCTGGCCTTCGCCAACCACTACCGTGGCAACGGCAAGGTCAGCTTCACCTACTTCGGCGACGGCGCGGCCAACCAGGGCCAGGTTTACGAGGCCTTCAACATGGCCGAGCTGTGGAAGCTGCCGGTCGTGTTCGTGATCGAGAACAACCAGTACGCCATGGGCACCAGCGTCGAGCGCGCTTCGTCCCAGACCCACCTCTATCGCCGCGGCGAGTCCTTCAACATCAAGGGCGAGGAAGTCGACGGCATGGACATCGAGGCCGTGCGCGAGGCCGGCGCCCGCGCCGCCGCGAACGCACGCTCCGGCAACGGTCCCTATATCCTGGAGATGAAGACCTACCGCTATCGCGGTCACTCCATGTCCGACCCCGCCAAGTATCGCACCCGTGAGGAAGTGGATCAGGTCCGCAAGACCCGCGATCCGATCGATCACCTGCGCGACAAGATCGAGCAGCGCGGCTTCGCCAACGAAGATGCGCTCAAGGCCATCGACGCCGACGTGAAGCGGATCGTCGCCGATGCAGCCGAATTCGCCCGGACGGCGCCGGAACCTGATCCGTCCGAACTTTATACCGACGTCTACGTGGAGGCGTGAGACCTTGACCGATGTGCTCATGCCAGCCCTCTCCCCGACCATGGAGGAGGGCACGCTTTCCAAGTGGAATATCAAGGAAGGCGACACCGTCAGCGCCGGCGACGTGATCGCCGAGATCGAGACCGACAAGGCCACCATGGAAGTGGAGGCCGTGGATGAAGGCGTGGTCGAGGCCCTGCTCGTTCCCGCCGGCACCGAAGGGGTCAAGGTCAACACCCCGATCGCCCGCCTGAAGGGCGAGGGCGAGACCAGCGCCAAGAGTGAACCCGCGCCCGCGCCGGTCGTGGCGTCCAAGCCCGCCGCGCCCGAAGCCGAACAGCCTCGCGCGGCAAGCGAAGGCCCCGTCGCGGTCGCCCCCAAGGCGCCGCCGGCCGATCCGGAGATCCCCGCGGGGACCAAGATGGTCACCGTGACGGTGCGCGACGCCCTGCGCGACGCCATCGCCGAGGAGATGCGCCGCGACCCGAACGTGTTCCTGATGGGCGAGGAAGTCGCCCAGTACCAGGGCGCCTACAAGGTCAGCCGCGAGCTGCTGCAGGAGTTCGGCGACAAGCGCGTGGTCGACACGCCCATCACCGAATACGGCTTCGCCGGACTGGGCGTGGGCGCCGCCTTCGCCGGTCTGAAGCCGATCGTCGAGTTCATGACCTTCAACTTCGCCATGCAGGCGATCGACGCGATCATCAACTCCGCCGCCAAGACCCGCTACATGTCGGGCGGCCAGATCACCTGCTCGATCGTGTTCCGTGGCCCGAACGGGGCGGCGGCGCGCGTGGGCGCCCAGCACAGCCAGGACTATTCGGCCTGGTACGGTGCGGTGCCCGGCCTGAAGGTCGTCGCCCCTTACGACTCCGCCGACGCCAAGGGCCTGCTCAAGGCCGCCATCCGCGATCCGAACCCGGTCGTGTTCCTCGAGAACGAAATGCTCTACGGGCATGAGTTCGAGGTTCCGGAGGGCGACGACTTCATCGTGCCGATCGGCAAGGCCAAGGTCCGCCGCGAGGGACATTCGGTGACCATCACCGCCCACTCGCGCATGGTCGGCTTCGCCCTGGAAGCCGCCGAAGTCCTCGCCAAGGACGGCATCGAGGCGGAGGTCATCGACCTGCGCACCCTGCGCCCGCTCGACCACGAGACCATCGTGGAAAGCGTGAAGAAGACCAACCGCCTGGTCAGCGTCGAAGAGGGCTGGGGCCCTTACGGCGTCGGCGCGGAAGTCTGCCAGCGGGTGGTCGAGCACGCCTTCGACTACCTCGACGCTCCGCCGACGCGGGTGCACAGCGAAGATGTGCCGATGCCCTACGCCGCCAACCTGGAAGCCCTGGTGCTTCCGTCGGTCGAGAAGATCGTCAAGGCGGTCAAGGCGGTCTGCTACAAATGAGCCAGGCCGTCGCCACCCAGATCGACATTGACGCCTTCCTGAAGGTGGACATCCGTGTCGGTCGGGTGGTGAAAGCCGAGCCCTTTCCCGAAGCGCGCAAGCCGGCGATCAAGCTGGTGATCGACTTCGGAGAACCGATCGGCCAGCGCCGCTCCTCGGCCCAGATCACCGTCAACCACGCGGTTGAGGATCTGGTCGGCAAGCAGGTGCTGGCGGTCGTCAATTTTCCGCCCCGGCAGATTGGCCCGTTCATGTCCGAGGTCCTGACCCTCGGCGTCCCCGACGAACGGGGCGAGGTGATGCTGATCGGTCCGGACCGGTCTGTCCCCGTGGGCGGCCGGCTGTATTGAGATCCAACGTGCCGACGCGTCCGCCGCGCCGGATCTTTGTTCGAGGTCGTCGTGACTGACATCCTGATGCCCGCCCTTTCTCCCACCATGGAAGAGGGCACTCTGGCCAAGTGGCTCGTGAAGGAAGGCGACACCGTCTCCTCCGGCGACGTGATCGCGGAAATCGAGACGGACAAGGCCACCATGGAGGTGGAGGCCGTCGACGAGGGCGTGGTCGAGGCCATCCTGGTCAAGGCCGGCACCGAGGGTGTGAAGGTCAACACGCCGATCGCGCGGCTGAAGGGCGAGGGGGAAGCTGCTTCCGCGCCGCCGCCGGCCAAGGCCGCCGAACCCGCGAAGCCCGCGCCCGCCAAGGCTGAGGCCCCGCC
>JBARAK010000569.1:0-18377 GCA_049791955.1 Caulobacteraceae bacterium
GGTCCCTCGACGCCGGCGAGACCGCCCTCCAGGTTGTGGAGTTCCTCGATGTTCAGGCTGACGCGGACGTCGCTGAGCGCGTCGGCCGCGGTGGGGCTGGCCTGGGGGTCGATATTCGAGAGGCGGGAGGCCAGCAGCCCGACCCGGTCGAGCATCCGCACCGCCAGCGCCGTGCGATCGATGGGGCGGGTCGCCTCCGCGACGGAAGCGATCTCGCGCCAGCCCGTCCGCAGGATGCGCCGGGCGCTCCAGGTCGCGCCGACCGAGCGGCAGAGCTGGGTGGCGATCAGGGCTGCGAGCAGGCCGACCACCTGGGCGATGTTGGTGTTGGCGAAGCCCGCGAAACTGGGGCTGAAGTATTCGGCCAGGGCCAGGCCGTTGCACATGCCGAGCACCAGCGCCAACGCCCGCAGCGAGGTCTTCGGCTGGGCGATGAAATAGCCGGCGGTGAGGAAGGCGGGCGCGAGCGCCAGGACCAGCATCGGGAAGCCGTCGATCCTGGGCAGGATGGCGAACTGGTAGGCGGCCACGATCGGGATGGAGAGGTAGATGTAGGTCAGGAACATGGAGATGGTGGGGGCGGGGTCGTCCTGGAACGCGAAGAACGAGCAGAAGATCGCCGCGCTGAGCGCCGCCACGCTGCCTTCCGGCCAGCTCAGGCCGATCCATAGGGCGCAGCAGCCCAGGATGGCGACCGCGACGGCGAGGCCGGACAGGAAGGCCAGGTAGTGGTCCCGGTGAAGCCCCGCGCCGGCCGACAGCGGCATGCTCTGGTCCAGCGTCGCCGGCATCCGGCTGGAGCCGGCCTCCACGGCATGGCGAAGGTCGCGGATGTCGGCCACTGTGCGGATGAACTGCCCCAGCCGGTCCAGCAGGTTCTCCAGCACCAGGTCGCACCAGGGCGCGTTCTCGCCGAGCTTGGGGAACAGGGCGTCGAGCCGCTTGATGAGGACCTCGGCCTGGGGCCTGGCGCCGTCCAGGTCCGCCAGCCAGGTTTCCATCTCGGTCAGGATCGCCTCCAGTTCCGGCGGCGACCGGTTCTCGGCCCGGAGCAGGCGCAGGCGGTCGCCGACCGCGCTCATCAGCGGCAGCAGCATGCTCATGCGGTCCTGCATGGCCCGGATCAGTCGCGAGGTTTCCTTGAAGTTGGAGGTGTCGAACGGCAGCTGGGTCGAAAGGATGCGGATATCGATGATGTCCGCCGCCAGCTTGCGCCGTTCCTGGTCGTGGGCGGCCGGGTCCTGGCCCTCGAGCACCTCGACCGCCCAGCGCCGCGCGTCACGGGTCCAGACCTGGATGCGCTGGTTGAGGGCGGGGCCGACCGCCTGGGGGAACACCAGGCTGTGGAAGACGGTGGCGCAGATCACGCCCAGGCTGATCTCCTCGCAGCGCGCGACCGTGACGTCGAAGATCGTGATCGGGTCGGGGGCGACCGGGAAGGCGACGATCGCCGCGGTGAAGCCGGCCAGCAGGAAGACGTAGCTGCGCGGCGTGCGGTCCAGCAGCGACATGTAGAGGCAGAAGGCCACCCATAGCGCCAGCGCCAGCGAGAGGATCTCGGGCGAATCGTAGAAGGCCGGCACCATCGCCAGCGCCGCGCCCGCGCCCAGCGCCGTGCCGATGATGCGGTAGACGCCCTTGGATCGCACCGCGCCGGAGAGCGGCTGGCTGACGATATAGGCGGTGGTCATCGCCCAGTAGGGGCGGGGCAGGCCGATCGCGAAGCCGATGTACAGCGCCACCATCGCAGCGGCGAAGCTGTTGAACGCGAACAGGAGATAGAGCGGCCGCCGTTTCACCGTGTCGTTCCAAGGTCCCCGGGGATCGCTGGTCGAAGAGCCGCCGCGCCGCTTCCGCCCAAGGGCGGCTGCAGCCTTCGAAACCCCGTCGGAACGGGGCCGATCCTATCTGTTCCTGGAGCCTGGCCGCAGGCTGGGCAAGCGGATTCTCGCGCTGTGGGCGCGCTCCCCCAAACGGGGGTCTTCAGACCCTTTCCAGCGCCACCGCCACGCCCTGGCCGACCCCTACGCACAGGGTGACCAGGGCGCGCCGCCCGCCGGTCTTCTCAAGCGCGTGGGCCGCGGTCAGGGCGATGCGCGCGCCGCTCATGCCCAGGGGGTGGCCGAGCGCGATGCCGCCGCCGTGCGGGTTCACCTTGTCGTCGTGCGGGTCCACGCCCAGTTCGCGCAGGCTGGCGATCACCTGGCTGGCGAAGGCCTCGTTGATCTCGATCAGGTCGAAGTCGCCGATCTTCAGCCCCAGCCGGGCCATCAGCTTGCGCGAGGCGGGGACCGGGCCGATCCCCATCACCCTGGGCTCCACCCCGGCGCTGGCCATGCCGAGCACCCGGGCCCGCGGCGTCAGCCCATTGGCCCTGGCGCCGGCCTCGGAGGCGATGAACATGGCCGCCGCCCCGTCGTTGACGCCCGAGGCGTTGCCGGCGGTGACGCTGCCGTTCTCGCGGAAGGGCGTCTTCAGCTTCGACAGGCCCTCAAGCGTGGTGTCGGGGCGCAGGTGCTCGTCCTGCTCGAAGGCGAAGGGCTTGCGCTTGGCGTCCCGGGCCTCCACCGCCACGATCTCCTCGGCGAAGTAGCCGCTGGCCTGGCCGTGGGCGGCGCGCT
Source organism: Caulobacteraceae bacterium (assembly GCA_049791955.1). Taxonomy (GTDB): domain Bacteria; phylum Pseudomonadota; class Alphaproteobacteria; order Caulobacterales; family Caulobacteraceae; genus CAHJWH01. Next base: position 2,622 of record JBARAK010000569.1, read on the forward strand.
GCTGGCTCTGCAGGGCGTAGGCGTCCTGGTCGGCGCGGCTGACCTGGTAGGCCTCCGCCACGTTCTCGCCGGTCTCCGGCATCGACTCCACGCCGTACTGCCGTTCGAGCAGCGGATTGACGAAGCGCCAGCCGATGGTGGTGTCCTCCAGGCTGGCCGAGCGCTGGAAGGCGGTCTCCGCCTTGCCCATCACCAGGGGCGCGCGGGTCATGCTCTCCACCCCGCCGGCGATGGCCAGATCCATCTGGCCGGACTGGATCGCGCGGGCGGCGGCGCCCACCGCGTCCAGGCCCGAGGCGCAGAGCCGGTTCAGGGTGGTCCCCGGCGTGCTCACCGGCAGGCCGGCCAGCAGCAGGGCCATGCGCGCCACGTTGCGGTTGTCCTCTCCTGCCTGGTTGGCGCAGCCGTAGAACACCTCCTCGATCAGCGCCGGATCGACCTCCGGGTTGCGCGCCATCAGCGCCCTGATCGGGACCGCGCCCAGGTCGTCGGTGCGCACGTACGACAGCGAGCCGCCGAACCGGCCGATGGGGGTGCGGATCGCGTCGCAGATGAAGGCGTCGGCCAAGGGAACCTCCCGGAGCGGACCGGTCAGGCGCCGGCCTCGCCATGGCTTTTACGTGCCGGTTAGGGGCGAGGCCAGCGGCGTGGCGGCGTCACGACCAGCCCCGCCGTCAATCCGGAAAGGCAGGACGACGGTCGCCGCCATGACATGTCGCGCGATTGACAGGGGATTGGGGGCGCCATGTCACGCTGGCGAGGCACATGTCACTGACACTTTGCGACCGCCCGCCGGACGCGCGAACAGGGACGACGCACCATCCGCGCGCCGCCCCCAAAGTCTGCAGTCTTGACCTTCAGTTCGGCAGGACCAGCTGTTCGGAGGCGATGCTGAACCGCGCGGTCGCCCGGCTGGGGTGCTCGCGCGAGAGCCGCTTCCAGGCGGCCTTGGCCTCGTCGCGGGTCTCGAACGGGCCCTCCACCCGGCTGTCGCCGCGCAGGGCCTTGAAGCCCATGCAGGTGTAGACGCCGCCGATGACCCAGAACCGTTCGACGCTCATGATCAGACCTCCTGGAGCTGCAGGCCGGAGATCTCCGGCGCGGGGGTTTTCCTGAACTGGGCGGCCTCGGTGGAGGCGGCCATCGCGGTGGTGGACGAGCGGCCGGCGCTGATGGTGGTGGCCACCTTGTCGAAGTAGCCGGTGCCCACCTCGCGCTGGTGGCGGGTGGCGGTGTAGCCGTCGGCCTCGGCCGCGAACTCGGCCTGCTGCAGCTCCGAATAGGCGCCCATGCCCCGGTCGCGGTAGCCCTGGGCGAGCTGGAACATGCCGTGGTTCAGGCTGTGGAAGCCCGCCAGGGTCACGAACTGGAACTTGTAGCCCATGGCCGCCAGCTCCGTCTGGAAGGTCTCGATCGTCTGCGGATCGAGCTTGGCGCGCCAGTTGAACGAGGGGCTGCAGTTGTAGGCCAGCAGCTTGCCCGGATACTGCTTGTGGACGGCCTCGGCGAACTTGCGCGCGTCGGCCAGGTCCGGGTGCGAGGTCTCCCACCACAGCAGGTCGGCGTATTTCGCATAGGCCAGCCCGCGGGCGATGCAGGCGTCGACCCCGTCGCGCACCCGGTAGAAGCCCTCGGCCGTCCGCTCGCCGCTGATGATGAAGGGCCGGTCGCGCTCGTCCACGTCCGAGGTGATCAGCTTGGCGGATTCGGCGTCCGTGCGGGCCACGATCAGGGTGGGAACGCCCATCACGTCGGCGGCCAGGCGGGCGGCGATCAGGTTGCGCTCGTGGGCGGCGGTCGGGATCAGCACCTTGCCGCCCAGGTGGCCGCACTTCTTCTCGCTGGCCAGCTGGTCCTCGAAGTGGACCCCCGCCGCGCCGGCCTCGATGAAGGCCTTCATGATCTCGAAGCTGTTCAGCGGCCCGCCGAAGCCGGCCTCGGCGTCGGCCACGATGGGGGCGAACCAGTCGCGCTGGGCCCCGCCCTCGGCATGCTCGATCTGGTCGGCGCGCTGCAGGGTGCGGTTGATCCGGCGGCACAGCTCCGGCGCAGCATTGGCGGGGTAGAGCGACTGGTCGGGGTACATGGCCGAGGCGGTGTTGCTGTCGGCCGCCACCTGCCATCCGGACAGGTAGATCGCCTTCAGGCCCGCGCGGACCATCTGCATGGCCTGGTTGCCGGTCATGGCCCCCAGCGCGTGCACGTAGGGCTCGTCGTGCAGCAGTTCCCACAGCTTGTTCGCCCCCCGTTCGGCCAGGGTGTGCTGGATCGGGAACGAGCCGCGCAGCGCCTCGACGTCGGCCACGCCATAGGGTCGCTCGACGCCGTCGAAACGGCCAGCGGGGGCGTTGGGGACGAGGGCTTCGAAGCTGCTCATTGGGATGCTCCTTGCAAGTCGACTGTCGACCGTCTGAGACATCTAACGAGCTAAGCCGCAGGTCGTAACCTGAAGAAAAACCTCAAAAAGCCACTCTGAAAATCTGTATCTAGTCAAAATTGTAAATCTGTGACATTTTTACAGAATGGCCGAGCGATCCGACCGCAAGCTTTTCCTGGGCGCGCGCCTGCGCCGCCTGCGCCGTGAACTGGACCTCAGCCAAACGCGGATGGCCCAGGACCTGGGGGTCTCGCCGAGCTATCTGAACCTGATCGAGCGCAACCAGCGGCCGGTCACCGCCCAGGTGCTGCTGCGCCTGGCGGAAGCCTACGAGCTCGACCTGCGCAGCTTCTCCGCCGAGGCCGAGGCGGGCGGGGCCAGCATGACGGAGATCTTCGCCGATCCCCTGTTCAAGGATCTGGCGGTCTCCCGCCACGAGATCGCCGAACTGGCCGAGAACGCGCCGGGCGTGGCCGAGGCGGTGGCGCGGCTCTACCAGTCCCACCTCGACCGGCGCCGGCTGGTGGAGCTGGGCGACGCGCGGGTGAAGGAGGGAGAGGCGGCCTCGATCGCCACGCCGTCCGACTGGGTCCGGGCCTTCATCCAGAGCCAGCGCAACTTCTTTTCCGAGCTGGACGAGCGGGGCGAGGCCCTGGCCAACGAGCTGGAGTCCAGCTCGGCCGAGGCGCGCGCGTCCGCCCTGCGCCAGCGGCTGCAGACCCGCTTCGGCGTGCGGGTCCAGGTGGCGACGGTGGAGCTGATGCAGGGCGAGCTCCGCCGCTTCGACATGCACCGCAAGCGCCTGTTCCTGTCCGAGCTGCTGGGAAGTTCGGGGCGCAATTTCTCCACCGCCTACCAGCTCGCCCTGTTGGAGTTCGCCGAGCCGGTGGGGGCGATCGTGCAGCGCGCCGCCCCGCCCGACCCGGCTACGCGCAACCTGCTCCGCGTCTCACTGGCCAACTATGTGGCGGCGGCGATCCTGGCCCCCTACGCCGATTTCCATGCCGCCGCCGAGGCGGGCGGCTACGACCTGGAGCACCTCTGCGTGCGGTTCGGGCTCAGCTTCGAGCAGGTCTGCCATCGCCTGACCACCCTGGGACGGCCAGGCGCGCGCGGCGTGCCCTTCTTCATGATGCGCATCGATCCGGCCGGAAACGTCTCCAAGCGGTTCGCGGCGGAGGCCAGCTTTCCCTTCGCCCGCTTCGGCGGCGGCTGTCCGCGCTGGAACCTGCACAGCGCCTTCCGCACGCCCGGACGCATCGTCACCCAGATCGTGGAGACCCCGGACGGCGCACGCCATTTCACGCTCGGCCGGACGGTGGGACGGGTCGGGGTGGCCGGGGGCGAAGAGGACCTGGCGGTCGGGCTCGGCTGCGAACTCCGCCACGCCAGCCGGCTCGGCTACGCCCGTGGCCTCGATCTGGCCTCGCCGGCCGCCACGCCGATCGGCCCCGCCTGCCGCCTGTGCGAGCGGGCCGACTGTCCGCAGCGCGCGGCCCAGCCGGTCAGCCGGACCCTGCTGGTGGACGAGCACCGCAAGTCGATCTCGCCCTATCCGTTCGTGGCCGCCTAAGACGATTTGGGGGATTCAGCCCGCCAGGCGCACCGCGCCATAGATGACGGCCAGGCCGAAGATGGCCGCGCCGGTGGTGGAGGGCAGGGGCCGCTCGCCATAGCTCCGCGGCAGCAGCTCGGCCGCGCCCAGGTAGAGGAAGGCGCCGGCGAACACGCCGAGCAGCGGGGCCAGGGCCCCGGTCCCGATATGGAAGAAGCCCGAAGCCGCTATGCCCACGATCGGGGCTACGGCGTCGGCCGCCAGCCAGGCCCCGGCGGCGCGGCGCTTGTCATTTCCGGCGAGGGTCAGGGTCAGGCCCACCGTGTTCGCGCCGTCGGACAGGTCGTGCGCCAGCACCGCAAGCGCCACCGGCCAGCCGACGGCGGGCGAGATGTGGAAGGCCAGTCCCATGGCCAGGCCGTCGAGGAAGCTGTGCACGGTCAGGCTCGCCGCGCCCAGGTGTCCGGCGCGGGGGCTGGCGTCCTTGGTTCCGCTGCTCAGCAGCCTGTGCAGGACCATGTAGCCGGAAAAGCCGCAGCCGAGCGCCAGCGCCACCGCCTGGAATCCAGGCTGCTCGGCCCCCAGGTGGAAGGCTTCAGGCGTCAGGTCGAACAGCGCGACCCCAAGCAGGGCCCCCGCGGTGAGACCGGCGACCAGCCGGATACGCTCGCCCAGGCGCAGCGCCAGCAGGCCTCCGACCAGGGTCGCCACGCTCGCCGCCAGGCCCAGCGCCCATACAGAACTGCCCGTCATGTCGGGAATTTCAACCACTCAAGAGTTATAAAGTAACAATGGTGGCGGGGCGGTACAGGGACAAGGGGCGGCGGTCAACGGTTCTTCGTCAAGCCGGCGGCGTTTCGTCCCGCCGGATCAGCCGGAAGGGAGTAACTGGGTCCTGCGGGCGTGCACCAGGTCCTGCAGCCACGTGCGCAGCAGGCGGATGCGGGCGGTGTCGGTCACATCCCGCCGTGCGGCGGTCCAGAACTGGCGTCTCAGCCGGACCTGCTCGGGCAGCACCCGGACCAGGCCGGCGCTCATGAAACAGGGCAGCACGCCGATGCCGCCGCCGCCCGTGATGATCGCCGCCTGGGACAGGATGGAGGAACTGCCCAGCGCGGGCGTCAGCCCTGGCTGGATCTCGTCCAGGTAACGCAGCGCCGGCGCATAGATCAGGTCGTCGACATAGCCCACCACGTCCAGCGCCAGCAGGTCGACCGGGCTTTGCGGCGCGGCGCTGCGGGCGAGGTAGGCTTCGGACGCGTACAGGCCGAGCTCGTACTCGGTCAGCGGCTCCACGTGCAGGCGGGGCGACGTGGGGGCGATCAGCGTCACCGTCATGTCCACCTCGCGCTTGGTGGGGGACAGGAAGCCCGAGGCTGCCGCCAGCTCGATCCGCAGCGACGGCCGTTGCGCCCGCAGCGCGGGCAGGGCCGGGGCGATAATGGCCGCGCCAAATCCCTCGGACACGCTGAGGCGGACCACCCCGCCGATCAGGTCGGGCTCCCCGACCCTGAGCGCCGCGTCCATCGCCGCCTCGGCCCGGAGGCCCTCTTCGAGCACCCGCGCGCCGGTGGCGGTGAGCTGCAGGCCGGTCGGGGAGCGGGTGAACAACGTAGCCTTCAGCGCGGTCTCGAACCGGGCGATCCGCCGGCCGACCGTGGCCGCGTCTATGCCCGCCTGCCGGGCTGCGGCGCTGAACGAGCCGCCGCGTGCAGCGGCCACGAAGATGCGCAGGTCGTCCCAATCGAACATGCGATAATGCAAACCCTATGGCGCAAGAATGCAATAGGGACGTCCATGCGTCAGTGCTAGGTCCAGGCCCAACAGGCAGTCAAAACAGATCGTCAGGGAGAATAGCCGGTGCGCGAGATCATCCATTTCATCGGTGGGGCCTCGGTCGCGGGTCATTCCGGCCGCTTCGCCGACGTCTTCAACCCCAACACCGGCGAGGTGCAGGCCCGGGTCCAGCTGGCCGGCCAGCGCGGGATCGAGATGGCGGTCGAGGCCGCCGCCAAGGCCCAGCCCGGCTGGGCGGCGACCACTCCGCAGCGGCGCGCGCGGGTGATGTTCGAGTTCAAGCGGCTGGTCGAAGCCAACATGAACGAGCTGGCCGAGCTGCTCTCCAGCGAGCACGGCAAGGTGATCGCCGACAGCAAGGGCGACATCCAGCGTGGCCTGGAGGTGATCGAGTTCGCCTGCGGCATCCCCCACGCGCTGAAGGGCGAGTACACCGAAGGCGCCGGTCCGGGCATCGATGTCTATTCGATGCGCCAGCCGCTGGGCGTGGTGGCCGGGATCACCCCGTTCAACTTCCCGGCCATGATCCCGATGTGGATGTTCGGCGTGGCTATCGCGGTCGGCAACACCTTCATCCTCAAGCCCTCGGAGCGCGATCCGTCCCTACCTGTGCGCCTGGCCGAACTGATGATGGAGGCCGGCGCGCCGGCAGGCGTGCTCAACGTGGTGCACGGGGACAAGGTCGCCGTGGACGCCATCCTGCAGCATCCCGAGATCAAGGCGGTGAGCTTCGTCGGCTCCTCCGACATCGCCCACTACGTCTACATGGAAGGCGCCAAGGCCGGTAAGCGGGTCCAGGCCATGGGCGGCGCCAAGAACCATGGCGTCATCCTGCCCGACGCCGACATGGACCAGGTCATCAAGGACATCTCCGGCGCGGCCTACGGCTCGGCCGGCGAGCGCTGCATGGCCCTGCCGGTGGTGGTGGCGGTGGGCAAGAAGACCGCCGACGAATTCCGCGAGCGCATGATCGCCGAGATCGACCAGCTGAAGGTCGGGATCTCCACCGACGCCTCGGCCCAGTACGGCCCGGTGGTGTCCGCCGCCCATCGCCAGCGCATCAGCGACTACATCGCGCTGGGCCAGAAGGAGGGCGCGGAACTGGTGGTGGACGGGCGCGGCTTCGCGCTGCAGGGCTTCGAGAAGGGCTACTTCATCGGACCGAGCCTGTTCGACCACGTGAAGCCCGAGATGAAGTCCTACCAGGACGAGATCTTCGGGCCGGTGCTGCAGATCATGCGCGCGGACAGCTTCGAGGAGGCCCTGGCCCTGCCGTCCAAGCACCAGTACGGCAACGGGGTGGCCATCTTCACCCAGAACGGCCGGGCGGCGCGCGACTTCGCGGCCAGGGTCAACGTCGGCATGGTCGGAATCAACGTCCCGATCCCGGTGCCGGTCGCCTACCACACCTTCGGGGGCTGGAAGCGCTCGGGCTTCGGAGACACCAACCAGCACGGCATGGAAGGCGTGAAGTTCTGGACCAAGGTGAAGACCGTCACCGCCCGCTGGCCGGATAGCACGCTGGAAGGCCATATCGACTCCAGCTTCGTCATCCCGACGATGCAATAGGAGCGGGCGCTTGGACTTCACCCTCAACGAGGACCAGGTCGCGATCCAGGATGCGGCCCAGGCGTTCGCCGCGGCCGAATTCGCCCCGCATTCCGCGCGCTGGGACGCGGAGAAGCACTTCCCCGTGGATGTGATGCGCAAGGCGGCGGAGCTGGGCTTCGCCGGCCTGTACGTGCAGGAGGACGTAGGCGGCTCGGCCCTGAACCGGCTGGACGCGGTGCTGGTGTTCGAAGCCCTGTCCTACGGCGACGTGCCGGTCTCGGCCTTCATCTCGATCCACAACATGGCGAGCTGGATGATCGACCGGTACGGTTCCGACGAACTGCGCCAGCGCCTCCTGCCGCGCCTGACCACCATGGAGCTGATCGCCTCCTACTGCCTGACCGAGCCTGGTTCCGGCTCCGACGCGGCGGCGCTGCGGACCACCGCGCGGCTGGATGGCGACCACTATGTGCTGAACGGCTCCAAGGCGTTCATCTCCGGCGCTGGGACCAGCGACGTCTATGTGGTCATGGTGCGCACGGGCGAGGATGGTCCGAAGGGTATCTCCACCCTGGTGGTGGAGAAGGGGACGCCGGGGCTCAGCTTCGGGGCCCAGGAGCACAAGATGGGCTGGAACGCCCAGCCGACCGCCCAGGTGAACTTCGACGACTGCCGCGTGCCGGTCGCCAACCGCGTCGGCGCCGAGGGGGAGGGGTTCCGCATCGCCATGTCGGGCCTGGACGGTGGGCGGCTGAACATCGGGGCCTGCTCGCTCGGCGGCGCCGGCTTCGCGCTGGACACCGCCAAGGCCTACCTGGAGACCCGCAAGCAGTTCGGCCAGCCGCTGAAGGAGTTCCAGGCGCTGCAGTTCAAGCTGGCGGACATGGCCACCGAGCTGGAGGCCGCCCGGTTGATGATCCGCAACGCCGCCTCGGCCCTGGACCGCAAGGACCGCTCGGCCACCAAGCTCTGCGCCATGGCCAAGCGCTTCGCCACCGACGTCGGCTTCTCGGTCGCCAACGACGCGCTGCAGCTCCACGGCGGCTACGGCTACCTGAGGGACTATCCGCTCGAACGGATCGTGCGCGACCTGCGCGTCCACCAGATCCTCGAAGGCACCAACGAGATCATGCGCGTGATCACCGCGCGGGAGATCTTCCGGCAATGAGCGAACCGCCGATCCTCACCCGGGTCGAGGGCGGCTGGGGGCGGCTCACGCTCAACCGGCCCAAGGCCCTGCACGCCCTCAACACCGAGATGTGCCGCCTGATGATCCACGCGCTGCTGGCGTGGTGGGCCGATCCGGCGGTGAAGGCCGTCCTGCTCGACCACAGCGGCGAGCGCGGCTTCTGCGCCGGCGGCGACATCCGCATGATCGCCGAGAGCGGGGCGAAGGACGGGGCCGAGGCGCGCGCGTTCTTCGGCGAGGAATACCGGCTCAACGCCCTGCTGTTCGGGTACGAGAAGCCCATCGTGGCGGTCATGGACGGCATCGTCATGGGCGGCGGGGTCGGCATCTCGGCCCCCGCCAACTACCGGGTCGCTACCGAGCGCACCGTCTTCGCCATGCCCGAGACCGGCATCGGACTGTTCCCGGATGTGGGCGGCGGCTGGTTCCTGCCCCGCCTGCCGGGCGAGACCGGCATGTGGCTGGCGCTGACCGGCGCGCGCATCAGGGCGGCGGACTGCATGCTGCTCGGGATCGCCACCGACTATGTCCGGCAGGGGCGGGTCGAGGCGCTGAAGTCGGAGCTGCTGGCCCGGCCCGAGGCGACCGAAACCGTGCTGACCGAATTCGAGGACGAGGCCGGTGAGCCGCCCCTGGCCCAGCATCGCGAGGTCATCGATCGCACCTTCGCCGGCGACAGCGTGGAGGCGATCTTCCAGGCCCTGGAGGAGGACGGGTCCGATTGGGCCCGCCAGCAGCTCGAAGTGCTGAAGACCAAGTCGCCTCAGGCGATGAAGGTGGCGTTCCGCCAGCTTCGCCAGGGCCGCGACATGCAGCGGTTTGAGGACGAGATGGCGGTGGAGTACCGCATCGCCTCACGGGTCTGCCGGCTGCACGACTTCCAGGAGGGCGTGCGCGCGGTGATCGTGGACAAGGACAACGCCCCCCGATGGAAGCCCGCCACGCTGGGCGGGGTCGGCGACGCCCGGCTCGACGACATCTTCGCCGGGATGCCCGAAGGCGAGGAATGGGTCCCGCTCGACACGAAACGACACAGCGCCTGAACCACGGCGCGACAGGGAGACAGACATGAGCCGCGTCGCCTTCATCGGCCTGGGGAACATGGGCGGCGGCATGGCCGCCAATCAGGCCAAGGCCGGCCGTCAGGTCCACGCCTTCGACCTCAGCGTCGTGGCGCTGGATCGCGCCCGGGGCGCGGGGTGCACCCCGGCGGAGACCGCAGCCCTGGCGGTGGCGGAAGCGGACGTGGTGATCACCATGCTGCCGGCGGGGACCCACGTGCGCCAGGTGTTCGCCGAAAGCGTGCTGCCGAACGCCAAGGCCGGCGCGCTGCTGATCGACTGCTCCACTATCGACGTGGACAGCGCCCGCGCGGTGGGCGCCCAGGCCAGGGCGGCGGGTTTCGACTTCGCCGATGCGCCGGTCTCCGGCGGCATCGCGGCGGCGGAGAGCGGCCAGCTCACCTTCATGGTCGGCTGCGACGAGGCGCTGTTCGAGAAGGTCGAGCAGGCGCTGCAGCCCATGGCCAAGGCGGTGGTCCATGCCGGCGAAGCGGGGGCAGGGCAGGCGGCCAAGATCTGCAACAACATGGTGCTGGGCGTGTCGATGCTCGGCGTCTGCGAGGCCTTCGCCCTGGCCGAGAAGCTGGGGCTGGCGGCGGACAAGTTCTATGACATCGCCTCCAAATCCTCCGGCCAGTGCTGGTCGATCACCAGCTATTGCCCCTGGCCGGGCGTGGGGCCGGCGTCCCCGTCCGATCGTGGGTATGAGGGCGGGTTCCTGTCCGCCCTGATGCTGAAGGACCTGAAGCTGGCCCAGGAGGCGGCCGCCCGCGCCGGTGCGACGACGCCGCTGGGCGCCCAGGCCGAAGCCCTGTACGCCCTGTTCGACCGGCTGGGCTTCGGCGGCAAGGATTTCTCCGGCGTGCTGCAGCTCATGCGCGGGCGGCTCGACGAACTGGACGAGACGGTGAGAGGAGGCGGCTGATGGCCTACGAGACGATCCTGCTGGAGAAGGCCGACGGCGTCGCCCTGATCCGCCTCAACCGCCCGGAGGCGCTCAACGCGCTGAACAGCCAGCTGATGCAGGAGCTTTCCACTTGCATCGAGGCTCTGGACCATGACGACGCGGTCGGCTGCATAGTGCTGACGGGGTCCGACAAGGCCTTCGCCGCCGGCGCCGACATCAAGGAGATGTCGTCCAAGACCTATGCCGAGATGTTCCGGACCGACTTCTTCACCGAGACCTCGGAGCGGATCGTCCGCAGCCGCAAGCCGATCATCGCCGCTGTGGCGGGTTATGCGCTGGGCGGCGGGTGCGAACTGGCGATGATCTGCGACTTCATCATCGCCGCCGAGAACGCCAGGTTCGGCCAGCCGGAGATCAACCTCGGCGTCATGCCGGGCATCGGCGGCACCCAGCGCCTGACCCGCCTGGTGGGCAAGTCCAAGGCCATGGACATGATCCTGACCGGGCGGATGATGGACGCAGCCGAAGCCGAGCGCAGCGGCCTGGTCTCCCGCGTCGTTCCGCTGGACAAACTGCTGGACGAGGCCAGGGCCGCCGCCGCCAAGATCGCCGCCCAGTCGCCGCTGGCGGTGATGATGAACAAGGAACTGGTCGACGCCGCGCTGGAGACCACCCTGACCCAGGGCGTGCGCACCGAGCGGCGGCTGTTCCACTCGCTGTTCGCCTTCGACGACCAGAAGGAGGGCATGGCCGCCTTCAGCGAGAAGCGGAAGCCCGCCTTCAAGGGAAGCTGAGCAGCGATGGTGAAACCACTGGATGTCCTGAGCCGGGCCGGCGACGCCGGGCTGCACGTGGTTCCGCAGGCCAAGGCGCTGAGGCTGGAACTGGTCTCGATGTCCCCCGCCGAGGCGATCATCAAGCTGCCCTACCGGGAAGAGCTGATCGGCGAGCCGGACAGCGGCATCCTGGCGGGTGGAGCGGTGACCACCCTGCTCGACCATGTGTGCAGCCAGGCGGTATGGGCGGCGCTGGAGGAGTTCATGGTCATCGCCACCCTGGACCTGCGCATCGACTACACCCGCCCGGCCCGGCCGGGGCTCGACCTGTTCGGCCACGCCCATTGCTACAAGCTGACCCGGTCGGTCGCCTTCGTGCGCGCCTCGGCCTACGAGACCGACCGTAGCGATCCGGTCTCCACCGCCCAGGCGGCCTTCATGCTGACGCGCCTGGACATCCAGCCGACGCCGGAACAGGTCGCGGCGGTGGCGGGCCGATGAGCGGCGCAGTCCCCTTCGATCCGGCGGCGGTCCTGCAGGCCATCCCCTACGCCCGCTTCCTGGGCGTGCGAGCCGAGCGCGCCGGGGACGAGATCACCCTGGTTTTGCCCTACGCCGATCATCTCATCGGCAATCCTGCTCCGGCCGCGATCCACGGCGGAGTGCTGGGCGCCCTGATGGAAATGGCGGCCATCGCCCAGCTCACCATGGCCCAGGCCGGCGAGGCGAACGGTCTGGCCCGTCGGCCCAGGCCCATCGACATCACGGTGGAGTACCTGCGCTCCGCCCGTCCGGTGGACACCTTCGCCCGCGCCCAGCTCCGCCGGGTCGGCCGCCGCATCGCCAACGTCCACGTCGAGGCCTGGCAGCACACGCGCGCCGCGCCGGTGGCGACCCTGCACGGGCACTTCAAGGTGTTCTCGGACGGTTGAGCTTCTCCTCTCCCGCCGTGGCGGGAGAGGAGATAACGCCCTATTCTGCGGTCCAGCCGCCATCCACCGAGATGTTGGCCCCGGTGATCTGGGAAGCGGCGTCCGAGCACAGGAACACCGCGATGGCGGCGACCTGTTCGGAGGTGACGAACTCCTTGGTCGGCTGGGCGGCCAGCAGCACGTCGTTGATCACCTGCTCGCGGGTCAGGTTGCGGGCCTGCATGGTGTCGGGGATCTGGTGCTCCACCAGCGGGGTCCAGACGTAGCCGGGCGAGATGCAGTTGGCAGTGATCTTGTGGGTCGCCAGTTCGAGCGCCGCAGTCTTGGTCAGGCCGGCCAGGCCGTGCTTGGCGGTGACGTAGGCCGACTTGAAGGGGCTGGCCACCAGGGAGTGGGCCGAGGCGGTGTTGATGATCCGTCCCCAGCCGGCCTTCTTCATGACCGGCGTCGCCGCGCGGATGCTGTGGAAGGCCGAGGACAGGTTGATCGCGATGATCTGGTCCCACTTCTCGACCGGGAACTCCTCGATCGGGGAGACGAACTGGACGCCGGCGTTGTTGATCAGGATGTCGACGCCGCCCAGGTCCTTAACGGCCTGGTCGATCATGCCCGTGATCTGGTCGGGCTTGGTCATGTCGGCGGGCGAATAGAAGGCCTTGACGCCGAACTCGCTCTCGATGCCGGCGCGTTCCTTCTCGATATCCTCGGGCTTGCCGAAGCCGTTGATCAGCACGTTGACGCCCTCGGCGGCCAGGGCCTTGGCGTAGGCGAGGCCGATGCCGCTGGTGGAGCCGGTGATCACGGCGTTGCGGTTCTTGAGGCTCATGATATTTCCCTTTGAAAACACTTGGGTTTCTTTGCTTAGGCCAGATAGTCGTGCAGCACCCGCCCGTAGGGCAGCACGAAGTCGACCACCATATTGCGGCCGCCGATGATCCGCTTCACCGGCAGGTCCGCGACGCGGCAGTTGACGTGCGGGATCAGATGCAGGCGCGCGTCTCCGTCCCAGGCGCCGTGCACATGGATGTCCTCGAGATTGTAGCCGACCAGCTGGGCGACCTTCGGCGCGCCGGTAATGTCGGGCAGCAGCTTCAGGTTCACGTTCAGCTTGGCCAGGCCGGCCTTCACCTGGTCCAGCTTGTCGGCCAGGCTGGTGGTCTTGTAGCGCATGGTGCCCATGGCCACGCGCTCCTCGTCGTAGTGCAGGGTGCCGGTCAAGGTGTCCTTGACCAGCTTCAGGCGCGGCACGCCGTACTTCTTGGGAAAGCCCCAAATCTCGCGGCCGCCGGTGATCGGCGGTTCGTCGTCCAGGTACATCTGGACCGAGAAATTGCAGGGCTCGCCCTTCCACAGGGCCTGGATGCCGGTGCCGCTCTCCTCGTAGTCGCCGAAGCCCGTGGAGTCGGGCATCTTCATCCACTCGTAGTAGGCGATGTTGCCGGGGGCGGCCTCCAGGGGCTCGGGCAGCGCCTCGCGGATGGCGTCCGGATCGGTCTCGTAGGTGACGATCAGGTACTCGCGCCGCACGAAGCGGAACGGCCCATGCGGATAGCTGGGCGCGAAGGCCGGCATCGAGGGGGTGTTCAGGATTTCGTCGCGGGTCATGCAGGGTCGCTCCTGGTTGGGTGTTCGGGGAGGCCGGGGTCGATCACCACGACACCGGTGCCGTTGGCGGCGGCGAACTGGGCTTCGGCGTGGGCGAAGAAATGCTCCACATCCGCGAGACCGGTGGCCCAGTGCTCGAGCATGGTCTGGCGGGAGAACTCGTAGTCCTTGGACCCGCCTTCGTAGGCGCGCTTGCGGTAGATGAGCTGGACGATCGCCACCGCATTTTCCTTGGAGACGCGACGGAGGAGCTTGAGGTCCTTCTCGTCGCCGTGGCCGGGCGGCAGGCTCTCGATCAGCCGCTGCAGCGCCATCTTGATGCGGTGGATCCGCATGTTGGAGTCGGTGTTCAGCCGGGTGCGGCTGGAATAGCGGATGTCCTTTTCACGCTCCTCCGCGTCGAGCAGGTTCTGCGGCATGGGTCCGCGGGCGTTGAACAGGTCGACCTGGAAGATCAGCAGGTCCTCGTGGGTCTCCTCGTCCAGCACGAATTCCAGCGGCGTGTTCGACACCAGCCCGCCGTCCCAGTAGGCCCGGCCCTCGATCCAGACCGGCGGGAAGCCGGGGGGCAGGGCGCCGGACGCCATGATGTGCTCCGGCCCTATGGTCATCTTGGTGTTGTCGAACAGGACGTTGTTGCCGGTCTCGATGTCCACCGCGCCGACGCTGAGGCGGATGTGGCCATGGTTGATCCGGTCGAAGTCGACCAGTTCCTCCAGGGTCTGGCGGAGCGGGGTGGTGTCGTAGAAGCTGAGCGCTTCCGCGGTTTCCGGGGTCGCCAGCAACGGGCCGGGGAAGCGGGGGCGGAAGAAGCCGGGGGCGCCGAAGGTGGCGATGTAGGCCGCGCTCATCTGGTTGACCACCGATCGTCCGAACGTGTCGTTGGTCGCGAACGGCAGGTAGAAATTGCCGGACGTGGCCCGCTCCCAGAACTGGCGTATCCGCTCTTCGCGCTGTCCCGGCGGATTGCCGACCATGAGGGCGGCGTTGATGGCCCCGATGGAGATGCCGGCGACCCAGCTGGGGCCCATGGCCTCGCGGGCCAAGCCTTCGCACACCCCGGCCTGGTAGGAGCCCAGCGCGCCGCCGCCCTGCAGCACCAGGACCCGTTTGCGCTCGCGCCAGCTCTGGGCCGGCGGTGGAACGGGCGGCGCGGCGGCCTCGGCTGGCTTGGCCCGAGGTCTGCTCTTCGGCGGAGCGTTGGGAGCGGTCTCGGTCATTGGGTTATCCTGCACTGCGGCAATCTGCCCCCAACCTATGACGCACCTGCGACAATCTGAAGGGGTAACCGTCAACTGAGGACGCTGAGCCTCGATCCGAGGACGCCCGGCGCGAGGATACGCATACGGATAAGCGCCTCTTGCGGTTTGCGCGCTATTCAGGCATTGCAGCCGTTCCACGACACGGCGGCGCGTATGACGCTCCGGCGCGGTGGCGTATCGGTGCTTTCGGCTTTGTCCGTGGGTCTCGGCACGCTGGGCGCAGGGCGGCGCGAGGCCGTGGCGAGGGAGGGGCCCAAAGGGTTCCTGGCTTTAGGAGTGTAGCTCAGCTGGTAGAGCATCGGTCTCCAAAACCGAGGGTCGTGGGTTCGAGTCCCCCCACTCCTGCCACCTGTCATTGAATTTCCGGCCCCGCGGGCATTTCCGCGCGGAAGGGTCTATATGGGGGTGCGATAGCCCCTCCAGTGCTTTGAGGATATGTGAGCCGTTCGATGGCTAGAGATCAGGGCGTAAAAGCGCCGGCGGCGGGCGACAAGTCCCGCTCCACGCGCACTCCGGCGACCAAGCCAGCGGCGACGTCGGCGGTCGCGTCCACGGCGCCCGCGCGCCGCAAGACCACGCCGAGCCAGTTCGTGCAGGAGGTCCGCGTCGAAGCGCGTAAGATCACCTGGACGCCGTGGAAGGAGACCTGGATCACCTCGGTGATGGTCTTCATCATGGTGGCGTTGACGGCGATCTTCTTCTCGCTCGTGGACGGCGGGTTCTCATTCCTGATGCAACAGATCC
>JBARAK010000570.1:0-3677 GCA_049791955.1 Caulobacteraceae bacterium
CAGCAGGATCGACTGCTCCAGCTCGGCGGCGGCGCGCGCGGCGCTGTTGAAGCTGGGGGCGGCCGGGCCGGCGATCAGCGCCGAGACCGCCGCCAGGTTCAGCAGCTCCAGACGTCCCGAATCGGTCAGCAGGGAGGACCCGCTGCGGCGTTCCTGGGCTGGGCCCTTGGAAATCTTGCCGAACTGCATCTGAGCCTGCTCCAGCATCGTCCCATCCCGGCACGTCCGGAGGGAGATGAAGGTTCAAGAGCAAGGACGGGGCCGCTTTTTCAGATCCCGTTAACCATATTCGACTGCCGGCGCGCCGAGGCCAGGGGCCCGTGCGGTCAGCCCCGCTCCTTGCTCCGCAGGAAGGCGAGTTTAGGGAACCGTTCGGTGACGTAGCCGATCTCCCACGACGACTTGGCCAGGAACACCGGCTCCTCGTCGATGTCGGAGGCCATGGCCGCCCGGTGCTTGCCGGCGAAGTCCTCCAGGTCGGCCTTGGCGCCGGACAGCCAGCGGGCCTCGGCGTAAGGCGACGGCTCGAACATGACGTCCAGCCCGTATTCGTTGGACAGGCGGTCGGCCATCACCTCGAACTGCAGTTGGCCCACCGCGCCGACGATGAAGTCGGAGCCGATCTGCGGCCGGAACAGCTGGGTGACGCCTTCCTCGGCCAGGCCTTCCAGCGCCTTCTTCAGGTGCTTGGCCTTCAGCGGATCCTTGACCCGCACCCGCTGGAGGATCTCGGGGGCGAAGTTGGGAAGCCCGGCGTAGCGGATCTGGCCGGTCTCCGAGAGGCTGTCTCCCACGCGCAGGACGCCGTGGTTGGGGATGCCCAGCACGTCGCCCGCGTAGGCTTCCTCCGCCAGCTCGCGCTCGGAGGCCAGGAACATGATCGGGTTGTGGACGCTCATCTGGCGGCCGGTGTTCTGCACCTTCAGCTTCATCCCGCGGGTGAAGCGGCCTGAGCACAGCTTCACGAAGGCGATGCGGTCGCGGTGGTTCGGATCCATGTTCGCCTGGATCTTGAACACGAAGCCCGACACCTCGGGGTCGCCTGGATGCACCTCGATGGGGTTGCCGGCCCGCAGGGCGTCGCGATCCTGGGGGGGCGGGGAATAGGCGTCGAGCGCACCGAGCAGCTGGGCCACGCCGAAGTGGCGCAGGGCCGAGCCGAACAGCACCGGCGTCATGTGGCCTTCCAGGAAGGCCTGGGGATCGAAGGGCTTGGAGGCTTCCTGGACCAGCATGGCGCCTTCCTGCGCCTCTTCCAGCTCCTCGGCGTCGAGGATGCGCACGATGGCGTTGGACTGCAGCGGGATGGGCGCACGGTCCTCGGGGTCGTCGCTGCCCCGGACGTAGGGCAGGAACCGTTCGCCCGAGAGGTCGATCATGCCCTTGAAGCGATTGCCCGAACCGGCCGGCCAGTAGAGCGGCGCGGGGTCGAGCGCCAGCTTGGAGCCGATCTCGTCCAGCAGGGCGAAGGGGTCCTGCGCCTCGCGATCCATCTTGTTGATGAAGGTGATGATCGGGATGTCGCGCAGGCGGCAGACCTCGAACAGCTTGAGGGTCTGGGGTTCGATGCCCTTGGCGGCGTCCAGCACCATCACAGCGCAGTCGGCGGCCGTCAGGGTGCGGTAGGTGTCTTCGCTGAAGTCTTCGTGGCCGGGGGTGTCGAGCAGGTTGAACAGCTTGCCGCTGTGCTCGAAGGTCATCACCGAGGCCGAGACCGAGATGCCGCGCTCGCGTTCGATCTTCATCCAGTCCGAACGGGTGCGGCGCTGTTCTCCCCGCGCCCGCACCGCGCCGGCCTGGTGGATCGCGCCGCCGGCCAGCAGGATCTGCTCGGTCAGCGTGGTCTTGCCGGCGTCCGGGTGGGAGATGATGGCGAAGGTGCGCCGGCGGGACGCCTCGGCGGCTGGATTCTGTGCGGACATGGCCCGGGCAGATAGGGCGGTGGCGCGGCGGTGTCACGCATCCTGCGCCGTTTTCCCCCTCCCTGCGTCAGCAGGGAAGACAGGGATAAGGTTTCCTGCGTCAGCAGGGAAGGCGGGATCAGGCGGCCATGCGGCGCCAGACTTCGCGGTCGACGGCGACGGGGGTGAGGGCGGCCTGGCGCTGGCGCTCGTACAGGGCGCCGAGCACCGGCAGGCTCACTTCGGTCAGTTCCGCGGCGACTTCGCCGGGCGCGCAGCCGGCGCGGGGAGCCTGGAACAGGGCGGCGTTGACGTCGGGAGCCTTGGACAGGATCAGGGCGGCCAGGCGAAGCACGCGCTCGGAACGCTCCTGATGGATCAGGGGCTGTTCGGCGAACATCTCACGGCCGAGATTCATCACGAACGGCAGCGTCAGCGCCTGGAAGCGCGCGCGCTGAGCGGGGGGGACCAGCTTGCGCATGTCCACCTCCAGCACCGTATCGTTCATCAGAAAAAGCATGGACGCTCCGAAACTCTTCGAAGCATACCCTAACCTCAGTAGGCTTGCGGTCCGGTTTAGGAAGGCGGTTAATGATTCTCAACCGCCTCGGTCAGGAAGTGACGACCGCGGCTGTCGTCGATCTCGACGATCCAAAGGTCCGGATCGATTCTGAGGGCGCGCTCGGTGTAGGCGTCCAGCGCTGTTTCATCTTGGCTGACCACCGGCTGCATCCATACCCGGTCGCCGTCGGTGCTGAAGGCCTCGGCGTAAAGCGTGGCCAGTCCGGCGCGACGATCCAGCACCTTCACCAGCACGGCTCCGGCGCGCGCGTCGCCCTTGCGGATGACCGCTGGATAGGCGCCGCCCAGTTCGGCCCGGCGGAACAGGGCCGAGACCCATATGTCGGTAGCCAGCAGCATGGGGCGGAGTTTCCCAGGTCCGCGCCCGCAGGTCCATGGGGCAGTCGATCCCGTTTGCGCGCGCAGGCGGCGAGACGCTAAAGCAGCGCCCGAACCGGAGTTGCAAGTATGGCCCTGCGTGTGATGGCGACCTCGATCGGCTGCGGTCTGTTCCTCTCGGTCGCCAGCGCCGCCGGCGCCCAGCCCGCCCCGTCGCCGCCGCAGACCCCGTCGCCAACCTGGTCGGATGGGTTCACGGGCCGGCTCGAGGCCCTGGCCCTGCTGCAAAGCCTCAACGCCGACCTGCTGAGCCACGACAGCGCCACCCTGACGCTCGACCGCTGGTGCGAAGCCCACGGATTGGCGTCGCCGGCCAAGATCGTCGCCGAGCGGGTGCACGGGGTGGACAAGCCGGCTTCGCCTGAACAACGCCGCCTGCTGGCGGTGGGCGACGGCGACTCGATCCGCTATCGCCGGGTGCGCCTGTCCTGCGGCGGCCATGTGCTGTCGGAAGCCGACAACTGGTACGTTCCGAGCCGCCTCACCCCGGACATGAACCACCAGCTCGACACCTCAGACGTCGCGTTCGGCCGGGCTGTGCAGGCGTTGCATTTCCAGCGTCATACGCTGTCGGCCGAGCTGCTCTGGTCGCCGCTTCCGGCGGGGTGGGAGATGGGGGCGCCCGCGCCGCCGGCCGGAAGCCGGCTGGCGATCCCCGAACACGTGCTCCAGCACCGGGCGGTGCTGACCCTGCCCGACGGGACGCCTTTCAGCGAGGTGGTGGAGACCTACACCTCGGAGGTGCTGGCCTTCCCGCAGCCGGCCGGCCGCTGACCGGAGCGGAGGCGTGAGCGCCGGGGCCAGGGTCTTCACGGC
>JBARAK010000571.1:0-3523 GCA_049791955.1 Caulobacteraceae bacterium
CCGCCAGCGCGGCCTCTTCACCTGCGCGCGGGTCCAGCCGGTCAAGCTCGGCCAGCCGAAGGGCGGCTTCCTCGGCGTCCGCGGCGCTGCGTTGGGCCTGCGCCCTGAGGGCTTCGGCGTTGCGCACCGCCTCGCGCCAGGCGTTCCAGCGGGTGCGGCAGGCGGCCAGGGCGGACGCGCAGTCGCCATAGGTGTCGAGCAGGGCGCGGTGGGTGCGGGGATCGAGCAGGCCGACCGCGTCGTGCTGGCCGTGCACCTCCAGCAGCAGGGCTCCCAGCTCCTTGAGAACGCCCACGCCGACGGCCTGGTCGTTGACGAAACCGCGAGAGCGGCCGTCGGCGGAAATCTGGCGGCGCAGCACCAGGTCCTCGCCAGGCTCGCCGGCGACGCCCTTGTCGGCGAGCAAGGTCCAGGCCGGATGGTTGGGAGGAAGTTCGAACACGGCCGTGGCGACTGCCTGGGCTGCGCCATGCCGGACCAGCCCGGCGTCGCCGCGTGCGCCCGTGGCCAGGCCCAGCGCATCGAGCACGATGGACTTGCCCGCGCCGGTCTCGCCGGTCAGCGCGGTCAGCCCCGCGCCCGGATCGAGGTCGAGCGCCTCGATCAGCACTACATCGCGGATGTTCAAGCCGATCAGCACGACTCTGTCCGCATCAGCAGCCCCGCGTTGAAAGCGTCCTGGTCAGACCGGCCCGATACGGCTCATCGCGCCCTTGGGCTTGGGCTTGGGAGGAGCCGACGGGCGCAGGCCCTTGGAGGTGAGCAGGGCGTAGGCCTTGTCGTACCAGCGGTCGCCGGGGAAGTTGTAGCCGAGCACCGCCCCATCCTTGGTGGCCTCGTCACGCAGGCCAAGGGTCAGGTTCGCCTCGACCAGACGATACAGCGCTTCGGGCGTGTGGCTGGTGGTCTGGTACTTGTCGACCACAGTCTTGAAGCGGCCGATGGCGGAGATCGGCAGCCCCTGGCGCAGATACCAGCGACCTACCGACATCTCCTTGCCGGCCAGCTGGTCGACGATCATGTCCTGCTTCAGCTTTGAGTCGGTTGCGTATTCGGAAGTGGGGAAGCGCTTCTGGACTTCGCGGAAGGCCGCCTGGGCCTGCTCGGTGGAGCCCTGGTCGCGCCCGACGTCGGCGATCTGCTCAAAGTAGCACTGGGCCTTGAGGTAATAGGCGTAGGACGCGGACGGATTGCCCGGATAGAGCGAGATGAAGCGGTCGGCGGCGGCGATGGCGTCGTCGTACTGGTTCGCCTGGTAGTGCGCGAACGCTTCCATCAGGATCGCGCGGCGGGCCCATTCCGAATAGGGATGCTGGCGCTCAACCTCATCGAAGTACTGGCTGGCCAGGCTCCATTGATGGTCGTCCATGCGCTGGGCGCCGGTGGCGTACAGCAGCTCGACCGAGCGTTCCTGATAGGAATTATCGGCCTTTGCGAGCTTGTCGCGGCGGCCGTGGCTGCAGCCAGCTAGCAGTATGGCCGCGGTGGCGGCGAGCAGGATAGGCCCGCGAGCCCTGACGTTACGAAACACCTTGCTCAGTTCCCTTACGAAGACGCGGTCGCGAGCCACCCCGTGCTTGGCGGCCTTGTACCTCAGCCGGGAACGTTACGCCAACGGCTGAGCGCCGCAGGGGGAGGGGTTTAGGTGCATTCCGCAAACGGATTTTCAAACCCGTTCCAACGACCTGTTTCCCGGAGACCTGATTTCGTTCCAGACAGCGGCTCAGACCGCCTCGGCCATAACATGGCCCGGGGTATGCAGCCGCCAGGCGCTGCGGCGTTCGGCGAGGGCGCGGACCAGCTTGTTGTTCAGGGCGTGGCCGCCGTAGCGGCTCTCGAACCGGCCGAGCAGCGGGGCGCCGAGGACATACAGGTCGCCAATGGCGTCCAGGGCCTTGTGGCGCACGAACTCGTCCTTCAGGCGCAGGCCCTCGGGATTGAGGATGGCGTCGCCGTCCAGCACGATGGCGTTCTCCAGCGAGCCGCCGCGAGCGAGGCCGGCGCGGCGAAGCGCTTCCACTTCCTGGACGAAGCCGAAGGTGCGGGCGGCGGCCAGCTCGTCGCGGAAGCTACGCTCGGTGACCGGCAGGATCACGCGCTGGCGACCGATAGCGGCGGAGGCGAAGTCGATCTCCACGTCGATCTCGAACCGGTCGCAGGGGTGGATGGCGGCGTATTTCACCCCATCCTCGACCTCGACCTTCTCGAGCACTTCCAGATAGGCGCGCGGCGCGTCCTGGGTCTTGCGGCCTGCGCGGTCCAGCAACTGCACGAAGGGCAGCGCCGAACCGTCCATGATCGGCACTTCAGGCCCGTCGACCTCGACGATGGCGTTGTCGATGTCCAGCGCGGCGAGCGCGGCCATCAGGTGTTCGATGGTGGAGAGGCGTACGCCCGAGGCGTTGGCGATCTCGGTGTTGAGCTGCGTGCGGGCGACGCCGTGCGGGGCCACGCGGATGCGATTGTCCGCCTCGGTCAGGTCGCTGCGCACAAAGATGATGCCGGTGTCGGGCGCGGCGGGGCGGATGGCCATACGAGCGCGGCGGCCGCTATGGACCCCGACGCCGGCGCATACTGCGGGACCCGCAAGCGTATGCTGCAGCAACTGGAATTCGTTCAAAGTTCAATCACCCTTTGGCGAGAGCGGTCCCAACTCACCGCCTCTGCTCCCCAGCGTCCCTCTATGCGACCTTCGCAGTCGCACAAACACAACTCCTGTTTCGGAATATTTCCCTTGGGGCGCGAGCAAAAATACGGCGCAGTCCTTGACGACTCAGTAACATTTCGAGGGTGACACCTTGGCAGGCGCGGCTGTGAAGATTTTGCGCTGCAGCTAGCCTATATTGGCGATCTCATGTCCCGTTCCTTCATAAAGATGAATGGGCTCGGCAACGACTTTGTCGTGGTCGAAGCCCGTGGCGCGCCCTTCCGGCCGACGGCGGAAGAGGTGCGTGCGATTGCGAGCCGTGATGGCGGGATCGGCTGCGACCAGCTGATTGCGATCGAACCGACCGTCGGGGCGGACGCCTTCATGCGCATCTGGAACGCCGATGGAGGCGAGGTGTCGGCCTGTGGAAACGCCACCCGCTGCGTGGGCTGGCTGCTGATGCAGGCCAAGGGCGACGGGCGGGCGACGATAGAAACCCTGGCGGGCAAGCTCACCACCTGGGCCGCCGGGCCCAAGGCGGTCACGGTGGACATGGGCGCGCCAGGCCTGGGTTGGCGCGACGTGCCGCTGGCGGAGGACATGGACACCCGCGGCGTGGAGCTGCAGGTCGGTCCCATCGACGCCCCGCTGCTGCACACGCCGGGCTGCGTCAGCATGGGCAATCCCCATGTGGTGTTTTTCGTCGGCAACGCCGAGACCGCGCCGGTGCGCGAGGTCGGCCCGATGATCGAGCGGCACATGCTCTTCCCCGAGGGCGTGAACGTCGGCTTCGCCGAGATCCGGGAGCCGGATCGCATCCGCCTGCGGGTGTGGGAGCGCGGGGCGGGCGAGACCAGGGCCTGCGGCACCGGCGCC
>JBARAK010000572.1:0-8258 GCA_049791955.1 Caulobacteraceae bacterium
CGACAAATACACCTTCATAAATTCAATCAACATAATCCCAAATATATACGCGATTAATCGTGTTTTCCGATGATCGATTTCTTGCTGCGATTACATACCCTCGCAAGAGGTTCACTGGAATTTCCTAAGACAAAGCCACCCAGACAAAGACACAAGACCGTCTTCTTCGCCTAAAAATCGACCTGAACTGGCGGCAAATGACAACCAGCGTCTGATTCCGGAACGTGGCGGCCCGTCCAAACGGGCGCCGGCCTCAGGCATCGCTCGGCGTTGGGCAGCTGGAGTTCGAATTTCATGGGCGTCATGCAGACAGCCGAGAATTTTATGGTCGAACCCCATTCGGCGCGCATCTACGTGGTCGACGACGACCCGTCCATGCAGCGCATGATCGTGAACTACATCAACGAGCACAACATGCGCGCGATCGCCGCGTCGGGGCGGCAGAAACTGCTGCAGCTGCTCGCGTCGAAGGAACCCGACCTGATCATCCTCGACCTCAACCTGGGCGATGAGGATGGCCTGGACCTGCTCAGGGAGGTGCGCGCCAAGAGCATCGTCCCGGTGATCCTGATCACCGGCAACCGCAGCGAGGAGATCGACCGCGTGGTCGGGCTTGAGCTGGGCGCGGATGATTACGTCACCAAGCCGTTCAGCCTGCGCGAACTCCTGGCGCGCGTGCGCGCCGTCCTGCGCCGGCGCAGCATGGACAGCCTGAGCCCCATGCGGCGCACCGAACAGAAGTACGCCTTCGAAGGCTGGCTGTTCGACCAGCGCGCCCGGCGGCTGCACAGTCCCACCGGCGAGACGGTGGCGCTCACCAAGGGTGAGTTCGCGCTGCTCAGCGCCTTCGTCACCGCGCCGCGCCGTCCGCTCTCACGCGAGCACCTGCTGCAGGCGACCCGCGTCCACGAGGACGTGTTCGACCGCAGCATCGACGTGCAGATCCTGCGGTTGCGGCGTAAACTCGAGCCCGATCCGCGCGAGCCCCGCATGATTCGCACCGAGCGCGGCGTCGGCTACATCTTCGACACCGAGGTCCAGATCGTTTGATCCGAACACCCGGCGGCTTCGCCTTCGCCTGTATCGCGGTCGTCTTCGGCGCCATCGCGCTGACGGCGGCTGCGCGCGCGCAGCACGTCTTGCGTGAGGAGCCGATCACCCCGATCCCATCGCCCAGCGTCGACGCCCCCAAGGCCGTGCTGGGCGAAATGCTGTACATGGACCCGCGGCTGTCGGCGAACGGGCGACTGAGCTGCCAGTCCTGCCACGACGTCTGGACCAACGGCGCGACGGACAAGCGCTTCGACCCCGACGCGGACGGCCATCCCTTCAGCCTGAACACGCCCACGGTCTTCAACTCCGCCCTCAGCTTCCGCCTGAACTGGGAAGGCAATCTCCGGTCGCTCGACGACCTGGTGATCGTTTCGCTCCACAATCCGAAACTGATGGGGGCCGGCGGGCCGGCGGCTCTGGCCCGACTGAAGGCCGACCCAGCCACCGCCACGCGCTTCCGGGTCATCTATGGCCGCGACGTGGACGAGGCCGGGATCGCTGACGCGATATCGGTCTACATGCGTTCCCTGACGACCCCCGGGGCGCGGTTCGATCGCTGGCTGATGGGGGATGCGGGCGCCCTGTCGGCGCAGGAACTCAGAGGCTACGCCCGGTTCAAGTCGGCAGGCTGCATATCATGCCATCAGGGGGTGAATGTCGGCGGCAACCTGTTCCAGAAGCATGGCGTCTTCCACCCGCTCGCCGCCCCTCTGCCGGCGATATTGCGCGTTCCGAGCCTGCGCAACGTCGCGGTCACCGGACCCTATTTCCATGACGGCAGCGCGCCGACGCTGCGGGACGCCGTACGGTCGATGGGCCTCGCCCAGCTCGACCTGACCTTGTCCGAGCACGACGTGGACGACATCGTGGCCTTCCTCCGCACACTGACGGGTGAGTATCGGGGGCGACCGCTCACGCCGGCTCACAGCCAATGATCCGGACGCGCATCCTGATAGGGGCCGGAGGCGTCGCCTTCCTGCTCTGGATGTTCACCAGCGCCAGCGGCGGCGATCAGGGTTGGTCGACGCGCGCGGACCACGCCTTCGACCAGTTCATGCTGGGAGACCGCGCGCTGCAGCGTGATCTGCTGAGCGCCCGCGCCGGTATATTGCGCGACTACGACCCCCTCAACCGCGACACCAGCATCACCTCGGCTTCCACGCGGGAACTCGTGAGCCTCGCCGCCGCCGATCCGCCCCTGCTCAAGGCCACCCAGGCGCTCGCCTCCGCCACCCAGGCGCGGGAGGACCTGGTCGAGCGGTTCAAGACCGACAACGCGTTGCTGCAGAACTCGCTCGCGCGTTTCTCCTCCCTCGACGCCGCGGCCATGCGGTCCCCGGCCGCGACCCGGCTTTCCGCCAGCATGCTGGAACTGTCGCTCAACACCGGACCGGACGCGGTCGCGGCCGCCAGCAGAAGCTTGGCCGCCTTCGAGCGGACGCTGCGTTCCGACAGCCCCGACCTGCAGCTCCGTACCAACGGCGCCATGCTGATCCGCCTGCTGCCGGAAGTGGATGGGATCCTTGCGGAAAGCCGCGCCTCACCGGTGGAGCGGGACACAGCGCAGGTTCGTGGACTGCTCGCCGACCACGAAGCGAGGGACCAGGCGAAACGGCTGCGGAAACGGATCCTGTTCGCGACCGGGCTCATGCTCTCCATGGGACTGCTCGCCATTCTGGCCTTCAGTCTCTACGCGCGGGACCGCGACCTGCGCAGGCGCGCGGAGAACGAACGGCTAAGCGCCACGGTCTCCAACCTGCTGATCGGCGCACAGTCACACGACCTCGCCGAACATATCGAACGCGCGCTGAAACAGCTCGCCCTGCACACCGGCGCCGACCGCGCCTACCTGATCGCGGGCGCCGCGCCGGAAAAGCTCTTCACCTGGGCGCTGTCCAGGCCAGCGCCCCCAGACTGGCCAGCCCATGTCGTCCGGCTGGCCACGCAAAACCCCGGCTGGCGGGATCACCTGCTCCACGTCTCCCGGGCCAAGGACTCGAAGGACCCCCTGGCCAGCGCCCTGTCGCAGGCCGGCGTCGCCTCGCTACTCCTCATCCGGGCGAGCACGCTGGACTCCGAAGAGATGCTACTCGGGTTCGAAACCTTCGACGCGTCGTTCGAGGTGCGCTCGGATACCGCCGCCGGACTGCTGGCGGCGCTGGCCGCCATCCGCGAAACCATCCAGCGCGACAGGCTGGAGGCCGACCGCATCCGTCTTGAACGCCGGCTGGCGCGCGCGCGCCGGATGGAGACGATCGGCGCGGTCGCCAGCGGGGTCGCGCACAACTTCAACAATATCATCGGCGCGATCAGCGGCTTCAGCGAAATGGCCGAATTGCACCTGCCCGCAGGCTCCAGGGCGACCACGGACCTGGGGGAGATCCGCCTCGCGGTCGGGCGGGCGCGCAACCTGGTGGACCAGATCCTCGGCTTCGGCCGGCGCTCTCAAAGCGACGACCAATGGATCCACCTCGCCGATCTGCTCGCTGAAACCGGCCGCATGCTCGAAGCCTCCCTGCCCTCCGGCCTCCGGCTCGTCGTCCACCTCGACCCGACGGCGGGAGACGTCCGGGGCGACGCCGTCCATCTCCAGCAGGTGGTCATGAACATCTGCCACAACGCCGCCCATGCGCAGAACGGCCACGGCGTGGTGACCGTTTCGCTCGAGCGCTCGGAGCTTTCCCGCCCCCTCGTCCTGAGCCATGGCCCCATCGATCCAGGCGTGTACGGGGTCATCACCGTCGAGGACGAGGGAGGTGGGGTCGCGCCGGACGTGCTGCCCCGCCTGTTCGAACCCTTCTTCACCACGCGGCGCGGCGGGACCGGGCTTGGGCTGTCCACCGCCTGGGAAGTCGTCCAGGACTACGGTGGGACGATCGACGTCCGCAACCGGGACGGCCGCGGCGCGACCTTCACCATCTGGCTCCCGGTATCCCAGCGACCATCCCAGCAACCGGCGGCGGCCAGCCCTCATGAGGACGTTTACGGGAACGGCGAGGCCGTCCGGCTTATCGCCCTGGACCGCGAGCGGCTGAGCGACGACGAGGAGTTGATCGCGACCCTCGGCTATGAGGTCTCCATCCTGACCGGCGACCACGACAAACCCGGCGCCCTGCGCCCGGAGGAAGCGTTCGACGTGCTCGTCATCGGGGGCGGCGCGCGATCGGCGGTCGAAGCGCTCGCGCGCCTGTTCCATGACCGCAACCCCGACACGCCGATCATACTGGGCTACGGCGACGAACCGCCGGTGGACCGCGTGACCGGCCGCGCGGTGGGATATCCCTTCCAGAAGAAAGAACTGGCGAACGCGCTGGCGATGGCCCTGGCCGACCGCCGAACCCCAACGCGCGCTTCCCCGGCCGACGCCTCAGGCATCCTCCCCGATGGCCATCTCGACGTGACGTGAGAAATCCTCGAAACGGACCGGCTTGGACACCACCGCGGCGCCGCGGCTTTCCTCGCCCGCAAGCACGTCGCGGGGATAGCCGGTCAGGTAGAGCACCTTGAGGTTCGGCTGGATCGCGCGGGCGCGCTCGGTCAGTTCGCGGCCGTTCATGCCCGGCATGATCACGTCGGTGATCAGCAGGGCGACCTTGTTCTCCTGCCGCCGCAGCAGCCGCAGCGCCGAGACGCCGTCGTGGGCCTCCAGCACCCGGTAATTGAGCTCACGCAGGATCTCGACGGTGTAGGCGCGCACGTCATCGTCGTCCTCGACCAGCAGGATCGTCGCGTCGCGGCGACCGGGCGCGGGCGAGCGGAGCGCCGCGACCTCGACCGCCACCACACGTGCGGACCTGGGCAGGAACAGGCTGATGGCCGTCCCCTTCCCGGGCGCGCTGTCCAGTTCGACGTAGCCGCCCGACTGCTCCACGAAACCGTAGACCTGCGAGAGGCCCAGGCCCGTGCCCTCGCCAACCGTCTTGGTGGTGAAGAACGGTTCGAACACCCGTTCGGCGGTCTGCTTGTCCATGCCGACGCCGGTGTCGCGCACCACGATGCGGACGAAGTCCTCGGTTTCCTGCCCATGGACCTCGGCGTTAGCGACATGGATGTCGAGGCGGCCGCCCTCAGGCATGGCGTCGCGCGCATTGACCACCAGGTTGAGGATGCTGTTCTCGAGCTGGCTTTCGTCCGCCTCGACCGGCCAGACCCCCTCCTCGATGCGCAGTTCGAGTTCCAGCCGCTCCCCCAGCGTGCGCTGCAGCATGTTGGCCATGCTGGTGACCAGCTCGCCCACGTCCAGCGGCTTGGGGGCCAGGGGCTGGCGACGCGCGAACGCGAGCAGGCGCTGGGTCAGGATCGCCGCCCGCTCGCCGCCCTTGATGGCGTTGACGATGGCCCGGTCGGCGCGCCCGTTGTCGAGCTTGGCCAGGGCCCGCTTGGCGATGTCGAGGTTGCCGATGACCACCATCAGCAGGTTGTTGAAGTCGTGGGCGATCCCGCCGGTGAGCTGGCCGAGGGCCTCCATCTTCTGGGCCTGGCGCAGGCTTTCCTCGACCTTCTCCCGCGCCGCCACCGCCTCCGAGACGCGGGTCTCCAGGGTTGCGTTGAGCTCGCGCAGGTCGCTCTCCGCCTCGCGCAACCTGAGCAGGGCGCGGATGTTGGCGAGCAGTTCGTCCGACTCGACCGGCTGGGTGACATAGGCGTCGGCGCCGGCGTCGAAACCCTTGATGCGCGCGCCCACGTCGGTGAAGGTCGCCGAAATCTGGAGCACCATCACGCCGGGGTGCCGCTCCTTGAGCAGGCGGCAGACCTCCATGCCGCTCATGTCGGGCAGCTTCACGTCCAGCAGGACGAGGTCGGGCGCGCCCTGCTCGGCGATCGACAGGCCCTCTCGGCCGGTGGCCGCCTCGAACACCCGATAGCCGGCGCGCTGGAGCGAACGGGTCTTGGCGTAACGCCCGATCTCGTTGTCGTCGACGTTGAGGATGGTGAAGGCGTCCGCGGTCATGGCCGGTCGATCCTGGCGAGCACCGCCAGCAGGCTCTCGCGGGAAAGCGCGGACTTGGAAATCACCGCGTGGGCGCGGGCGAGCCGGTCATGGTCGATGGCCTCGGAAGGCAGGGACGTCATGATCATGGCGGGCGTCGCGTTGAATTCGGGATCGGAGGCGAGCTGTTCCAGCACCTCGTAGCCGTCCTTGTCCGGCATTTTGAGATCGAGCAGGAAGGCCGCGGGCTTCAGCTCGCGGGCGGAAGCGAGGACGTCGCCTCCCCGGTCGACCTCGAAAGGAGTGCAGCCCAAGGCCATAAGTGCTTGAGCGGCTAAATAACGCCAATGTTCCTCATCGTCGGCGATGAGCACGCGAAATTCCGGGCTGAACGGAGCCTGCTCGGCCCGCCCGACCCCGCGGGGAATGACCAGGGTGAAGGTCGAGCCCCGGCCAAGCTCGCTGGCGACCGTCAGGGAACCGCCGAGCAGCTCGGCCAGGCTGCGCGACAGCGGCAGGCCGAGACCGGTGCCCTTGGCGCGCCTCTGCTCCGGGCCGGCGATCTGCTCGAATTCCTCGAACACCCGTTCCAGGTGCTCCGGCGCGATGCCGATGCCGGTGTCCTGCACGGCGAACGCGATCTCGTTGCTGGATTCCAGCCATTGGACGGAGACGGCGACCCGCCCCTGGCCGGTGAACTTCAGGGCGTTGGAGATCAGGTTGCGCAGCACCTGGGAGACCTTCGCCTCGTCCGAGCGGATCGGCGGGATGGCCAGCCCGGTGTCGAGATGGAGCTCCACCGCGTGCTGGGGGAACAGCGGTCGCAGGACCCCGCGCAAGCCGGCGAGCAGTTCGGCGGCGGTGAAGGTGGTCAAATGCAGCTCCAGCCGCCCGGCCTCGGCCTTGGCGAGGTCGAGCAGATCGTTGACCAGCGAGGACAGGGTCTCGGCCGATCGACGGATGAACCCGACCTGCTTCTCCTGCTCGGCGGTCAGTTCGCCGTCGGCGCGGTCCAACAGCAGGCGGGAGATCGCCAGCACGCTGTGGATCGGCGTCCTCAGCTCATGGCTGACGTTGGAATGGAACCGCGAACGCGCCTCGCTGGCGGACCGGACCTGGGCCGACTTGTCCTCGATCTCCTTGTAGAGCGCCATCACCCCGCGATTGGTCTCGCCAAGCTCGGAGGAAAGCGCCTCCACCTCCTCGCGCAGGGTCCGCAGGCGCGACATGAACTCGATGATCTCGCGGTTCTGCTCCCGCCACTCGACGCCGTCCCCGGCGTCGAATTCGTCCTCGACCACGTCGGGAGGAACCGGGCCGCCCAGCCGCTTCACCAGGCGGATCTCGACGCCGCCCGGCACGGCCTGCGAAAGAGCGTAGTCGTCCATGAACTGCTCGGCGGCGATCAAGCCGAGCGCCTCGCCCACATGTCCCGCGGCAGGCGGCCCCTTGTCCCATATCAAGGCGACGAGGGCCGGCTCGGGATCCTCCTCCAGGATAAGGCGGAGCTCGCCGGCGCCGCCCCGCTCCAGCAGGTCGGCCACGATCTCCGATACGGCGGTGGCCATCATGGCCTGCTGCTCGAGCGGCAGGCCCAGCCGGGCCGCGACGCGGCGGGCGCAGCGGCGGGCCGCGATCGCATCCGAAGCCTCGGCGATGGGGAGGGTCGCAAGCCGCTGCATGGGGTCAGGGCCCCACCGCCACCACGACCCCGCTATCGTCGCGGCCCCGGCTGTGGTCGCGATACAGCAGCGCCGCGATCAGCAAGGGATCGGCGTTGGACAGGCCGGGGTAGCGATCCAGCGACCAGCTGGTCGAAAGGCCGTCGGAATGCAGGACGGCGACCGCACCGGGCGCAAGGGGATAGCGGAAGGCCTGGATCCGCCGCGCCGCCACCCCGGCCGTGCCGCTGTGCGAGACCATGCGCTTGAGACCGTCCGCCCCGACCAGGGTCCCGGCGATATTGCCCACGCCGCAGAACACCGCCTCGCCGGCGGCGTAATCCAAGGCGAGGCACGCCACCGCCGCGCCGCGGGACCCGGCCAGGCTCTGGTGGATGGTCGCGATGACACGCTCCGGGTCGGTGTCCGGCCGCGCCTCGAAAGCCCTGACCGCCTTGCCGGACGCATCGGCGGCATGGAGACCATGACCCAGGCCGTCGGCCATCACCAGCACCGTCACATCGCCGGACGTGAAGCCCGTCCACCCGTCTCCGCAGACCTCCTCGCCGCCCATCGGCACGGCGAGCCCGTCGAAGCGCCGCGCGGCCTGGGCG
>JBARAK010000573.1:0-12052 GCA_049791955.1 Caulobacteraceae bacterium
CGCTCGACCTCTGCGCCGCGCCCGGCGGCAAGACGCTGCAGATGGCGGCGGCCGGCGCGAAGGTCGTGGCGCTGGACCGTTCCGAGGCGCGCCTGAAACGGGTGAGCGAGAACCTGTCCCGGATCGGCCTCACGGCGGAGATCATCACGGCCGACGGTGCGGCCTGGCCCGACCCACGCACCTTCGACACGGTGCTGCTCGACGCGCCCTGCAGCGCCACCGGCACCTTCCGCCGCCACCCCGACGTGCTGTGGGGCGCCAGCCCCGCCGACATCGGCAAGCTCTCGGTCACCCAGCACCGCCTGCTCGACGCGGCGGCGGCCAAGGTGCGGCCGGGCGGACGGCTGGTCTATTGCGTGTGTTCGCTCGAACCCGAGGAGGGCGAGACCCAGGCGACCAACTTCCTGCGCCGCCAGCCGCAATTCCGCCGGGCGGCCGTTGCGGCCGGAGAAGCGGGCCTGGCCGCGCCCGCCATCACCGCCGACGGCGATGTGAGGCTGCTGCCGGGCCGCCCCGAACAAGGCGTGGAAGGCGACGGATTCTTCGCCGCGCGGTTCGTGCGGGAGAGCTAGACGGAGCGCCTCCCTACGGAGGCGCTGATACCTAGTGGACGACGCCGCCGACGCCGCCATCCAGCTCCATATTGCCGCCGGCCGCCTTGGCGGTCTCGGTCCGGTAGCTGACGCACTGCTGAGCGCGGGACATCCTCAGCACCTTGATGCCGGCCCCGAAGCGGCGGAGCAGCGAACGTTCGTTGCAGTCGCGCGCCGGACGCTGGGCTCGGCACGCCAGGCCGCTGGTCGCGCTGTGATAGAGCGCCTCGCCCTTCTGGCAGGTGATGGTCTGGCCGTGGTCGAAGTTCGCCTGACCGTGGAAGTCGGCCAGGGTGTACTGCATCCGCGCCCCCGCGATGCAACGGTAGACCTCGCCCTCATAGGCGGGAAGCACGTCGCGCTCGGGCATGACCTGGGAGGCGGGGTGCGGGATTTCCTTGTCGTCCAGGCAGACGGCCTGGACCGCGACCATGGTCTCCGTCGCGCGCATCTCGGTGCAGATGCGCTTCGCCTCGCCGCCTTCCACGCCCTCGACCTGCAGGTTCGGGATGTAGCCGGTGGGGCTGTCGGAGGTGTACCAGCTCGACCCGCCGCCGGCGTTGTAGATCGCGCCCAACGCCACGGCGTTGGCCTGGGCGTTGGTCAACCCGCTGCTGCTGGCGGAGGCGGAGGAGGACGCGCTGGCCTGGGCGCTCGAGGAGCTCTGGGCGCTCACCGTCGCGCCCTCCACCACGATAGTGGGGGAATTCACATAGACCGAGGGCGCGTTGATGTTGACGCCCGGCACGGTGACCTGGTGGCCTGAAGGGACCGTGCAATTGCAGCTCGGCGGCGGAGGCGCGCAGTTGCAGGCGGCCGCATACGAAGTCCCCGCGAAGGCGAGGGAGATCAGTCCCACCCCCACGCCGAGGGCGACGCCACGTCGTGCGCTCATGACAGCTCCCTGCGGATTCGTCCGTTTCAACGCTAAGAAAGGCTCCGCAAACTCCTTAAACACGGTTAAGGCGAGGAGACTTTTCTCCGAAGCTGGCGTCCGCAGCCTTAGCGTTGCAAACTGGACGGCCGGCGCGGCCCATGCGGACGTGGCGAAACCGGTAGACGCAGCAGACTTAAAATCTGCTTCCCATCGGGAGTGCGGGTTCGATCCCCGCCGTCCGCACCACCTTATTACTCAAGCAGTTGCAGCTCTTTTGGGTGCGTGAACAGAACGGGACCGTCAGACTCGTCAGCCTGATGCCCGTCAGACTCCTGTTCCCGCTTCCTTCCGTGGGATGAGCCCGCGCTTGGCCTGGGCTTCCCACGCCACCTCGTTATCTCGCGGCAGGTACTTGGCCAAAATCGCGTGGACGGACGCAAGGCTATGGCCGGTGATCGAGGCGATCTCGGGGATGGTGCATCCGGCGCGGGCGAGCTGCACAACGCATGAATGTCGGAGCGCTCTGAGCACCAGGATCGCCTCGCCATCTTTCCGCGCGCCGTCCCTGATCTCTTGGAAGGCATGGGACAACGCCGTCTCGCTGTACGGCTTTCCCGTTTCCGCGTCGGTGAACAGGTAGATGGTCCCGTCGCGCCGGCAGGCGGCCAGCGTGGCCTGCAGCGGGGCGCTGACGGGTATGGTGACGTAGCTGCGGGTCTTGGATTGCCAGAAGCGGAACACGCCCTGGCTGGCGTCGTACTCGGGGCCTTGGCGCCCCGTCGGCGTCCAGTTGTCGGTGAAGCGGAACAGCCGAACGTCCGTCAGCCGTTGGCCAATCTCCCATTCCGTGAGGATGACGGCGGCGAGCGCCGCGAGCCCGGCCCTCATCGCCAAGCCGGAGTAACGCTCTACGTCGGGCGCCTCCCAGAGGTTCACGGTCGGCTCGGGGACCTTCATCCGTATCTTCGCCGCCGGATTGTCCGAGCGCCATTGCAGGGCGATGGCCTGATCCATGAGCATCTTCAGCACCACCTTCATGTGGCGGCGCCGCGTCGGCATCTCGTCGTAGAGCGACAGGAAGTTCTCAACCACTTCGCGGCTCAGTTTCGCGGGGTCGGGGTTCTTGTGGTGCTCCGACCATTCGATGATCTGCCGGCCGACCTGCAGATAGAATGCCCGCGTCCTGGGCTTGGTAGCCTTGAAGCCTTGGGTGGTTTCCCAATAATCAACCAGAGCCTTCATCGTGCGCCGGCGCGGCTGCGGCGCGGCTTCGATGCGGGCGGCGAGATACGCCTGGTAGAGCTCGTCGGCGTCGGCGCGAATGCGAGCGATCTCGCCGGCGTCCGTGAGATCGCCGGTGCGCTTACCCTTGCGAGGGAGCGGGGTCGTCGGCGACCAATCGGAGGGGCGGAGCCTTGGCGGGAGTTCGAACAGCACGCGGAAGGTTCCGTCCGCGCGCGGGCGCACGGTGACGAACTTTCCGAGCGACACGTTCACGGTCGGCATCGTCGACGCCCCATTCCGGCTCCTGACCGGCCTGCGAGATTGCGGGCGTACCATCCATCATCCCCAAGGCTTTGAGAACAGAATCCCGGTCGAAAAGAGATTCGCGGGCTTCATCGATCGGGGCGGGCATGCGCCCCAGCTTGATCCGCCGCCAGAGCGTGGCCGCGCCGTAGCGCGCCAGGTGGCAAACTTCGCGGGTGGTAAGGCGTCGCGGGAGGGCGTCCGCAGTCATGGCGCCCCCC
The DNA here is from genome assembly GCA_049791955.1 of Caulobacteraceae bacterium. Lineage (GTDB taxonomy): Bacteria > Pseudomonadota > Alphaproteobacteria > Caulobacterales > Caulobacteraceae > CAHJWH01. The sequence continues at coordinate 3,219 of JBARAK010000573.1, forward strand.
CGCTTTCAGATGCGAACGCCGTTCGCTGGCCCACGGCCCCGCACGAGCAGCGGTCGTGCGCAGTTCCGGCGCCATGCTCATCGATGTCTGGGCGTTCGTGATTGTACCCAAGCGCCTCGCCGACATAGCTCTCCTGGAACTTGCCGCCTGGGTGATCGCATTCGCAGTCCGCCGGCCGTCCGTAAGCGATAAACGGCAGGCACCAGCATTTCGCATCAAGCGACCAGAAGGGCTCTCCATCCGCGGCGAACTCGACATACCGATCGTTGCGGAAACGCGCCAAATCACCGACTTCAGGCGCCCGCACGGTCTGCCCCATGGCGAGGGCTTCTCCATCGCACCAGTCATTCAGCCGCTCGATTGCGGCACTGGTGGGGCCCCGGAAATAGCCCTCCTTATCAGCACTTTCTTCGTCGCCCGGGCACTCGTGCTCGCCGTCCTGGGTCGTCTGGGGACGACATTTGCCCTCGGCCTCGCTCAGGGTATGCGCGCCGCAGCGAGTACACGGCTGTCGTTCAAGCTCACCTTCGGAAAAGAGACCGTTCATCTCAGCCCCGCCCCCCTTGGGTGGAGCGGGGAGGGCTGAGAGCGCCGCAGACATCGGCGATCATCATCGCGAAGTTGGCGACGTCGGCTGCCTCTCGCCCAACGCGACCCATACGGTGTTGCTCGGGCGTGAGGCGAGCGCCCCGATCAGAAGTGTCATATGTTTGGTCGCTGACAAGAGCCCAGCGTAACTCTTCCGCTTCCTCCCTCAGCCGCACGAAAAGGGCGTCGGCGCGATCGCTTTTCCACCCCGGCTTGTGAGCGTTGGCGCGAAGTTGCCGCTCCATGAGGTTGGCGAATGCGACCACCTCCGGCCGCCAGTCATCCCGCTCCCCTTCCTGGGGAGATGAGCGGAGGGCGGAGGGCGCGGGTAGCATGAGGTGGGTGGGCTCACCGCTGAACGGCTTGCCATAGGTGTTCTTCCAACCGTCAGCTTTCTTCCAACCCGTCTCCCAATGCATCTTGAGGGTGGGGCTGTCGTCCCAGGCTAGGACCAGGCGACGCCCATCCATCCATTCTGCCGGGGCATCGGCGAGAGCGACCCAGCGATTGGCCGTGTCGTCCTCTGCGTGGCCTTGTGGGGACTGGACATCCGGCGATGGCTGCTGGGCCTGTGAAATTTCCAGGTCCAGAGATGGCTGCTGGCTAGCGACCAACTCGGCTTGGAGCGAAGCGTTCTTGGCAGCTAGGTCGGTATAGGCCTCTTGCCAAGTGCGACCGTCAGGCGTGAGACTTGGCTGCTGGGCACGGGCGGCGGCGATGAGGCGGCGCGCGTAGTGGTAGTTGATGCCATCCGCCTCCCAGTGTTCAGTTATTTTATCCGGCCGCTTTTCCTTATCTCTTCTCCAAGCCGCCTCCAGGCTCATGGATATACCGTCCAACTCCTCCGCCGTCAGAGGTGCGGGCGTGGGGGCGTCAGTCATTGGGGTGATCCTTGAGCCATTGGCGGCCGGCCTCGGTGATCTCAACGCGACCAATTCGGACAGTATGTTTGGCGAATCCTAGTGCACAGAGGCGATCAGTTGATGCCGGCGCATGGATTAGGAACCCAAGCATTTCATCCAGTTCCCGCAGCCGCATCACTTGGCGGCCAGTTAGCTTGATCTGCTCACCCATCGCTCTGTCCTTTCGCTTGCTGGAGGGCGGCGGCGAGGGCTTCGGCCGAAATCTCGGCACGAGAGGCCAGGGACTGCATCGCGTCGTTGTTGACGAATCCCCTGGCGCGAAGACTGATACCCCTCAGCGCCTCCACCGCCTGTTCAGCTGCTGCGGCGAGGGTGGGGGAGGCGGGAGACGATAACTTGACCCGCAGGGCGATCTTGCGGGCCAGAACCTCTCGGGCCCCCTCCCACAATTCAGGCATTCCAAGAGCCAGGACGTGAATGGCCGATTCGTACACGACATCTGGCGCGGCCTCGGTTGGGGTGGGGTTGGTCATGCTGCAACTTCCTTCGCGAGTTGTGGCCACGCGCCCCAGCCGTAAGCTTCCTTGTCTTCGGTGGGATGCTTGTCGGTGCGGGGTCGCGAGGGCGCATCCCAGCTGCGTCCTTTCACCGTCCATAGATGCGACCATCCCGCAGCCCGCAGGCTTGCGCCATCTTCGCTGGCAAGGATGTAGGTCAGGCCCCGACGGTATCCCTTCGCCAGAGCCGACCGCCGCGCGGCGCTGTAGAGCATGGAGCAGGCGTTTGGCTCGCCGTCGGTGCATAGGCGCGTCACCTCCATAGTCAGGCCATCATCCAGCGCCCTAGAAACTGGCCGCCCGACAACGGAGACCCCAACCAACTCGCCCACGTCGTCTTGCAAACCGTGCAGCCACAGAAAGCCCGTTGGCCATCCATGGTGACGATGATGCTCACGAACGAAGGCGCGACCCTCATCCCTGGTCAATGGGCGCAAGTCGATGCGCGGGCTCATCGCTCGCTGCTCCTGTCGCTCGCGGGGACGTGTCGCGGACAGAAATCGCCCTGCCTGGATATGCTCCAGCCGTTCCGCTTCGCGTATGCACGAGCCTCCTTGGCCTTGGACCGGCGCCCCGTCACGACCCCGCCCTCCCAGTCGCCGCAATCTGGATGGTCGCAGAACACGTCCGTCGTCAGAACTATGCTCATGCGGCCAACCTTTCCTCACGCAGGGTGGGCGGGGCGAAGGCTGTGAGGACTGCGCAGGCCATGCCGGGCGGCACGCTGTTGCCGGCCATGCGGGTCATGGCGCGGCCCGTCAGCGGCTTGCCCTTGAAGTTAATGTTGATCAGGTAGGTCCGGCGGAAGCCCTGGGCGTTGTAGAGCTCGCGCGCCACCAGCATGCGCATGCCGATGTCGACGATCTGGAAGACGACGTCGTCGATCAGGACCAGGCCGAAGCGCAGCCGGCCCCGGGCGGTATAGAGCGGGGTCGCCCACTCTTCCTCGGTGGGCTCGCCGAAGTGGGCCCACAGGAATTCGAGCACCATGCGGCGCTTGACGCCCTCCTCGGCCTCGATCCTGGCCAGCCGGACCTCGACGATGCGTTGCTGCGATCCGCTGGCCGTAGCTGTCGACAGCGGGCGATCCGCGGCGCGCCCCAGGACGCCTCCGCCGTTCGCCTGCTCCATGTAGGCGGCGGCGACGCTGAAGCGGGCCAGGGCGGTCGCGGTGTCCATCGGTCTGTCGATGTCCGCGGCGACGCCGGAGCCGTAGTATTTGTCGATGATCGGCGCGACGAGCTGGGTCTTGCCAGATCCGCTGGCCATGACCGTGCCGATCGGCGCGGTGGCGGCCGAGCCGACGGATTTTCCGAACTGCCGCGCCAGATAGGCGGCGACGACCTGGCTCTTTCCGCCGCCGCCATCGGTCATCGTGGTCGGATGCGGGTCGGCCATGCTGCGGCCGGATACGGTGCTCCCAAACTGACGCCCGAGATAGACGCCTACGAGGTCGCCGCCATTGCCGTCGGGGACGGCCGTCGGCGCGGGCCGCTTGATCGATCGGCTGCGTGGCTCCTGGCCGGGGCGTTCGCCATAGCGAGGTTTCAGGAAGGCGCTCGCCAGGGCCTGTTCGCCGCGAGGGGCGGCTGTGATGGTGCGGACGCGGTCGCGGACGTCGTAGCAGCGGTTCTCGCCGCCGCCATGGTTCACCGGCAAGATCGTGGGAGCCGTCACGGTCGCTCCCGTCCAGGCGTGCGCGCCTGGGCCGGACGACTTATTCGGTATCGGCGCGGTGAACGGGCGTTCGGCCTCGATGACGTGCCGCTTGATGCCCTTGGCGATCCGGGCTTCGGTCTTGGGCTTCAGATCCCGCGCGCGCTGGAAGATGGAGGGAATGGGCCGGTCCCATTCGATGCAGTCCGCAGCGGTCTTGAAGGGAAGCAGACCCTTGTCGGGCGCCGCCTCGACCAGGGCGGCCTCCGCGTGCGTGATCTCAGGCCAGTCGGCCTCGTAGCTCTCCGACATGGCGACGAAGAAGAAGCGCTTGCGCGTGGTCGGTATGCCGTATTCGCAGGCGACCAGCTCGCGCCACTCGATCCGGGTGAAGCCCAGGGACCGCAGGTTGTCGACCCACAGATTGAAGGTCTCGCCCTTGCGCTTCTTCTGAACCCGGCCGGCCTTGCGGCCATAGCGGTGGAGCGGACCCCACTCGCGATATTCGACCACGTTCTCCAGCGCGATCAGCCGGGGAAGGTGCCCCGTGGAGCGCTTGATCTTCGCCGCCCAGCGCAAGACCTCCCAGGCGAGGCCCCGGATGGCCTTGTCCTTCGGCGCACCGCCGGCAGCCTTGCTATGGTGCTTGCAGTCGGGCGACGCCCACAGGATGCCGACGCGCCGGTTGCCATGGCGCGCCAGCACGGCGGGGATATCGACCTTGCGGATGTTCTCGCACAGGTGATCCGTGTCGGGGTGGTTGGCCTGGTGGAGCGCGATGGCCTCTTCGTCGTGGTTCACGGCGATATCCGGCGACCGGCCGAACGCCATGTGCACGCCTTCCGACACCCCGCCCCCGCCCGCGAACAGATCGATGATCAGCTCGCGGGAAGGCTTGGGCGCCGCGAGCGCCGAGCCCAGGTCGTTTGCTGCGGCGACGGCGCTCATGCGGCGCCCTCGCTTTGGTCGGGCTGAGCCTTGCGCGGGTCGGGCTTGGGCCCGGTTCCTTCGCGCGTGTTCATGATCTGGATCGCTACGGGATCGAACGGCCGGTGTGCGGAACGATCCAGGGTCACGCCGTTCTTCTGCTCCAGGCGGCTTTCGACGATTTCCTGAAGGTCGATCGGGCCGCCGGGAAAGACGTTCGCCAGACGCATGGCGCAGATCACATAGTCAGCGACGTAGCCCCCGAACTTTTGTTGAAATTCAGGGTCGCAGAGAAGCGCGGTGTGATGATCGGCGTCCTCCATCACACCGCTCAGTTTCCCGTGCGCTTTGGCGATGTGAAGTAGGGTGTGGGAAAAGTCCTTTTGCGGTTGCGGGTTGTCGCGGAACGGCGTGCTGTACCTGATCGTCCAGGGCAACTGCGACTGGATATCGCGGATCGACAGGGTGATTGGCCGAACGCCGTTCGGCGAAGAGGGGGAAGCGCGGAGGGTGTCGATCATCTGGCCGATCGGCTTCCAGAAGCGCTCGTCGGCCATCATGCCGTTGAAGGCATCGAGCATGAGCATTCGCTCGTGCTCGGTCGGCTCGTAATCGGAAGAGCATTCCCCATCGTCAAAGACGTATTCTTCAAGATAGGCTGTGCCGGCGCAGAGCAACTCGGTACCGATCCCGTCGTCGCTGAAGGGCGCCCATAGCTTCCACGGCCCGAACTGCGCGAGCTGACACTCCCCTTCACGGGGCGGAGATGTGCGGAAATGACTGATTAGGACATCGGGGGGGCCGTCGATCCAAATCACTACATCGCCGGCCTTGGTAGAATATTCGCGCGGCTCTCCAGTGACTTCGCCAAGCGGAACGTGGTGTTCTCGCGGGCTGATCAATACGCCTGATTTGCCGTTCCAGTTTATGGGGCTGATGTCGACGCGGCCCTGACCAATGGTCACCTCCGTCGCGGGTAGCTTCCCGTCTCGCGAGGATTGTTCCGTGCATGCGCTATCGACCAGCAGTTCGCTCGGCTCGCCTTCCCAATCCTCAGGCGCTTGAATGGTCATCTGCCGGCCATCGCTTTCGATGACATTCCACCCCTGCGCGATCAGGGTCAGGATCTCGGCCGCGGTCGGGCATGTGGGCGTGGGCTTGTCCTTGCTCACGCCGCCGCCCCGGTTACGTTGGGGGTGACGGCGAGGCTGCGGGCGAGCTGCAGCACGCTCTTGCGCTGCTGGGTGGTGGGGATGTGGGCGTAGGCCTGCACCAGTTCCTCCGCCCCGCGCGTCTGGGTCAGGACCGTCATGGTCTCGACGGCGAGCGGCGGCGCATCCTCGTCGGGCAGGAGAGCGGTCACCGGGACGTTCATCGCCCGGGCGGCGCGGACAAGCGTCGATGCGGCGAGGCGGTTATGGCCACGCTCGTACTTCTGGATCTGCTGGAAGGTGATGCCCAGCAGCTCGCCAAGCTGGGTTTGCGACATGCCGCGGCGCTTGCGATGGGTGCGCAGGCGCAGGCCCACGTCCACGTCAATGGGGTGCGGTCCCTCGATTTGGGCGATGCGGGTCAACGGTCGTTCTCCTGGGTGGAAGCGGGTTGGCGGGGTTGGGCGGCGGCGTCGCGCTTGGGCGCCTTGGCCGGGGCGAGCTGGCCGCCCTCGACGTCCACGCCCAGTTCGGTGAGGCGCGCGACCCATGCCGCCCGGATCTCGGGCGTGCAGTGGGTGAGCGCGTCGATCCATGTCGGCCATCGGCCGTGCTCGCCGTAGAAGCTGTACTGGTAGTGCAGGCGCTGGGCGTCGTGGGGCTGGGCCGGGTCGTGTTCGCGCCCGCACTGGATGCAGGTTCCCTTGGCCGGCGGCAGGAGCATGAACTGCGTCTGCCGCTCCTCCTTGACCGCGCCTGTTCCGGCGTCGACCACGGTCATCTTGACGGGGACGGTCTGCATCACGCCGCCTCCCCGGAAGTCGTCACGCCGGCGCAGACGTGCATGGCGATGCGGATCAGGATGGCGATGGCGGAGACCCGGTCAGGGTGCATCTCGCCCAGGGTGTCGACGGTGAGGGCCTCGCGGCCGTCCGCGGTGGCGACGACGCCGAGTTCGTCGCCGTCCTTCACGCAGAGGGGAAACTGGATGCCGAGTTTTCCGAGTAGTCCGACGAAGTCCTCCGGCATGTCGGCCTCAAGGGGCATCGCCGGAAACTTATAGCTGACCCCGGCCCAGGCGGTTTCGAAGGCGCGGGCCTTGGACAGCAGCTCACCGTAGACGGCGTCTTCCTCTTCAAGGGAATCGCCAGCGATCGCCGCGCCGATGCCAGAGGACGTTGGGTCAGCTTCCGCTTGGGGTGCGGGTGTGATGTTCAGCCAGGGCGTAATGTAACCGGGACCAACCCGGGCAGGGTATCCAGCGGCAAGGCGGGCAAGGTCGAGCCTGTCCTCTGATACCTCGGGCCAGCTATTCAGGTCGCTCTCGATCCAGTCGAAGTATTCGGCGACAACCTGCAGCCCTAAGGGGGTGAATTCCGCCCGGGGAAGTTGGGTGGAGCTCAAGACCCAATTCACCAGTCTCGCTTCATTGGTGAGCCACACCGCATCGCCATGGAGCCATGGGGATTCGACCTCGCCCGAACGAACGCCGTTCGTTGCGATCTCCGTGCTGATCTTGTGGACCAGCTCAAGGAACGCGAGGCGGACGCGCTGTTCGGCGCAGATCTTCTCCACGATCTCAGCCGGCGTCGACGTCGCGGAGACCTTCCGGTCCTTGAGGGGCGCTGGGGGTGCTGGCTCAGGCGTATGCGGGTGGGTGGGGGCGGCGGCATCACCGGCCGCCGCAGGAGAAGTCGCCGTGGGCTGTCCGGTCACGCGGTCGGCGGGCCCTTGGGCCACGTTCAGCCACTCGGTATGATAGCGCCCCGACGACTTCAGTGAGTTGACGCGCTCGGGATCGCAGCCGGCGTCAACCCGTGCATCAATCAGGCGATAGCCGCGCCCCAGCTTATCATCGAGATAGAACTGCTTGCTCTCCAGCCAGCGTAACGCTCGGCCTTTCGGGTCGATACGAGCCTCAAGGAGGTCGCCGATCATGCGCAGTTCGATGACGCCTGGCGTGCCGGGCGCCGTCCACTCGCCGAAGCGCTTCGCGTCGATCGGCGTGAAGCCGCTGCGAAAGGCGGACGTGGGGTCCTTCGACACCTTGTCCGCCAGTTCGTAGATACTCAGCGCCAGCAGAGGGCTCGGAGCGAACTTGGACTCGGGCGGCGCATCGCCAGCGGTGAAGTCCTCGATGTCGGTCTGCTTCGCCTTCGGCGGCGCATAGCCGGCGCGGTTGGTCTTGACCTGGTCGCGCAGCCATTCCCAGGTGCGCGAGCCGTTCTCGAACGCGGTGATCTGGCTGGGCGACGCCTCGCGGAGGACCTTCACGTACTCCTGCGCCACGCGCGGATGCATCCCGGCTTCCTTGGCGACGTCCGCAGCCGTCCGCTTCGACGTCTCCATCTCCGCCGCGATCGCGCGGGCGGTCTCCAGCCGCGCCATGGGTTCGCGGGCGCCGTTCTCGACCAGCGCCAGCAGATGGGTTCGCGCCGGACTGGCCTTTTCGAGCATGCAGGGAAGCGGGCGATCGGCGACCCACCGTCCATCGTCGATCAGGATCTCGACGGCCCGCCACCGCCGTTCACCGGCCGCCAGCATGTGGAAGCCGTCAGCCGCGGCCGGGAACACCAGCAGCGGGGCGATGATCCGGCCCATGCCGGCGATCGATCCCGCAAGTTCCTCCAGCCCCTCGTGCGAGATGTCCTTGCGGGGATTGTCAGGGTTCGGCTTGATCAGCCGGTGCTGGAGCATCAGCAGATCGCCGCCGACCTCGCGCATGCCGTCCAGCACGTCCAGCCGCGGGATCAGGTCCACGCCCTGTTCGGTCAGGGTGAAGGCGTCGCCGCTGACCAGGTCGGCCTCGCGCAGCTTGGCGATCGTCTTGCGCAGGTTGGACTCGTCGCGCTCCAGCTCGCGGGCGAGCGCGGAGATCGTGCCGGCGAAGCCGCCGCCGGCGAGCCGCCGGAGCACATCGGAATTCTGGACAGCAAGAAGGTTTTGCACGGATCAGGCTCCGGTCATGAAGAGGGATGCGACGCCCAGGGCGACGGCGAGCACGGCGCTCACCAGCGCGGGCCAGTGGGCGACGGCGAAGTTGGCGATGCGGCTGCGGCGGCTCATGCGCGCGCGGCCATGGAGGCGAGGGT
>JBARAK010000574.1:0-12982 GCA_049791955.1 Caulobacteraceae bacterium
GGCGTGGCGTGAGCGCGACCAGCGCGGCCTGAAGCTGGTGGACGTGGCCTGCGGCTCGGGCGCCTTCCTGCGGGACCTGACGGTGGCCTTCCCGCGCGCGGAGGTCACGGGCGTCGACCTGTCCCACGCCTATCTGCTGGAGGCGGGCAAGCGCGCCGGGACCGGGGTGATCCAGGCCGCCGCCGAACGCCTGCCGTTCGCCGACGCCAGCCTGGACGCTGTGACCTGCGTCTACCTGTTCCACGAATTACCCCCCCGCGTGCGGTCCCAGGTGGCGGCGGAACTGGCCCGCGTGCTGAAGCCGGGCGGCCTGCTGGCCTTCGCGGATTCCATCCAGGGCGTGGACGAGCCGCGCCTGGGCCGGCTGCTGGAAGCGTTCCCGGCCTTCTTCCACGAGCCCTACTACGCCAGCTACCAGTCCACCGACCTGGACGCCTTGTTCGGGGCTGTGGGGTTGGAGGCCGTGGGCCGCGATACGGCTTTCCTGACGAAGGCTTTGCTGTTCGAGAAGGGGCGGTAATCCCCAGGGCGGTTGCGATGTCGTAGGGCGCTTCCCCTATCGAATTCACAAAGCCCCGGCCCAACAAAAAGGGGCGGCGCGCGAGGCGCCGCCCCCTAAGCGCCCGCCTGAGGGGGAGCAAGCGGCGGGCGGGTCTTCAGAGGCGTGGCCTTAGGCGGCGTGGGCCTGGTCTTCGATCAGGTCGGCGGCCGGGACCGGGGCCGGACGCTGGCCGACGCCGATCTCGACGCGGCGCGGCTTCAGGCTCTCGGGCAGCTCGCGCTTGAGCGAGATGGAGAGCAGGCCGTCGTTCAGCTGGGCGTCGGTGACGACCACGTAGTCGGCGAGCTGGAACCGGCGCTCGAAGTTGCGCTCGGCCAGGCCACGGTGAAGGTAATGGCGGCCGTCGTCGTTGCTGGGCTTGCGACCCGCGACGCTCAGCACATTTTCCTTCACGTCCACGGTGAGTTCATCGGGGCGGAAGCCCGCCACGGCGATCTCGATCCGGTAGGCGTCGGCGCCGACGGTTTCGATGTTGTAGGGGGGATAACCCGAAGCGGCCTCAGCCTTGGTCGCGGCTTCCAGCAGCGTCGCCAGGCGGTCGAATCCGACCACGGACCGGTAAAGCGGGGAGAAATCGGTAGTACGCATCTTTCGTTTTCCTTCTCATCAAGCAAGGACGCCCACGGATGCGGTCCGCAGGCGCGACATTCAGAGATCGTGGCGAACAAACAGCCTCGCCTGATCTGGAGACCCGCATTCGGCGTCTCCGTCGGGATAGATGGGAGGGACGTTTCGTCATGCAAGCGGCATGAAATGAAATGGGTCGGAAATATTCAGGGTGAATGGTCTTGCCCTGCGCCTGACCTCACCGTTGGCGCGCCTCCATCCGCCCGGCTCTTGCGCCGGCCGCGGGCGAGGCGATATCGCTGACGGATCGTATCGAAGGACCACCCATGGCGACGCTCGAAGAGATCACCGGCCGCTTCCGCAAGGCCGTTGGCGAGGATTCCGGCCTCGGCCACAAGGTGAAGTTCAACTTGAAGAGCGACGGCGTGGTGCTGATCGACGGCGCGCAGGTGAGCAACGAGGACGCCCCGGCCGACTTGATCATGACCCTTTCGCTGTCCGACCTGGAAGCCATGGGCGAGAAGCGCCTCGATCCGATGATGGCGTTCATGACCGGGCGGCTGAAGGTTTCGGACATGAACCTGGCCATGCAGCTCCAGCCCAAGATGCAGGCGCTGTTCAACCGGGCCCGCTAAAGGTGGAGGCTGCGCCCCTGCTCAGCCTGCCGGAGGTTCCGGCTCCGGCAGGCGCGCAGCCGGAGTGGTTCAGGGGGCCGGATGGGGCCCGGCTGCGGGCGGTGCTGTTTCCCGCGGTCGGGACGGCGCGCGGCTCGGTGGTGGTGAGCCCAGGGCGCACCGAGCCGTTCGAGAAGTATTTCGAGGTGGTGGACGAGCTGCGTGCGCGCGGTTTCACCGTGTTGGCGCACGATTGGCGCGGGCAGGGGCGTTCCGCCCGCTGGCTCGCCGATCCTCAGAAGAGCCACGCCCGGGGCTGGCGGCCGTTCCTGGCCGACTTCAGGACGCTGCTGGACACCTACGAGGCGCGTCTACCCAAGCCATGGATCACAATGGGACATTCCATGGGCGGCGGTCTCAGCGTTCTGGCCCTGTCGGAGGGTGAGCCGCGGTTCGCGGGCGCGGTGATGACCTCGCCGATGCTGGGCCTGCGCATGGGCGGTCGGCCCGAGCCGCTGGTGCAGGCTGTGGCCTGGTTCATGACCCTGATCGGCCGCGCGGGCGAGTACGTCTACTCCCCCGAGGAGCGCCGGGAAGACGCGGCCAACGGGTGGAAGATCCTGACCCACGACCGCGCGCGGTGGGACCGCTACAAGACCCAGATCGCCGCCGCGCCTGAACTGCTGGTGGATGGATTCACCTGGGGCTGGCTGGCCTTCGCCCTGACCTTGACGTTCCGGATCGAGAAGATGCCCGGGGTGGAACGGATCGCTATCCCGCTGGTGTTCGTGGCCGCCCAGCACGACCATCTCTGCACCAATCGAGCCCAACGCGCGGTGGTCGCGCGGGCGAAGCGGGGTCGCTTCGTCGAGATTCCCGGCGCCTTCCACGAGGTGCTGATGGAAGGCGACGTCCGGCGCGCTGTGTTCTGGGAGGCCTTCGACGCCCTGGCCGATGAAGTCGCGCCGCCGATGGCGGCTGCGAAGATTGGATAAACTTTAGTCTGCGGCGGGGGCGAGCAAGGCCAGCGCCTCGTCCAGGCAGGCGCGGTCGCCGGCTAGCAGCACCTGGCCGCCCTTGGAGCCGACTGTTTCGCCGCGCCAGTTGGTCATGAAGCCGCCAGCGCCCTGGATCAGTGGGATGGCGGCCTCCACGTCCCAGGCCTTGCAGGTGGCGGGCTCGACCACGAGGTCCATGGTCCCCAGCGCCGCCATGGCGAAGTAGTAGGCGTCGCCGCCGAGACGGGTCAGCCGCGCGGCGTCGCGCACGTGCTGGAACGCGCGCTGTTCGTCCTCGCGGAAATAGGCCTGGGGATCGGTGAGGCCGACGATGGCCTGGGATAGTCCGGCGCACGGTCTGACCGCGAGCTGGCGGGTCCCGTCGCGATGGATCAGGCGCGAGCCCAGGGCGGTGCCCACGAACATCTCATCCAGATAGGGCTGGCCGATCAGGCCCACGACCGGCTCGCCGCAGTGGCGCAGCGCGATCAGGGTGGTCCATAGCGGGACGCCGGCGATGAAGCCGCGGGTGCCGTCGATGGGGTCGAGCACCCAGACGAACTCCGCGTCCGCCCGGTCCTCGCCGTATTCCTCGCCGATCACCCCGTGGTCGGGAAAGCGCGCGGTGATGGCCTGGCGGATGGCGGCCTCCGCTCCCCGGTCGGCGGCGGTCACGGGATCGAACGCCAGCCCCTTGGCCGCGCCCTTGTCCTCCAGACCGTTCTCATTGCGGAACAGCGGCAGGATCGCCGCGCCCGCCGCGCGCGCGAGCTCCAGGGCGAAGCTCTCGAAAGCGCTGAGCTGGTCGGGGGAAATGTCCGTCGGCATGGCGACGGGATAGCCGGGATGAAGCGGCGGGGGAAGCGCTCCGCGCGCCGTTTCCCCCCGCCTTCCAGCCTATTATTTTAGAGCGGCGTCTCGGTGTTCATCTGTTTGGCCATGTCCAGCAGGCGCTGGCGGGGCCGCTCGCCCAGCTGGGCGTAGGCGCGGATCAGGTCGCGGGTGTCCTTGCGGGCCAGGGTCTCGCCGCCGCGGGTCTCGGGCTGCTCGCGATCGCGGCGCGGCTGGTACTCGCCAAGCCCGTCGTAGAAGTAGCTCACCGGCACGTCGAGCGCTTCGGCCAGCTGCCACAGCCGCGCGGCCGAGATGCGGTTGGCGCCGCACTCGTACTTCTGGATCTGCTGGAACCGGATGCCCACCACTTCGGCCACCTGCTGCTGGGTCAGGCCCAACAGGCGGCGGCGGCGGCGGAGGCGCTTGCCCAGATGCAGGTCGATGTCGGCGCCCATGTCGAGGCTCCCCAGGCTGCCGTCCCGATATGGAACGTTTGCACCTTTCCTGCGCAAACCTCGTGCCCAATTTCCCCGCTGGGGGGAGGAGTTCCCGTTTGAAGGGAGGGGAAACGCTCCGCCCGGACGCAAAAACGGCGGCGCTGAAGCGCCGCCGTCGAAAGCTGGACCGAGAAGTCCGACCGAATTGGAAGGCCTTAGTCTTCCTTGACCTTCCGCTTGCGGAACGAGGGGTTCAACACCTGCTTGCGCAGGCGGATGGCCTTGGGGGTGACTTCCACCAGCTCGTCGTCGTCGATGTAAGCGATGGCCTGCTCCAGGCTCATGCGGCGCGGCGGGGTGAGGCGGATCGCCTCGTCCTTGCCGGAGGCGCGCACGTTAGTCAGCTGCTTGGCCTTCATCGGATTGACGTCGAGGTCGTCGGCGCGGGAATTCTCGCCGATGATCATGCCCTGGTAGGTCTTCTCGCCGGCGCCGACGAACATGATGCCGCGTTCTTCGAGGTTCCACAGCGCATAGGACGCCGTCTCGCCGTCGGAGTTGGACACCAGCACGCCCTTCGGACGGCCGTCGATGGCGCCGCGGTGCGGTTCATAATGGGAAAACACCCGGTTCAGGACGCCGGAGCCGCGCGTGTCGGTCAGGAACTCTCCCTGGTAGCCGATCAGCGAGCGCGAGGGGCTTTCCAGGGTGATGCGGGTCTTGCCGCTGCCCGAGGGACGCATGTCCTTCAGGTCGGCCTTGCGGGCGGACAGCTTCTCGATGACCACGCCCGAGAACTCGTCGTCCACGTCGATGACCACTTCCTCGATCGGCTCCAGGCGCTGGCCGGTCTCCTCGTCGGTGCGGTAGACCACGCGGGGGCGCGAGATCGACACCTCGAAGCCCTCGCGGCGCATGTTCTCGATCAGCACGCCGAGCTGCAGTTCGCCGCGGCCTGACACCTCGAAGGCGTCCTTCTCGGCGGTCTCGGCCACCTTGATGGCCACGTTGGACTCGGCTTCCTTCAGCAGGCGGTCGCGGATCACGCGGCTCTGCACCTTGGAGCCGTCCTTGCCGGCGAGCGGGCTGTCATTGACCGTTACGGTCATGGAGATGGTCGGCGGGTCGATCGGCTGGGCGGGCAGGGCCTCGGTCAGCGACAGGTCGCACAGGGTGTCGGCCACGGTGGCCTTGGCCAGGCCGGCCACCGCGACGATGTCGCCGGCTTCGGCGACGTCGATGGGCTGGCGCTTCAGGCCACGGAAGGCGAGCAACTTGGTCACGCGGCCTCGCTCGATCTCCACGCCGTCGCGGTTCAGCGCCTTGATCGCCATGCCAGGGACCAGGGTGCCGGCTTCCACGCGGCCGGTGAGCAGGCGGCCCAGGAACGGATCGCTTTCGATCAGCACCGCCAGCACCTGGCCGGGCTCGTCCTTGCGGCTGATGGCCTTGGGCTCGGGTACGTGGTCGACGATCAGGTCGTACAGCGGGGCCAGGCTGTCGCGCGGACCGTCCATGGTCAGCGTGGCCCAGCCTTCCTTGCCCGAGGCGTAGACGTGAGGGAAGTCGAGCTGCTCGTCGGTGGCGCCGATGCTAGCGAACAGGTCGAAGGTCTCGTTCAGCACCCGGTCCGGATCGGCGTGGGGGCGGTCGACCTTGTTCAGCACCAGGATCGGGCGCAGGCCGAGCTTCAGCGCCTTGCCGAGTACGAACTTGGTCTGGGGCATCACGCCCTCTTCGGCGTCCACCAGCAGCAGACAGCCGTCCACCATGCCCAGGATACGCTCCACCTCGCCGCCGAAGTCGGCGTGGCCGGGGGTGTCGATGATGTTGATGCGGGTCTCGCCGGCCTTGCCGTGCCACAGAACGCTGGTGCACTTGGCCAGGATGGTGATGCCGCGCTCGCGCTCCTGGTCATTGGAGTCCATGGCGCGCTCGACGTGAGCCTCGTTGGCTCGGAAGACGCCCGACTGGGCCAAGAGCTGGTCCACCAGGGTCGTCTTGCCGTGGTCGACGTGGGCGATGATGGCGATGTTGCGAAGCGACATGGGGTGTAACGGGCGTCCGGAAGGGCGCGATCAGCGGGCTGATGCGGGAAAGAGTTGCGGGGCGCTTTTACGCAAGTGCGAGAGATCGCGCCAGGGTGATGACAGCGCAGGCCGATGTAGGGGGTGTAAACCCTGCCGTCCAGGGGCGTGCGGTCAGGTCGCTGCCGCCTCCTTGGCCAGGCCGTCGAGGAACTTCAGCACCGCGCGTTCGTAGCTTTGGCCTTCCGCGGTCGCAAAGGCCTTGGGCAGCCGCCGGCTGGCGAAGGCCTCGAACACCGCGGGGTGGATATAAGCCGAGCGACAGACGGCGGGCGTATTGCCGAGCAGGCCCGCGGTCGCCTTGACACAGGTGGACACCATCCGCCTGGTTTCGGCCAGGGTGTCGGGGGCGGGTTGCAGCGCCAGGGCTTTGGCGGCGGCGATGGTGCCGGCCCAGGTGCGGAAGTCCTTGGCGGTGAAGTCCTGGCCAGTGATCTCTTGCAGGTAGGCGTTGACGTGGCGGCTCTCCACCGGATGGCGGGCGCCGGTCTCGTCCAGGTACTGGAACAGCCGCTGGCCGGGCAGTTCCTGGATCGAGCGCACGATGCGGGCGAGCCGGCGGTCTTGCACCAGGGTGCGATGCACCACCCCGCTCTTGCCCTTGAACTCGAATGCGATCGAGGCGCTGTGCAGGTCGACGTGGCGGTTGCGCAGCGTGGTCAGGCCGAAGCTCCTGTTTGACTTGGCGTAGGCGTCGTTGCCGACCCTGATCAGGGTCAGCTCCAGCAGGCGCACGACGGTGGCCGTCACCTTCTCCATCGGCGCGCCGCGCCGGTGCAGGTCGGCGTCCACCCGCTTGCGGATCCGAGGCAGTATGCGGCCGAATGCGGCCATGCGGACGAACTTGCTCTCGTCGCGGGCCGTGCTCCAGCGGTCGTGGTAGCGATACTGCTTGCGGCCACGGTCATCGCGGCCGGTGGCCTGGATGTGTCCGTCCGGATCGGTGCAGATCCACACGTCGGCATAGGCTGGCGGGATGGCCAGCGCCCGGATGCGGTCCATCGTGCGCCGGTCCCGTACCTGCCGGCCGTTGGGACGGACGTAGTCGAAACCCCCGGCCGTCCTCACCCGTGCGATGCCCGGGTCGTCGTCGTGGACGTAGACCAGCCCCGCCGCCGTGGCCGCGGAGCCGTTGATCTGGGTCCCGGCGCGCGTCTCTTTCCCGTCAGCCATCCGTCCTCCTGCTCAAGGCGAACAGGACAGGAGGGCGGCTGTTCCTTAATGGTCGCCGGAGTTGTCGGTCAGGTGCACGGTGTCCAGTCCGAGCGTCGAGCGCATCTTCGTCACCTGGCTGGCCGAGACCGCCGAGGCGCGGTTGCCCCAGCTGTTGCGGACGTAGGTCGAGACGTCGGCGATCTGCTGGTCGTTGAGCTTCCAGGCGAAGCTGGCCATCGACAGGGGCGTGGGCCGCGTGGGCGTCGGCGCGGTGCGGCCGCCGGCCAGGATCAGGTGCGTCAGGCCGGTGGGATCGGACTGCTGCAGCATGGCGTCGCCCTTGAGCGGCGGGAAGATGCGCGGCTGGCCCACCCCGTTCTCCAGGTGGCACGAGGTGCAGGCGTCGCTGTAGATCGCCGCCCCGCGCTTCATGGCGGCCGGATCTGGGTCGTAGGCGGCCGGGGAGGGACTAGCGGGCCGGTCCTTCAGGTAGGTGGCGATGGCGTGCAGGTCCTGGTCGCTCATCAGCGAGGTGGAGAAGGACACCACCTCGGCCATGGAGCCAGCTGCGTTGGCGCGGGCGTTGCGGCCGGTCTTGAGGTACTCGACGATGTCGTCCGCGCTCCAGCCGCCCAGCCCGGTGCGCGGGTTGGAGGTCAGGTCCGGCGCCACCCAGTGGTCGAGCGTCCCGCCGTGCAGCGGCTGGCTGGTCTTGTCGCCGGCCAGGAAGTTCTTCGGCGTATGGCAGGCCTCGCAGTGGCCCAGGCCGGTGACGATGTACGCGCCGCGGTTCCACTCCGCCGACTTGGAGCTGTCCGGCTTGAACTCGCCCGGGCGGAAGAACAGCATGTTCCAGCCGCGCACGAAGAAGCGGATGTTCAGCGGGAACGGCAGTCCGTTGGCGGGCGGGCGGTAGCTCACCGCGGGCACGGTCTTCAGATAGGCCAGCATGGCGTCGGAGTCGGCGCGGGTGGCGCGGGTGAAGTAGGGATAGGGCAGGCCCGGATAGAGCCGCATCCCGTGCGGGCCGACGCCGTTGTGGATGGCCTGGTAGAACTGGTCCGGCGTCCAGCCGCCGACGCCGGTGTCCTGATCGGAGGTCAGGTTCTGGGTGTAGATCACCCCGAACGGCGTGTTCAGGCCGTAGCCGCCGGCCAGGGGCTCGCCCGCGTCGCGGGTGTGGCACGATACGCAGTCGCCGATCCGCACCAGGTATTGGCCGCGGCGGACCTGGGCGGCGTTGGGCGTGGCGTCGGCGATCGGCTGGACCAGCAGTTCCGGCGGCGTCTGCACCCGGGGGTCCGGGGACGAGGCGACGACCCGCCCCTGGCTGAACGCCAGTCCCGCGACGCCGGCTCCCGCTAGCCCGACCGTCGCGATGGCGATCGCTGCGATCCTGCCCATGTGCGCCATCTCCCCCTCTCCCTCAGGCCTGGACCAGGGGGCCTGGGTTCTTCAGGTATCTGGACTTGATCGCGTCGGCCGACAGATAGGCCAGGGCGGCCAGGGTGTTGGTGGGGTTGTAGCCGGCGTTCTGCGGGAAGGCGCCCGCCCCCATCACGAACAGGTTCGAGACATCCCAGCTCTGCAGGTACTTGTTGACCACGCTGTTCTTGGGATTGTCGCCGGTGATGGTCCCGCCCGTGTTGTGGGTGGTCTGGTAGGGGACCACGTTCCACGAGCCCTTGCGATAGTTCTTCTTGACGCCGATCGCGCCATCCATGGCCAGGCCCACCTCGGCGGCCTTGTCGACCACATAGGCGGACATCTTCCGCTCGTTGTCGGTGAAGTCGAAGGTCATGCGCAGCATCGGCCGGCCGAAGCTGTCGCGGTAGGTGGGGTCGAGGTCGAGGTAATTGCCCCGGTGCGCCATCACCGAGCCGTGGCAGCTGATCAGGGATGAGCGCAGGTAGCTCTGCGCCGCCGCCTTCTTCCACTCCAACCCCCACTTCGGTGTGCCGTCGGGGGTGTAGATCATCTCGATCGGCCGGCCGCCGGTGGTCATGCTGGCGACGTAGGCGCCGCCGATGAAGCCCAGCCCGGAGTGGTCGAAGTTATCGCCGTTGAACTCGTCGATCACCGAGGCCAGGGCCCCGGCCCCGATGAACGGGTTCATGATCTTGTCTTTGAAGAAGACGTTGACCGATCCCATGGTCTGGTAGGCGTAGTTCTTGCCGACCACGCCTTCGCCGCTCTTGGGGTCGTAGGGCTTGCCGATGTTGGACAGCAGCATCAGCCGTACGTTGTGCAGCACATAGGCCGACAGGATCACCATGTCGGCGGGCTGGAAGAACTCCTCCCCCGCGCTGTTGACGTAGGTGACGCCGGTGGCGTGCTTGCCGTCGCCGGTGGTCTCGACCTTCAGCACTTCGCTTTCGGTGCGGAGCGTGAAGTTCTTCTTGATCATCAGGTAGGGCAGGATGGTGGTCTGCGGGCTGGCCTTGGAATAGTTGCCGCAGCCGAACTTCTCGCAGAAGCCGCAGTAGGTGCACTGGCCGAGCTGAACGCCCAACGGATTGACGTAGGGCTGGGACAGGTTGCCGGAAGGGTGGGGGAACGGCTTGTAGCCCAGCTTCTTGGCCGCCTCGGCGAACATGGCGGGGCTGGCGGGCCAGGGCATGGGCGGGGTGGGATATTCCTTGGAGCGCGGTCCTTCGAACGGGTTGCCGCCCTCCTGGATCTGGCCGTTCAGGTTGCCGGCCTTGCCGCTGGTCCCGCAGAGCCGCTCGAAGGTGTCGTAGTGCGGCTCGATCTCCTCCCAGGAGACCGGATAGTCCTGCACGGTCATGTCGTAGGCGGTGACCGCCGCCTTGCCGTAGCGTTCCAGGTTGTGGCTGTAGGCCTTCAGGTCGCTGGGCAGGAAGCGCCAGATCTGGCCGTTCCAGTGCACTCCGCCGCTGCCGACCCCGGTCCCCAGCAGGAACGAGCCCAGCCGCCGCATCGGCAGCGCCTGCTGGTCGGTGTTGTTGCGGATGGTGAGGGTGTCGTCGCTCAGGTTCTGGAACAGGTGGTGGCGCCACATGTAGCGCAACTCGTCCTGGGCGAAGGTCGGAGCGAATTCGGTGGGCGTGTCGCGCCACGTCCCCCGTTCCAGCGCCACCACGTTCAGCCCCTCGTCGCAGAGCTGCTGGGCCATGATCGCGCCGGTCCAGCCAAAGCCGACGATCGCCACGTCGACGGAAGGGAGTCTGGTCGCCATCGCTCAGGCCTCCGACCAGCCGGGCCGGCCCTTGATGCTGACGGGAGGGTAGGGCGCGCGCTCGTTATGGTGGCCGACCCATTCGCGGTAGTCGTAGTGCGCGCCGGGGAAGCCGATCATCTTCCAGGCGGCCATGTCCTTGTTGCCGCCGTAGATCGGGTCGGAGAAGTAGCCCTCCAGCACGTTCTGCTGGAACATGGTGAAGAACATTTTCCCGTCGGCGCTGTCGAGCTTGGCCTCGCCGCTCTCCAGGCTCTTGAGCACCGTATCCTGGTCCTCGTGGGCGAGATCCTTGAACAGCTTGCCCTTGTAGGTGTCGCGGACGTGGCCTTCGATGGCCGGGATGGTCAGGCGGTAGAGCTGTGCGGGGGTGAGGCGGCTCTGATAGCCCTGCTCGGGAACCCCCTTGGGCCACGGGCCGCCGAGGAAGAAATGATCGCCGCGGCCGTAGGGGCCGGCCATCTGGCGGTCCAGGAAGATGTGGACATTGGCCTCGGTGGCGCTCGGGCCGGTCGGGTCGGGGGGGATCAGCCGGTCGATCGCCGGCTCGATGAACGCCTGCTCCAGGGCGTTGAAGTAGGTGTAGCCGGTTCCTTCGGCGATGGGCGGCGCATCGGCGGCCCCGCCGCGCCAGGGCATCGTTCCACTGTAGGTCCTGGGGGCCGCGCCAAGCTCGCCGTCGTGTTGGGCGGCCGCAACCGCCGCTCCGGCGGTTCCCGCGAGGGCTCCGCCAACAAGCAGTCGACGCCGGTTTATACCGCTGTCGCCCATGGGGGCCCCTCCCACGTCCTATTGCGCCGTTTCCCCAAACGGCGTTTGAGGGCTTAGGTTCCGATCCTGATTAACGTTGTGCAGCTCCATGAATTACCGCCACGCGTTCCACGCCGGCAATTTCGCCGACGTCGCCAAGCATGCGATCCTGCTGGCCGTCCTGACGGCGCTGAAGCCCGAGCGGGTGCTGGACACCCATGCCGGGGCGGGCCTCTACGATCTGGGAGGCGAGGACGCCCGCCGCACCGGTGAGGCTCAGACGGGCGTCGCCCGGCTGATGGAGGCGGCGGACGCGCCGTCGGTCTTTGGTCCCCTGAAGGCGGCGGTGAGGCGGGCTAATCCGGACGGCGGTCTGCGCTGGTATCCCGGCTCGCCACGGCTGGCGGTGGATGCGCTGGCCTCCGGCGCGAGCTACGCCGGCTTCGAGCTCCAGCCGGACGCGCACGCCCAGCTGGTCGAGGCGCTTCGCGGATCCACTCGGGGCGTGCGGGTCGAGACCCCGCGGGTGGACGGCTATGCGGAGGCCGTGCGGCGGCTGGCGCAGAGCGCCGCGCGCACCTTGCTGCTGGTCGACCCGCCCTTCGAACGCGCCGACGACTACGAGCGTATCCTGGAGCTGACCGGCGGCTTACGGCGGACCCCGGGGGTGGGTGCGCTGATCTGGCTGCCGTTGAAGGATCTGGAGACCTTCGACGCCTTCCTCAGCCGGCTGGAGGCGCAGGAACCGGCGTCGCTCTGTGCGGCCCAGGTGCGGGTCAGGCCGCTGGACGACCCCATGCGCATGAATGGCTGCGCGCTGGTGGCGGTGAACTTGCCGGACGTGGACGCCCAGGCCCGTGAGGCCTGCGGCTGGGTCGCGGGCCGGCTCGGCGGCCCCGGCGCGCTGGGCCGGGTGGAGCGGCTGGCGGGGTAATCGAAAGCAACCGGGCGGGCGTGTCCCCGTTACACTTCTCGCGCTTCGCTTTTGGCGCCACAAGCACCCCATCATGCCCGGCCTGAAGCTCATCGACCTCCTGCTGGACAAGCTGTCCGAAGCGCCCAAGGACAAGCGCGGTCGCGTGGCGCGTGCGGCGCCGGCGGCCCTGCTGCTGGCGACCGGCGCCGGAGCCGCTGTCTGGTGGTGGACCCAGTGGGCCCGCGGCCGGGCAGAGAGCGAAGCCGCCGAACGCGCCGCCCACCCCGAGCGCCATCCCCCGCCCGACGACGAATGGACCGGCCCCGAAGGTTAGAGCCTGAAGGTTAAGGTTGGAGGGCGAATACGCCGCGCATCGGGACTTTTGCGCTCTGCCTTATCGCCCCCATCTAACCTCCTGAAAGACGGGCGCGTCCGTCGCAAACGGAGGATCGGGCGTGTTCCAGCGCAGCCTATCCGAACTTGAAGCCATCCGTGCCGGCGTGGCGCGCATCGGCAAGCTGTCCGACAGCGTGGTCCGCCTGGGGCCATTGAGCCTGGGCTTGGACGGCCTGCTGGCCTGGGCTCCGGGCGTGGGCGAACTCTACAGCGCCGCGGCTGGGACCTACATCATCGCCCAGGGCGTGCGCGCGGGCGTGTCCCTGCCGGTGCTGGCCGCGTGCGGCGCCCTGATGTTCGGGCGAACCACGGTCAGCGCGCTTCCCGTGGTCGGACCGTTGGCCGCCGACCTGCTCACCGCCCACAAGTGGTCGTCCCGGCTGGTGGTCTCCGCCATCGACCGCCGGATCGCCCGGGGCGATTTCCGGCCGGCGGGCGTGTCGCCGCCCGCCCGCTGGCGCTGGCGT
>JBARAK010000575.1:0-2023 GCA_049791955.1 Caulobacteraceae bacterium
CTGCACCGGCGCCTTCGTGCTGGCCGAGGCCGGGCTGCTCGACGGCCGGCGCGCCACCACCCACTGGGCGCACGCCCGCCTGCTGCAGACGCGGGCGCCCAAGGCGAAGGTGGACGAGGACCGTATCTTCATCAACGACCGCCAGGTCTGGACCTCGGCGGGGATGACGGCGGGGATCGATCTCGCCCTGGCCATGGTCGAGGACGACCTGGGGGCGGAAACCGCCCGCCTGGTGGCGAGGAAGCTCGTCGTCTACCACCGGCGCGCGGGCGGCCAGTCGCAGTTCTCCGCCCTGCTGGAGCTGGAGCCCAAGTCCGACCGGATCCAGAGCGCCCTGGCCTATGCCAAGCTCAACCTGCACACGCCCCTGTCGGTCGGTGAGCTGGCCGAGGCTGCGCGGCTCAGCCCGCGCCAGTTCAGCCGCACCTTCCACGCCGAAACCGGCCAGTCGCCCGCCAAGGCGGTGGAGAACCTGCGCGTCGAGGCCGCCCGCGTGATGATGGAGGAAGGCCGCCATTCGATCGACGTCATCGCCCAGCAGACCGGCTTCGCCGACCGCGACCGCATGCGCCGCGCGTTCCTGCGCGCGTTCGGTCAGCCACCCCAGGTGATCCGGCGCAACGTCCGGGCCGAGGCCGCGACCCCGGCCTGAGCACGTACCGGCTAGACCGGTCGGGGATGTCCCGGCCGGCCTTCTTCGCATTCCAGCGCCCCGCGATCCCAGGCCGCGAGATCGGCCGCGGCGTCGTAGCTGCTCTGCAGGAAGGACAGCAGCACCGCATCCGGATCGGGCGCGGTCCTGACCGCCTCATAGGGCAGGAGGAACTCGCCCAGGGCCGGGTCGAAGCGGGCGGCCGCGGGAGAGACCGGGGCGGAGCCGAAGCCTTCGGGGACCGGATAGGCGTAGGAATAGAAGCAGGCCTCCTCCACCCCGCCGCCGCCCGGCCAGAA
Organism: Caulobacteraceae bacterium; assembly: GCA_049791955.1. Lineage (GTDB taxonomy): Bacteria > Pseudomonadota > Alphaproteobacteria > Caulobacterales > Caulobacteraceae > CAHJWH01. The sequence goes on from JBARAK010000575.1 coordinate 952, forward strand.
CCCCGCGCTCGACACCTCGTGCGAATAGGCTTCGCGGGTCACCGTGTCCGGCAGATGCGGCACGCCGCCGGGATGGAGCGGCGCGCGCCGCCCGGAGAACCGGGTCACCGCGAGGTCGAAACTGCCCCAGAACAGATGAACCGGGCTGCACTTGCCGATGAAGCCGGTGCGGAAGCGGTTGAACACCCGGTCGATCTGCACCAGGGCGCGCCAGTAAACCTCTGCGGCCGCCGGATCATAGACCCTCGACGCGACGTCCTGTGGGAATGGCGTCGGGGCCGGCAGCTCGTTGGGCGTCGGGTCGATCTTCACCGGCGCGCCCACGGCTTCCAGGGCGCCGAGCACCTGCGCATAGAAATCGGCGACGCTTCCAGCCGCCAGCGGGATACGGCGTTCGCCCCCGTCGCTGACGCGGACGACCAGCTGGTGGGCGATGAAGTCGAATTCCAGCTCCAGCCCGACCGCGCCATGCGGGATCAGCGAGGTCGTCAGGCCGCGCGCCGAAACGTAGAGCGTCACATGCCAGGAATGGTTCAGCCACGGCGAACAGGCCAGGCGGACCTTGCCGACCACCTGGGTCCACAGCTGCAGCGTCTCCATGGTCGGCCGCAAGCTCGCGAACGGCAGTTCCGGCCAGCGCGCCTCCACCTTCTCCACCCGCATCGGTCACCCTCCGCCTCAATAGACCCAGCATACACGAACCACCGTCGCCGTCCCGGCAGCAGAGCCGTAATTTTACCCGGAGCATATTGTGGGTCGTATTTATCCGGGTAATAAAGGGGCCATGTCACAGACCGTCACCGCCTTTGAGGGAACCCGTCGCATCGCCTCCGGACCGCTGGCGATAGTGGCCAGCGCGGCCAAGGCCGTGGTCGATCGGGACGGCGCGGGGTCCGTGCTGATCTTCGACGACCGGACCAGCACCCTGGTCGAAGTCGATTTCCGCGGCTCTCCCGACGAAGTGAGCGCGCGCCTGACGCCAGACGAAGCCGCCGACCCGCTTGAGCCGCCGCGGCGGGGCCGGCCCAAGCTGGGGGTGACGGCGCGCGAGGTGACGCTGCTGCCCCGGCAC
>JBARAK010000576.1:0-5164 GCA_049791955.1 Caulobacteraceae bacterium
CGCCCAGGACGCCCAACCTGCGCCTGGTCCGGCCGCCTCGTCCCTGATCCGGCGGGGCGAGTACCTGGCGCGCGCAGCCGACTGCGTGGCCTGCCACACCGCGCCCGGCGGCAAGGCCTATGCCGGCGGCCTGCCGTTCAAGCTGCCGTTCGGGACCATGTACGCCACCAACATCACCGCCGACCGGGCGACCGGCATCGGCGACTGGAGCGACGACGACTTCGTCAACGCGCTGCGCAAGGGCGTCGGCAAGGGCGGCAAGTTCCTCTACCCGTCGATGCCCTACACCTCCTACACCGGGCTCAGCCGCGACGACGCCCTGGCGATCAAGGCCTATCTGTTCAGCCTGCCGACGGTGCGCCAGCCCAACCGCGCCAACGCCCTGATCTTCCCGTTCAACCAGCGCTGGAGCATGTGGTTCTGGAATCTGGTGTTCCTGAAAGACCGGCGCTTCCAGCCCGACCCGGCCCTGACCGCCCAGCAGAACCGCGGCGCCTATCTCGCCACCGCGCTCGGCCACTGCGGCGAGTGCCACACCCCGCGCAACATCGGGTTCGCCATGGAGGGGAACCGCCAGTTCGCCGGGGCCGAGCTGCAGGGCTGGCGCGCCTGGAACATCACCTCCGACCGCACCCACGGGACCGGCGCCTGGTCCGACGCGCAGCTGGCCGGCTACCTGTCCACCGGACACGGCGAGGGCCGCGGCTCGGCCTCCGGCCCGATGGGCGAGGCGGTGGAGAACAGCCTGCAGTACCTGACCCCGCAGGACGCCTCAGCCCTGGTCGCCTACCTGCGCAAGGTCCCGGCCCGCGCCGGCGAGGCGGGGAGCGAGGTGGACCTGTCGCCGCGGCCCGTGCTGGCCTCCAGCGCCTGGGCGCCGGGGCCGGACGACAGCGCGGGCCTCGGCCGCCACATCTTCGAAGGCGCCTGCGCCAGTTGCCACCAGTGGAACGGCCAGGGCCAGCAGACCCCTTACGCCGCCTTGCTTGGCAGCCAGGCGGTCAACGACCCCAGCGGGCTGAACGTGGTGCAGGTGATGCTGCACGGCGCCCACATGCAGGTCCGCGGCCAGACCGTGTTCATGCCGAGCTTCGCCCACGCCTACACCGACGGCGAACTGGCTGCGGTCGCCAACTACGTGGTCGCCCACTTCGGCGCCAAGCCCGGCAAGGTCACCCCCGAAGCCGTCCGAAAGGCGCGGTCGGCGGGCTAAATTCCCTCTCCCGCAAGGGGAGAAGGCGTCAGGCCCCCTCAGGCGCACAGCCCCTTGCAGGGCGTGGCCATGGCCTGGTGGATACGCGTCAGCTTGACCCGCAGGGGTGGCGGCGCGGTGGGGGCCAGGGCGTCGACCACGCCGATGACGGACTTGCGCTCGGCCGGCGCCAGCACGGTCGCATAGGCGTCGGCGTATTGCGCGGCCCGGTCGAGCAGCAGCGTCTTGTTCGCAAGGCTGATCTTGGGATCGCGTAGCGTGGACACGATGACATGGTAGAGGGTCGGGGCGTTTTGGACCATCAGCAGGGCGCCCTGCCTGGAGGTTGGAAAGATAAGACTCGCCGGGATCTGGGCGTAGGCGGTCCTGCCGATCGAGATCTGCGTGCCGAAGCAGGCGGTGGCGAACGCGAACGCGCGGGTCTGCTCATCCTGGTAGATCACGTTGTTGCGCATGATCCTGGCCATGGTCGCATCGGAACTGGCGCCCAGCGTCCGGATGGCGCTCGGCCCCAGGCCGTGTCGGCCATAGGCCAAGGCTAGTCCGATTGAGACGTCGCACACGCTGTCCCGGTGGGACGTATCGATGAAATCGAGCAGGTCGTTCCCCAGGGTCGGCAGCACCTGCTCGTCGAACGCCTCCTGGAACAGGTTGCGGACTTCGGGGCTGGTGAGGCGCGGGAGGTCGCGCCCGGCCTTTTCATCCCGCTTGATGGAGGCCTGCAAGTCCGCGGTGGCCCCGTCCCACAGCACGCGCACCATGGGGCGCGGCGGCGCCGCGGCGATGTTTGCAAGGCTGAGCACGGCCAGGATCGCCCCGGCCGCCGACGTCTTGTGCATGGAGCGCCCCCTCGCGCAACGGTTGTGTGTTCCCGTTATGTTCGGACGGTCGCGCCGTCAAGGGGGCGTCTGATGCTTGAGGCTCTGTACATCGTATAATGTAGCGCTACGGTCTCCCATCGAACTGGGTGGGGAGCTTCGGCGGTGGTGGTCTATCGTGCGCTTTTGGCGGTCCTGGCGACCGCGTCGGTTTCTCCTGTCGCACTCGCCGCCGAGCCGGTGAAATCCGTCGCCGCTCACTCCGCCGCCGCGGCCAGCCCGAGCCCTGAGTTCGAGGGCCTGAAGTACCGTCTGGTCGGGCCCTTCCGGGGCGGGCGGGTGACGGGCGTGGCGGGCGTCGCGGGCGATCCCACCACCTTCTATTTCGGCGCAGCGGCTGGCGGGCTTTGGAAGACCACCGACGCGGGCACGACCTGGAAGCCCCTGTGGGACAACTTCCCCGAAGCGGCGCCGGCGGTGGGCGCGGTGGCGGTGGCGCGCTCCAACCCCAACATCGTCTACGCCGGCACCGGCGAGCTGAACATCCGCGGCGACGTGCTGACCGGCAACGGGCTCTACAAGTCCACCGACGCCGGCAAGACCTGGACGTTCTCCGGGCTGCGCGACAGCCAGGTGATCGGCCGCATCATCGTCGATCCCAAGGACCCCAACATCGTGTTCGTGGCCGCGCTGGGCCACACCTTCGGCGACAACGCCGAGCGCGGTGTGTTCCGCTCCACCGACGGCGGCGCGACCTGGAAGAAGGTGCTCTACGTCGACCAGAAGACCGGCGCCTCGGACGTGGCCTTCGACCCGTCCAACCCCAAGGTGCTGTACGCCGGCATGTGGCAGGCCTACCGCAAGCCCTGGATCATGGAGAGCGGCGGCTCAGGCTCGGGCCTCTACAAGTCGGTCGACGGCGGCGAGACCTGGACCCGGCTCAGCGGCGGCGGCCTGCCCGAGGGGATCTACGGCCGCATCAACGTGGCCCCGACCTCCGACCCCAACCGCATCTACGCCATGATCGAGGCCAAGCGCGGCGGCCTGTACCGCAGCGACGACGCCGGCAAGAGCTGGGCCCTGGTCAACGACAAGAACGACTACCGCCAGCGCGCCTGGTACTTCAACACCGTGTTCGCCGACCCCAAGGACCCCAAGGTGGTCTGGGTGCTCAACACCGGCCTGTACCGCTCCACCGACGCCGGCAAGACCTTCAAGACCCTGCACCCGCGCCACGGCGACAACCACGAACTGTGGCTCGATCCCACCGATCCGCGCCACCTGGTCGAGGGCAACGACGGCGGCGCCAATGTCTCGCTGGACGGCGGCGAGACCTTCACTTCCGAGCTGAACCAGCCCACCGCCCAGTTCTACCACGTCGCCGACGACACCCACTTCCCCTTCCACCTGCTGGGCGCCCAGCAGGACAGCAGCACCGTGGACACCGCCACCGCCGGGATTTCGGGCGGGGTGAGCGGGTCGGACTGGTACGAGGTCGGCGGCGGCGAGAGCGGCTATGTGGTGCCCGATCCGACCGACCCGGAGATCGTCTACGCCGGCGGCTACGACGCCGAGATCACCCGCTTCGACCATCGCACCGGGACCTCGCGCCAGATCACCCCCTGGCCGCGCAACACCATGGGCTGGGCGCCCAAGGACCTGGAGCACCGCTTCCAGTGGACCGCGCCGATCATGGTGTCCAAGCACGCGCCCCACGCGCTCTACTTCGGGGCCGAGGTGCTGTACCGCTCGCTGGATCAGGGCGGGAGCTGGACCATCGTCTCCCCGGACCTGACCCGCAACGACAAGTCCAGGCAGCTCTCCTCCGGTGGTCCGCTGACCAAGGACAACACCAGCGTCGAGACCTATGGGACCATCTTCTCGGTGGCGGAATCGCCGCTGCAGAAGGACCTGATCTGGACCGGCAGCGACGACGGCCTGATCCACCTCACCCAGGACGGCGGCGGCCACTGGGCCGACGTGACGCCCAAGGACATGCCCGAGTGGGCCACCGTCGACATGGTGGAGCCCGGCCCCGACGCGCCAGGCGTGGCCTACGTCGCCGCCGACCGCCACCGGCTGGACGACTTCAAGCCCTACGCCTTCCGCACCACCGATTTCGGCCAGACCTGGACCCCGATCACCGCCGGCATACCGGAGGGGGCCTATGTCCACGTCGTCCGCGCCGATCCGGCGCGCAAGGGCCTGCTCTACGCCGGCACGGAACGGGGCGTGTACGTCTCCTATGACGACGGCGCCCGTTGGCGGCCGCTGCAACTGAATCTGCCGGTCACCCCGGTGCACGACCTGGTGGTGCACGGCGACAGCCTGGGCGTGGCCACCCACGGCCGCGCGTTCTGGATCATCGACGACCTTTCGCCGCTGCGGCAATGGTCGCCGGCCGCGCTGACCGAAAAGGCCCACCTGTTCCAGCCGGCGGTGACGGTCCACACCAGCTTCGGCGGCCGGGGGACCAGCGAGGGCGATCCCGCCGCCCCCAACCCGCCGGCCGGGGCGCAGATCTTCTACACCCTGGCGTCCTCGGTCGGCGCGCCCCGCCCGGCCCCCGGCGCCAAGACCGATGAGGAGAAGAAGGAAGAGAGCGAGAAGGGCGAGAAGAAGGAAGGCAGGAAGGAGCCGCCCAAGCCCGATCCCTGGGCCTCGCGCCTGAAGATCGAGATCCTGGACGGCGGCGGCCACGTGATCCGCACCTTCCCCACGCCCAAGGCCAACACCCCCGACGCCAACGACGACGATGACGACGACGACGGCCCCCGCGCGCCGCGTTCGGTGAAGCTCTCGCACCTGGCGGGCCTGAACACCTTCGCCTGGGACCTGCGCTATGAGAGCGCGCTGGCCATCCCCCATTCGCCGCTGTGGGCGGGCAGCGTGGCGGGGCCCAAGGCGGTCCCAGGCAAGTACCAGGTGCGCCTGACGCTGGACGGCCAGAGCCAGACCCAGCCGCTGGAGATCGTCCCCGACCCGCGCGAGACCACCACGCCCGACCAGTACCGCCGCCAGTTCGAGCTGCAGGCCGTCGTCGACGCACAACTGACCACCGTCCACCAGGCCGTGCTGGACATCCGCGCCGCCCGCGCCCAGGTGCACGAGGCGATGAAGGCCTCGGCCGGCA
>JBARAK010000577.1:0-3336 GCA_049791955.1 Caulobacteraceae bacterium
CACACAGGTGCAGCGCCGCGCTCGCCACCGCCGCGGCCGTGTTGCGCGCGATCGGCTCCAGCAGGATCGCCTGCACCCGCGCCCCGATCGCCTGCAGCTGCTCGCCGATCAGGAACCGGTGCTCGGCATTGGCCACCACCGTCACCGCATGGAACAGCTCCTCGCGCGACGCCCGCTGCGCCGCCTGCTGGAACAGGCTCCCCTCACCCGCCAGCGCCAGGAACTGCTTGGGATAGCTCTCTCGCGACAACGGCCACAAACGCGAACCCGAGCCGCCCGACATGATCACCGGATGTATGCGCACTTCGGCTCCTCGCATCCCACCCGACGGCGGGACGTCTCACGTAAAAGCAGGGCTCATTGATGGCTCGCCAACTGCCGCGACGCACCCTCCAGCGATGCATTACTGCGCCTGGGACGGCGTCGCCATGTCGAAGCGGATATCGATACCGCGAACGGGCCACGGAACCTGGGCGGCGGGCCACGGACCTTTCAGGGAAAGTGGTAGCTGGAGGCGGGATCGAACCGCCGACCTGTGGGTTATGAATCCACCGCTCTAACCATCTGAGCTACCCAGCCACATACGCGCCCGGCGAAGGGCGTGTCCAGGGAGCGGCGGGTATAGCCAAACTCGCCCGCAGGCTCAAGCGCACAGTACCGCGCACCGACTCCGGGACCATCGGATCAACTTATGGTGATTAACCAAACCTAGAACCGGCCCCGCGCCGCGTTCACGAGGCGTACCCGTTGAGTAAAACTATTTCCAGTTGCACGGTGCGCGCGATAACCGGGAGGGAGACTCTTCACCATGGAACCATTCTTGGGCCAGATCATACAGGTCGGCTTCACCTTCGCACCGACAGGGTGGCTGACCTGCGCGGGACAGACGCTGCCGCTCAGCCAGTATCAGGCGCTGTTCGCCCTGCTGGGCGTCAATTTCGGCGGCAACGGACAGACCAGCTTCATGCTGCCCGACCTGCAAGGCCGTGTGGTCGTCGGTTCGGGGAGCAGCAATTCGGGCGCAGGGACCTACGTGCCCGGCGAGGTGGGGGGGACCCAGAACGTCACCCTGAACCAGCAGCAGCTTCCGATCCACACGCACACGGCGCAATTCACCGGCACGGGTGGCGGCGGTGGCGGCGGCCCGCTGCAGGTGACGGTCAACGCCCTGCAGGGCCCCGCGGGTAGCAACCAGCCGTCCACCGGTGCATTGCTGGCCGATGCCGGCACGGGCGCGGGCACAAAGATTTACGCCCCCGCTGGAACCCTGGGGACCCAGGTGGCCCTGGGCGGGGTCACCGCCAGCGGCGGCGGCGGCGGCATCACCGGCGGTACGGTGGCTGTGGCGCCGGCGGGGAGCAGCCTGCCGGTCTCGATCCTGCAACCCTACCTGTCAGTGCTCAACATCATTGCGACGCAAGGCGTCTACCCCTCGCGCCCGTGAGGCCCGGGCCGGGCGGCCTTCCAAAGCCGCCCGGCCGTCTACCAGCCAGCCGTCAGTTGAATACGGCCTCGTACAGGCGCTGGCCGGGCGGCGACAGGATCGGGCCAAGGAAGATCTCGTGCGGACCGCAACGATCGCACTTCATCCGGTACAGGCCGTCGATGAGCAGCACGTCAGCGGCGCTGCGGAACACCAGCTTGAACGGCGGCCGGATCGCGAACCGCGAGGCGGGCCGGCGATCGACGCTCAGAAGCTGGATCGAGACCGGCTCGGGCTCGGTTTCGACGGCGAACGGCCGCCCGACCCAGGGCTCGAAATCCTCCGCGGTCAGAACCCGTTCCAGCTTGGGCAGTTCGTACATCGGTCCCCTCCGGTCGCCGCATTTCGCCCACGCCCGATGAAGTCGCGCAAGCACAAACCATGGTTGCGCAGCCCGGGCTCGCCATGACCCCCGCCGAAGCCTTCGCCGCCGACTTCCACCGCCGCGCTCCGGGCTTCGCGCTCAGCGCCGCGACGGCGGCCGACGCACCCTTCCTGCGCCGGCTGTTCCTCGCGACGGAAGCGGAGGCGAATCCATTGCCCGCCGCCTTGCTGGAAATGCAGCACGAGAGCCGCCTGTTCGCATACGCCGCCCAGTTCCCCGCGGCCGACGACGTCATCGTCCAGCGCGATGGCGCGCCCATCGGCCGCATGATGATCGACTGGACCTCGCCGAACGGCTTCCACGCCATCGACCTCGCCGTGCTGCCCGGCCAACGATCCGGTGCAGCGGGCCTGCATCTGCTGCGCGCCTGGGTCGGGACCGCCGACCGTTTCTCGGCCCCCGCGACCCTGTCCGTCCGGCCCGGCGCGCCGGTCGCAGCCCTGTATCGGCGGCTGGGCTTCACGGCCCTGGACGATGGCGAGACTCCGATCCGGATGAGGCGGGCGCCGCTTCCCCGCCTCAACGGCGCGTGAGGTCCAGCGCCACGACGCCCCTGCGTCAATGAGACGAGTACAAAACCAAGTATCAATGTATAGTTGTTTTCAAGGGTGCAACAAAACACCCGGTAGGCCGAAGCGGGGGCGCAGATGGCTCGGGCGGCGACAATGAATCTTCGGACCACTACCGCCTTGCGGCGGCGGCTGATGTGCTCAGCCGGCCTTTCCGTCGCCCTCTGCGGCTTACCGGCCGTGGCGCTCGCAGGCGCCTCGCCCGCCCTGCCGACAGGCGGTTCGGTCGCGGCCGGATCGGCCAGCATTTCCTCGCCCGCGGGCGGCGCGCTCAATATCCAGCAGAGCAGCAGCCGGGCGATCATCAACTGGTCGAGCTTCTCGATCGGCCAGGGCGCCAGCGTCATCTTCAACAACGGCTCCGGCGCCACCCTCAACCGGGTCTCCAGCGGCGGCCCGATCTCGTCCCTGAACGGGGCCCTGTCGGCCACCGGCAGCGTCTACCTGATCAATCCGTCGGGCGTGATCGTCGGCAAGAGCGGGGTGATCAACGTCGGCGGAACCTTCGTCGCCTCGACCCAGGACATCACCGACAGCGGCTTCCTGGCCGGAGGGGCGCTGACCTTCAACGGCGGCTCCAATGGGGCGGTGATCAACTACGGCCGCATCGGCGCGCTCGGCGGCGACGTGGTGCTGATCGCTTCGCAGGTGCAGAACCAGGGAACGATCAGCGCTCCGAGCGGCGCGGTCGGCCTGCTCGCCGGCTACCAGGTGCTGCTGAAGGACCAGGCCGACGCCAACGGCTATTTCTCGGTGCTGGTGGGTGGGACCGGAACCTCGGTCACCAACGCCGGCGCGATCTCGGCGGCGGCGGCGGAACTGCGGGCGGAACAGGGCAACATCTACGCCCTGGCCGGCAACACCACCGGCGTGATCCGGGCCACCGAGGTCTCCGGAGC
>JBARAK010000578.1:0-6808 GCA_049791955.1 Caulobacteraceae bacterium
GGCTCGGCGAACTGTGGGGCCAGGCGGGGGCGGAGAGCTTCTCCGGCCTGCGTCCGGCGCGGCCGTTCGCGGCCTGGAGCATGGCGCCGCTGCTCGGCCTGCCGCCGGCCGACGTCAAGGAGACCCAGGACGCCTACAAGCTGTGCATCGAGCTGCCCGGCCTGACCCGCGCGGATATCGACCTGCAGATGCGCGGCGACATGCTGGTGGTGTCCGGCCAGAAGGCGGAAGATCGCGACGACGCCAGCGCGGCCTACCGGGTCAGCGAACGCCGCTTCGGCCGGTTCGAACGCCGCTTCCCGATCCCGCCGGAGGTCAAGCGCGAAGGCATCGACGCCGCCTTCCGCGACGGCGTCCTGACCATCACCCTGCCCAAGTCCGCCGAGGCGGCGCGCGAGCAGAACCGGATCGAGATCAAGGGGGCTTGATCCCCTCTTCTGCGGGAGAGGCAGGTATCGCCTGAGCTGCGGGAGGGTGAGCAGCCTGCCCGTTATCCTGCTCACATAATCCGCTCATTCCCGCGAAGGCGGGAATCCAGATCAAATTCGCCAGCGTGTGAGAATGAATCTGGGTCCCTGCCTTCGCGGGGAAGAGCGGGTTTGGGGAGGCTTGCGAAGGAAGTGGGTGCGGTATGCGCCTCCCCCGCTTTCGCGGGAGAGGCTGTGCTCAGATCAATACTTGTAGTGCATGCCGATGCGGAAGTAGCGGCCGACGATGCCTTGCTGGGCGTAGGTCGGGTTGTAGTTGACGCCCGCATAGTCGGCCGGGTCGAACGGAGGCCCGGAGTCGAACAGGTTCAGCACGTTCAGATAGATCTGGATCTTGGGGGTCAGCTGGTAGCTGCCGGTCAGGTCCACGTCGGTGAAGCTGCGGATCTTGCAGCTGGTCGGCAGGGGATAGAGGCAGCCGGTGATCGGCGAGGAATCCCCGGTCGCGTCCGGGCCGGTCTCTTCGATGCCGCTGGTGTAGTAGACCGTGCCGGTGAGCGTGGCCGGGCCCCAGGAGAAGCTGTTGGACCAGTTGGCGCGGTACTTGGGCGTGCCCGCGCCGGATGACAGGATATAGGGCGCCTGCTTGCCGACGTACTGGAACGTGGTGCCGTCGGCGGTGAAGGCGTAGTCGAAGATGTCGGTGGCGTTCAGCTCGCTGGTCATCTTGACGTCGTAGGGCAGGTTGAAGTTGGCCCGCAGGTCGACGTCGACGCCGTCGGTGGTCAGCTGGTTGGCGTTGACGAACGGCGCTTCGACCACCAGCACGCGCGGCGGCGCGGTCGGGTGGGCGGGGTCGGGGTTGTCGAGGGTGATCGACGATCCGGACGGCAGGGCCGTGCCCGCATAGTAGGCCTGCAGCACATCCGACGGGCTGGACTGGGCGATGATGCCCGACTGGTTGATGTGGTAGTAGTCGACCGAGATGTTGATGAACCGGAACGGCTCGTAGATGAAGCCGAAGGTGAAGCTCTCCGACGTCTCCGGCTTGATCGCCGCGTTGCCGGTGGTGAACTCGGCCAGGCTGTAGGACTGCACGTACTGGTCGCCGCCGTGGGCGTTGACGAACGAGGCCGGAGCCGAGGTCAGGGGGCTGTAGGTGACGAAGCCCTCCGAGGCGCTCGACCCGTTCTGCGAGAAGCTTGGCGCGCGGAAGCCCTTGGAGTAGGTGGCCCGCAGCGCCAGCTGGCGGAACGGCGTGTACTTCAGTCCGATCTTCGGGGAGAAGTTCCCACCGAAGTCCGAGTAGTGGTCGTAGCGGCCCGAGAAGTTGACGTCCAAGGCCTTGATGATCGGCGCGTCGATCTCGCCGAACACCGCGCCCACGGTGTGATGGCCGAAGGTCTCGGCGATGCCCTGGCCCACGAACTGGGGCTGGCCGTCGGCCTGGACCGGGTTGAGCGCCGGGTCCTTGATCGACTCGTAGCGGAGCTGGCCGCCGACCGCCACGCTGAGCGGGCCGCCGGGCAGGGTGTAGACTTCGCGCGAGGCGTGGAAGTCGAACGAGTCCATGTCGCTGGTCGAGATCTTGGTGCTGGCCGGCGACAGGGCGGCGAGGGTGGCGGCTGTATTGGACGCCGGATTGACGAAGCTGTAGGCGCCGGTGTTGATGTCGGACTGCAGCTGGTCGAAGTCGATCAGGCCGCGGTTGACGGTGTTCAGCGAACTGTGGGCCAGGGTCAGGTCGGCCTCATAGGACCAGCCCAGCTCCTCGCCCTTGACCCCGGCCACACCGCGCACGAGGTGGTTGTCCAGGGTGTTCTCGCTGGGAATGTCGCCGAAGGCGTAGTTGAGCAGGGCGTACTGGCTCGACGCCGCGAACGGGTTGTTCGGGTTCAGCGCGCCGTTGGAAAGCGTCGGCGGCAGGGCGATGCCGTTGGTGTTGATCGGCGAGCCCGACTGGATCTGCGACGGAGCGGCGTTGATGGAGGTCTTGTTCTCCGAATAGTAGACGGTGGCGAAGGCCTGGTTATTGCCGTCGAGCTTCTTGGTGAAGCGGGCGTCGGCGCTCCAGCGGATCTCCGCCGGCTGGTCGTCGCCATAGTTCTGGAAGTTCTGGGCGCAGTAGTTGTCGACCAGGCCGGCGACGCTGCTGGCTGCGGATGACGGGGTGGAGCCGCGTCCGCAGGCGCGCAGCGGCTGGAAGGCGCCGGTCTGGATGCCGGTCAGATTGTTGCCGGGCGTGCCAAGTATTCCCGGCGCCACCGAGCCGTAGATCGAACCCGAGTTCAGGCCTGGCTGGCCGCCGATATTGTTCAGGCCGCCGATCGAGGACAGGTCGTTGGTGTTGAACGGAAAACCACGCTGGCCCACCGCGATCTTGTCGTCGTTCTGGTATTCGAAGTCGACATAGGCGTTGTAGCCGTTCTGGTCGATGTCGCCGTGGCCGAGGATAGCGCTGAAGCGATCCTCGAACCCGCCGCCATGCTGGGAGTCGCCCACCGAGGCGTCGCCCTCGAAGCCCTGGTAGGTCTGCTTGGTGATGATGTTCACCACCCCGCCCACCGCATCGGCGCCGTAGATGGACGAGGCCCCGTCCTTCAGCACCTCGACCCGGTCGACCATGCTGAGCGGGATGGTGTTCAGGTCGACGAAGTTGCGCGTGCCGTCGTCGGCGACCGGATAGTAGGTGGTGCGCAGGCCGTCGATCAGCACCAGGGTGTCGGCCGCGGTCAGGCCGCGCAGCGCCACGCCGGACGCGCCGGCCGCGAAGCCCGCGCCGAAAGCGTTGGGGATGGTGCCGCTGTTGTCGGCCGAGATCGAGCGGATCGCGTCCGAGATGGTGACGATGCCCTGCTTGGTGATCTGGTCCTGGGTCAGGGTGGTGACCGGCGACGGCGTCTCGGTGTTGGTGCGGCGGAACAGCGAGCCGGTGACCACCACCTCCTTGACCGAATCGGCTGGCATGGCCTGCGCCGACAGGGGAGCAGGCGCTGCGGCCGGGGCGGGCGGCGCCGCCTGGGCGCTGGACGCCTGTTCGGTGGCGACAGCCGCGGAGGCTGGCGCGTCGGCCTTCGCCGATGCTGCAACGTCAGCCGCATACGCAGTTGGCGTATATATAAGTCCGAAGGATGCGCCGAATATAATGGTAGAAGCGAGCAATCGAGCACGTACTCTAACTGTATTCAACCCCTGGCCCTCCAATTTTCTCATGGATCAGCGTGGCGGCGTCTGTGACATGCAGCCAAGCTAGCGCTATCAGGTCGACGGATTCGGAAGGGGTCAACTCTTACGAGCGGGTTGTGCTGCTGGCGTCAAAAAAAATTACGGATCGGTAATGAGGGTGCGAAAATTGTGAGCTTACTGTCGATTGGTTGGGCAAATTGCGAATTCTCGCTATCCGGGTGGAATTCCGCTTTGCCGCGATGATGGGGCGGGAGGGCCTTGGCCTCGCGCTTGGTTGGGGGCGGGGCTCGAAGGGCGCGACCTGCTTTGCCGCGCCTTCAGCTCAGGGCCCGTCGACCTTGAAGCCCTGGCGGCGGAGCAGGGTGATCCGCGCCCCGCCCGGCGCCCGCACATGCCACAGCGGCGGATCGGCCGCCGCCGTCCCCGCCAGGCCCAGGGCGCAGATCGCGCCGATGAGAAGGGAGCGGATAGGCGCGAGCGGGTGCATGTTGCAACCCTGCCATGCGGGGCGGGAGGCGCCAGGGGAGTCCTCCCCTGCGATAGGGAAGCGACGGTAGGCTTTTAAATCCGCTCATTCCCGCGAAGGCGGGAATCCAGGTCAAGTCCGCCAGCGTGTGAGAATGAATCTGGGTCCCCGCCTGCGCGGGGAAGAGCGGGTTTTGAGAGGTTGGTAAACATAAAAAGGGTGGCCACCCTCAGCGCTCTACGAGCCCCCTCCGTCGGCTTCGCCGCCACCTCCCCCGCTAAAGCAGGGGAGGAGGAAGCGCGCCCTCTACCCCAGCGTACGGCGGTACAGGGCGAGCAGTTCGGTCCAGCCGCGTTCGGCGGCGGCGGCGTCATAGACCGGCATGTCGGGCTTCATCCAGCCGTGCGCCTTGCCCTCGTAGATCTCGCTCTTGTGCTTGACCCCGGCCTCGGTCAGGGCCGCTTCCAGGCGCTGGGCCATCTCGGGCGGATAGCTGTGGTCGTTGTCGGCGCCCGCGACATAGACCTCGGCCTTGATCCTGGAGGCCAGCAGGTGGGGGCTGGTCGGCAGGTCGGTGGCGAGGTTGCCGCCGTGGAAGCTCACCGCCGCCGCGACGCGGTCCGGATAGTAGGCCGCCGCGGTCAGGGCCATGCCGCCGCCCATGCAGAAGCCCACGGTCCCGACCTTGTCGCCGGCCACGTCCTTGCGGCTGGTCAGATAGGCCAGGAAGGCTTCGGTGTCCTCGGCGGTCTTGTGGTTGTCGATGCTGGCCATCATCGGGCCGATGACGGCGCGGAAGTCGCCCTTCAGCACTTCCTTGGGGTCGTACGGCCCGTAGGACCCGAGGCGGTAGAACAGGTCGGGCAGCAGCACGACGTAGCCCTGGCTGGCCAGGTCCGTGGCCATCTGGACCATGCCCGGGCGGATGCCGAAGGCGTCCATGTAGAAGATCACGCCCGGCCAGGGCCCGTCCCCTTCCGGGGTCGCCACCCAGGCCCTGCAGGGCCCGTCCTTGGCCTGAATGACCACCTGTTCCTGGCTCATGCCGATCTCCTCATCTCGGCGGCCCGTATAAGGGTCGGCGATGCGGATGTCAGCCGTGAGACGCGGCGAGTTCGGCTTCTTCTTCGGGGGGGACGAGCGCCGCTTCCAGGGCGGCGAACAGGCGGGCGGCCTCGATCGGCTTGGCGACGTGGCGGTCGGCGCCCATGGCGGCGTACTGGGCCACCTGGTGGGCCATGGCGTTGGCGGTGATGGCGATGATCGGCGTGCGGGCCCGGCCGGTGGCGGCCTCGCGTTCGCGGATCAGCCGGGTGGCGGCAGCCCCGTCCAGCACCGGCATCTGCATGTCCATCAGGATCACGTCCCAGTCCTGGCCCGCCCAGGCGTCCACCGCCTGCTGGCCGTCCTCGACCAGCACCGGGGTCACCCCGATCTGGGCCAGCAGGGTCTTGAGCACCAGCTGGTTGACGGTGTTGTCCTCGGCCGCCAGCACCCGCAGTTCATGGAAAGCCACGTCCTCGTCGTCCGCCTCGACAGCGGGGGACTGGGGCGCGGCCAGGGTCCCGGCCTCGGCCACGCGCGGGATCGGCAGGCGGACCAGGAAGGTGGTCCCGACGTCGACCGTGCTGCTGGCCTCGATGACGCCGCCCATCAGCTCGGCGAGGTGGCGGCAGATCGACAGGCCCAGGCCGGTGCCGCCGAAGCGGCGGGTGGTGGAGGCGTCGGCCTGGACGAACTTCTCGAACAGCAGCGGCAGGCGGTCGGCCGGGATGCCGACCCCGGTGTCGGCCACCCGCAGGGTCAGGGCTCCGTCCGCGCGGCCGACCGAGACCCGCACCTCGCCGGCCGCGGTGAACTTCAGGCCGTTGGAGATCAGGTTGTAGAGGATCTGGCGGATGCGGGTGGGGTCGCCGCGGTAGACCCCGCGCGCCGCCTCGTCGATCACCAGGCAGAACGACAGCCCGCGCTTGTTGGCCAGGGCGGTGAAGGCGGAGTGGGCGCCGCGGGCGATGTCCTCCAGCTCGAACTCGACCTCCTCCAGCTCGAAGCGGCCGGCCTCGATCTTGGACAGGTCCAGCACGTCGTTGAGGATGGCCAGCAGGGCCTCGCCGGACTGGCGCACCACTTCCAGCCGCTCGCGCTGGATCGGGGCCAGGGCGTCGGCCGCCATGGCCTGGGCCATGCCCAGCACCCCGTTGAGGGGCGTGCGGATCTCGTGGCTCATGGTGGCGAGGAAGGCGCTCTTGGCCTCGTTGGCCGCCTCCGCCGCCAGGCCGCGCTGCTGGGCGACCTCGCGCGCCTGCTGCAGGTGCATGCGCGAGGTGGCGAGCTGCTCGCGGGCCTTGAGCACGAAGTAGAGCAGGTAGAGCACCGCGCACGCACCGGTCACCGCCAGCCAGGGGCGGCCGTGGATGAAACTGGTCAGGCCCAGGTCGACCACGGCGGCGAGGATGCCGGCGAGGTAGGGTGTGGCGATCAGCAGGAACATGCGCAGGCGCGCATAGTACTGCATCAGCAGATACAGCAGCCCGACGCACATCATGACGATGGCCAGCAGGCGCGCGGCGCTGGCCCCCGTCGACCACAGCATCACCGCCCCGGCCACGGTGGTGGCGCTGGTGAACAGGCTGCTGGCCAGCTGCACGGCCGACAGCCCCTTGCCGCGGCGCGACTGGACCGGGAAACGGCCGCCGATCCATTGCTCGATGAAGGCGCTGGCCAGCAC
>JBARAK010000579.1:0-6862 GCA_049791955.1 Caulobacteraceae bacterium
GCTCCGGACGCCCCAGCCCCACCACCCTGGCCGACGCGATGGCCGAGATCGGCGCCTCGGTCGCGGCCGGCCTGGAGGGGGGACCCTGCCAGGTGGGACTGGAGTCCACCGTGGTGTCCGTCACCGACCGGGGCGTGGCCCTGCTGCGGCCCGGCGGGGTGACGCGCGAGGCCCTGGAGGCCGTGGTCGGACCGCTGGTCGAGATCCAAGACGACGCCATCCGTTCACCCGGCCGGCTGACCCTCCACTACGCCCCGCAGGCGCCCGTTCGGTTGAACGCGGAGGCGCCGCGCATGGGCGAAGCCTACCTGGGATTCGGGCCGGCGACCGCCGATGCGCCCGGAACCTGGAACCTCAGCCCTACCGCCGACCTGCGCGAAGCCGCGGCCAGGCTGTTCGCCTATCTGCGCGCCGCCGACCGCACGACGCCCACCGGGATCGCCATCGCGCCCATTCCGGAGCAAGGCCTGGGCGAGGCGATCAACGACCGCCTCAAGCGCGCCGCCGGCTACGTCGGCTGAAGCACCGGAGCGCCGAACAGCCGCTCGTAGAGCGCCCGCAACATTCCCGCCGTCGCCCCCCAGATGAACCGCTCGCCATAGGGCATGGCGTAGAAGCGCCGCTCCCCATCAGGCCCCTCGTAGCTGCGTTGCTGGTGGTTGGCCGGGTCCATCAGGAAGGCGAAGGGCGTCTCGAAGATCTCCGCCACCTCGGCCTCCGACGCCTGCAGCGTGAAGTCGGACCGCACGAACCCCACCACCGGCACGATCTCGAAGCCCGTCACGGTGCGATAGGAATCGCCGAGTCCCGCCACCCGCACCAGGGCCGGCTCCAGCGCGATCTCTTCATGCGCCTCGCGAAGCGCGGTCTCCCATGGCGTCTCGCCGGGTTCCGCGCGGCCGCCCGGAAAGGCGATCTGACCCGAATGCCGGCTGAGGGTGTCCGCGCGGCGGGTGAGGATGACGCTCAGCCCTTCCTCCCGCTCGACCAGGGCGATGAGTACGGCGGCGGGGGTCAGTTCGGCCTCCAGCAGGCGGCCGGAATTCAGATGCGGGTTGAGGTCGTAATCGGAGCCGATGCGGTGACGGACGGGATCGTAATCGGCCAGGGGATGCAGGTGGCGGGCGATCCAGGGCTCCAGGGCCGCTGTCGGCGCGGATGGGTCCGGTCGCCCCGCCATCCCCGTCACGCGGCCTCTCCAAGGCTGAACCACATCCCACCGCTCTCCACGCCGAGTTCGCGTCCCACTCCGTCCCCCTCGCGCGGCGCGGCCATTTCGGCAAGCTCATAGAACACCGGCCGCGCCAACCGAGCCTCAAGACCGGCGCGCACATGGAGGTAGGGCGCAGGTTCGCCGGTCTGCGGGTCAGTCTGCACCCTCAGCCGGTGCTCGGGCCCGGCCACCACCGTGTCACCGACATTGGTGACGAAGCGCAGGCCGTCCGCCTCGCGGTCCACCCGCACGGCGATGAAGGGCGCATCGTCCACCGCGATCCGGAGCTTCTCGGCCGGC
The DNA here is from genome assembly GCA_049791955.1 of Caulobacteraceae bacterium. Taxonomy (GTDB): domain Bacteria; phylum Pseudomonadota; class Alphaproteobacteria; order Caulobacterales; family Caulobacteraceae; genus CAHJWH01. The sequence goes on from JBARAK010000579.1 coordinate 1,514, forward strand.
GTCACCAGCACATAGCCCTCTGGATCCTTGCGCAGGACCGTGGAGAACAGCCGGACCAGCGCCGCGCGCCCGATCGGCGACCCCTCGTGGAACCAGGTTCCGTCCCGGGCGATGCGGATGTCGATGTCTCCGCAGTGAGGCGGGTTCCAGAGATGCACAGGCGGAAGCCCGCGTCCGCCGGCCGCATCGACCCCGCCATAGGCCAGCAAGGCCGAAAGACCGCCGCCGGGCTGAGGTTCGCTGGTCATCCCGGCGATATGAGCCCAGCCGCGACACAGCTCAACCCGCCGCAGTAGCCGGCCGCTCGCGCAGGACATGAAAAAGGCCGGCGGGACAAAGCCCCGCCGGCCCCAAAATCAGAATGTGACTTCAGGCTGTGAACGCAGCCTCAGTCCTTGGCGCGTTCGGCGTAGGAGCCGTCCTCGGTCATGACCACCACCCGGGTGCCCACGGTGATGTAGGTCGGCACCATGGTGCGCACGCCGTTGTTCAGGATGGCGGGCTTGTAGGAGCCCGAGGCGGTCTGCCCCTTCACCACCGGCTCGGTCTCGACGATCTCGAGCGTGACGCGGGCGGGCAGCGACAGACCGATGGCCGTGCCCTCGTGCACCAGCAGGTCCACGGTCATGCCGTCCTGCAGGTAGTTGGCGCTGTCGCCCACGATGCTGTTGGGCGCCACGAGCTGGTCGTAGTTCTCCGGGTTCATGAAGTGATACCCGTCGCCGTCCTGATACAGGAAGGTATAGGGCCGCTCATCCACGAAGGCGCGCTCCACCGTTTCGGTGGTGCGATAGCGCTCGGACACCTTCACGCCATCGGAAATGCGGCGCATGTCGAGCTGGGTGACCGGCGTGCCCTTGCCCGGGTGGATGTTCTCAATGCTCAAGACCACATAGAGCTTCCCGTCCATGTCGACGGCGTTGCCCTTCCTGAGTGAACTGGCCGAAACCTTCACGTAGCTTGTCCTCAAGTGGAATGTGGCCGAAACGGCCTTGCGATACGGCCTTGCGATTCTACTGAACCTTGGGGGCCGCGCCTCCTATCATGATCGGGGCGCCAGCCGCCAGCCGTCTTCGCGTCGCCCCAGCCTGCCTGTCCATCCGTCCACCGAGCAACCGGAGCCTTGTTTGTCCACGCCTTCCCCCTCCGCCTGGTGGGATTCCAGCGTCCATCGCGACCGCCGCCCGGTGCTGATCGCCCGCAACCGGATCAAGGCCGCGCTGCGCGCCTGGTTCGAGGCGTGGGACTTCGTCGAGGTCGAGGCGGCGGCGCTGCAGGTCTCGCCCGGCAACGAGGCGCACCTGCACGCCTTCTCCACCGAGATGATCGGGCACGACGGCGGCCGGACGCCCATGCACCTGCACACCTCGCCAGAGTTCGCCTGCAAGAAGCTGCTGGCGGCGGGCGAACGCCGGATCTTCGACTTCGCGCGGGTCTGGCGCAACCGGGAACGCGGGCCCCTCCACCACCCCGAATTCACCCTGCTGGAGTGGTACAGGGCGGAAGAGCCTTACGAGACGCTGATGGCCGACTGCGCCGCGATCCTGCGCCTGGCGGCCGAAACCGCAGGGACAGGGACGCTGCGGTTTCGCGACCGCGTCGCCGATCCGTTCGCCGAGCCGGAACGGCTGACCGTGCCGGACGCCTTCCAGCGGCACGCCGCCATCGACCTGCTCGCCACCGTCGGCGCCGACGGCTGCAATGATCGCGATGGGCTGGCGCGAGCGGCCAGGGACGCAGGCGTCCGCGTGGCCGACGATGACGGCTGGGCCGACGTGTTCAGCCGGGTGATGGTGGAGCGGGTCGAACCGAACCTCGGCCTCGGCCGCGCGACCATCCTCTGCGAATACCCGGTCAGCGAAGCGGCCCTGGCCCGCCCCAAGGCCTCGGACCCGAAGGTGGCCGAGCGCTTCGAGCTGTACGCCTGCGGCGTGGAGCTGGCCAACGCCTTTGGGGAACTGACCGACCCGGCTGAGCAGCGGCGGCGCTTCCAGATCGAGATGGACGAGAAGGCCCGCATCTACGGCGAACGCTATCCCATTGACGAGGACTTCCTGGCCGCCCTGGGCGCGATGCCCCAGGCCAGCGGCGCGGCGCTGGGCTTCGACCGCCTGGTCATGCTGGCCACGGGCGTCCAGCGGATCGACCAGACGCTCTGGACGCCGGTCGCCGAGAGGCCCTGACATTCGGCGACATTGCGGCGCGGAGGAACTCGCGTCATATGCGCCTTCCCGTGCCGACCCAGACCCTCCGCAACCCCCGCGACCTCGCCCACGCAGGCCTCGTCCCGCCCGAGCGGATTCCCGCGCTCGAACGGGTGGCGGCGCAGTATGCGGTGGCCATCACCCAGGCGATGGCGGAGCTGATCGATCCCTGCGATCCGGCCGATCCCATCGCCCGCCAGCTCGTGCCCCAGGCGGCCGAACTCGAGACCCTGCCCGTCGAGCGCGCCGACCCCATCGGCGACCACGTCCACAGTCCGGTCGAGGGGATCATCCACCGCTATCCCGACCGGGTGCTGCTGAAGCTGACCCATACTTGCGCGGTCTATTGCCGGTTCTGCTTCCGCCGCGAGATGGTCGGCCCCGAGGGCCTGGGGAACCTGTCGCCCGAGGCGTTCGACACGGCGATCGCCTATATCGCCGCCCGGCCGGAAATCTGGGAGGTCATCCTCACCGGCGGCGATCCCCTGGTGCTCTCGCCCCGCCGGCTGCGCGAGGCGATGGCGCGCCTTGCCGCCATCGCCCACGTCAAGGTGGTGCGCTTCCATACCCGCATCCCGGTGGTCGCGCCCGACCTGGTGACCGACGAGCTGGTCGCGGCGCTGAAGAGTCCGACCCAGGCGGTCTATGTGGCCCTGCACGCCAACCACGCCCGTGAACTGACCCCGGCCGGCCGCGCGGCCTGCGCGCGCCTGGTCGATGCAGGCTTGCCGATGCTCGGCCAGACCGTGCTGATCCGGGGCGTGAATGACGATCCAGCCAGCCTTGAGGCGCTGATGCGCGCGCTGGTCGAGACACGGATCAAGCCCTACTACCTGCACCATGGCGACCTGGCGCCCGGGACCGCGCACCTGCGCACCACCATCGCGGAAGGCCAGGCGTTGATGCGGGCCTTGCGGGGCCACGTCTCGGGCCTCTGCCAGCCCACCTACGTGCTGGACATCCCGGAGGGCCACGGCAAGGCGCCGATCGGACCGGGCTATCTCGGCGAGGACGGCGGGGTCGGCTGGGTGGAAAGTCCCTGGGGGACCCGCCACGCCTATCCGCCTACAGGCTCCGGAGACGACTGAAGCATGGCCGACAATCCTTTCCTGCCGCTGTCCTTCATCGCGGGGCCGGCGATCCTGACCAACGCCTCGGCCGTGCTGCTGAACGGGGCCAGCATCCGCTACAACCTGGCCATCGGCCTGTGGCGAGACCTGCAATCCGACATCCACGGCCACGACAGCGCCGTGGCCGCGCCCTACGCCGACAGCCGCGAAGCACTTGTGCTGGCCAACCATCGGGTCAAGCTGATCATCCGGGCGCTGAACCTGCTCTACTACGCGGTGGGCGGGTTCGGCCTGTCGACGCTGACCGGCCTGGTCGGCGCGCTGGCGATCACCACCGCGCCGCTGCTGGTGGTGACCCTGGCGAAGGGCGCGACCGTGCTCGCCGGCGTGTTCGCCCTGATCTGCTTGCTGCTGGCGGCGGGGGTGTTCACCCTGGAAAGCCGCTGCACCCAAGGCCTGCTGCGCCTGGGCCTGCCCGGCAAGATGCACGGGGTGCTGGACCTGCCGGAAGGCGGCTAGATTCTTCTTTTCAACGCTCAGCCAGCGGCGAGCCTTTCGAGTGCGTCGCCCTTCAGGCGGCGGATACGCCAATCGTCCAGGCTGAGCGCGCCCAGGGCGTCATAGAAGCCGATCGCCGGGGCGTTCCAGTCCAGCACCGCCCACTCCAGCCGGCCCAGCTTTTCCTCGACGCAGCGCTGCGCCAGGCGCTTGAGCAGGGCCTTGCCCGCCCCAAATCCTCGCGCGGACGGCTGGACGTAGAGATCCTCCAGGTAGATCCCGCACCGCCCGACGAAGGTCGAGAAGTTGTAGAACCATAGCGCGAAGCCGATGGGCCGCCCATCCGCCTCTGCGATCTCGCAGAAGACCCGCGGCGCCGGACCGAACAGCGCCGCCTCGATATCGGCCTCCGTGGCGACCATCTGGTCGGCCAGGCGCTCGTACTCCGCCAGTTCGCGGATGAAGCCAAGGACCGTGGCGGCGTCATCGGCGCGGGCGGATCGGACACGCACGGTCACTGGCCGGCTCCCGTGCTGGCGTGGCGCGAAACCCGGAACACATGCCTCCGGTCCGGGTTGAATCCAGCGAACCAGCCGTGTCCGAGGTCAGGGCCGGGCGCCCCGGGAGATGCTTTCATGGTCGATCCATACGACAGCGCAGGAGGAGACGGCGACGCCCAGGACGTGGCCGAGGTCTTCGACGAAGACAACACCAATATCGAATCCATGCGCCAGTCGCGCGGAGAGGACGCCGAGCAGTTCGAGGACCTGGTGGACGTCTACGACACGACGCGCGCCGACGGCGACGACTCGGACGATGACGACGATGACTATGACGCCGACGATCTCGACGACGAGGACCTCAAAAGCGAGGACCTAGACGAGGACGAGGATGATGACGGCGTCGACCGTGATCCGCGCGACCGGGAGCCCCGCCCCGAGGACGACACCCCGGACGACGATGATATCGACGGCCTGGAGGCGGCCGACCCCGACGAGGTGGAACTCGAATATGTCGGCGACCTGACCGATGTCGCGGACGCCCGCTCCAGCGCCGCGGACATGGAATCCGCCTCCCTGTCGGACGAGGACCTCCGCGACCTGCACTACAAGGAAGACGCCTCATGAAGAGCGAAGACCACCGTGAACACCTGACCGAAGCCGAACAGGAGCAGGCCAAGCGCAAGGCCCGCGAAGAAATCCGCCGCCTCCACGAGGCCAGGCTGGACGAAGGGGTGGAAGAGACCTTCCCGGCATCCGATCCGGTCGCGGTGAAGCACATCAGCTGACGGGCCCAACACCCTCGCGCGCCGAAACGTCGCCGTTTCCATGGACCGCAGCTGTGTTCTAAATCGGGGTGATGCAGCCCCCCGTCGTCACCATTTCCCGTTCCCGGCGCGAACGCGAGGCCGTCGCAGCAGCGGCGGAGCAATACGCACTGGCCCAGACGCTCGACGCAGAGGGTCGGTTCGAGGACGCGGTCACGGCCTTGCGCGCCGCCTCGGCCGCCAACCACGTCACGGCCATGACCTTCCTGGCCGGCCGCTTCCTCACTGGCCGGGGCGCGCCGCTGAACCC
>JBARAK010000580.1:0-6502 GCA_049791955.1 Caulobacteraceae bacterium
CCGGAGGGGGCGGAAGCATGGGCGCGTCGCCGCCCTGAGCCGCCGCCACGCCGGCGCCGGTGGCGGCGAGGGCGAGCAGCAGGGGGATGAACAGGATCGCGTGACGCAGGGTCGCCATGGTTCGGTATGAGCGCAGCCTCAGGCTGCTTCCTGCATTCGAACGCGTTCGCGGGGCCCAGGTTCAGCCCCACCAGGGTAAGACGCCGGCTAGACCACGACGGTTCTTTGCCTCTGCCTCTGTCGTTGCGCCAAGCGCGCACGGACGTGGCGTAGGTGGAACGCGGCTGTGGGGGTGGCCACGCTCGACAACTCGCCCACGAACAGCAGGTTGAGGATCAGCTTGTACTGGTAGAGCGAGCCGCGCGATTCCGGCAGGAACATGATCGCGATGTGGGTGATCAGTTCGCAGCCGAAACAGAAAGTCAGGGCTGCCGTCCACCAGCGGAAGCGTTGAAAGCAGGCATGGAGCGCCACCGACATGCCGATGGCGTCCATCAGGGCGCTGACCTCCACCGTGTCGGAAAGGCTAAGCCGAAGGTCGATCACATTGCTGATGCTCCAATAGAGCAGCAGCATCAGCGAAAAGAACCGGACGTTCCGCCTTGGGCCCGTGCGGGACAGGAGCGCCACGAAAAGGGCGGCCAAACCATAGAAGGCCGCCCACGTCACTCAAGCGGCCTGTTTGGCTTGTGGATCCACGCCGGGAGCAAACGCCGTGTCCTTATTGGTGCCGCCGGAATCCGGGACGACCTGGGCGGTGATGCCAGGAACGGCGTCTTCAGCCAGGAGCAAGCAGGCGTACAGGCGGGCATGTAACTGCCGCTGGGCGGTGATCAGTGCGCGACGCTCGGGGCCCGGGGGAAGGGCCAGGGCGGCCGCTTCGGCCTCAAGCAGCGCGGCGCGCGCGAAGATCGCCTGTTGGACCTTGTCGTTCATGGGCATCTCCTTAGCCAATATTGGCCAGGACGAGATGTACCACAACCTCTTTCAACCCTAATGGTTAACCTCATTACAACCTAAAGTTTCGCCTCAAGTTGGGTTGAGTACGGCTTCCGTCTGAACGGTTGCGCCCTCCATGCGGGCGACGGCGCCCGCGGCCACGGCGTTGCCGATCACGTTGGTGGCGCTGCGGCCCATGTCCATGAAGTGATCCACGCCCAGGATGAGGGCCAAGCCTGCCGCAGGGATGTGGAAGGTGTCCAGCGTGGCGGCGATAACCACCAGCACAGCCCGGGGGACCCCCGCCAGACCCTTGCTGGTCACCAGCAGGATCATCAGCATGGCCGCCTGCTGCGCCAGGCTCAGGTGGATGTCGTAGGCCTGGGCGATGAACAGCACTGCGAAGGTGCAGTAGATCATCGACCCGCAGAGGTTGAACGAATAGCCCAGCGGCAGCACGAAGCTGGCGATGCGCTCAGGCACGCCGAACTCTTCCAGCACTTCCAGCGTCTGGGGGAAGGCGGACTCCGACGTCGAGGTGGAGAAGGCCAGCAGGACCGGAGAGCGGAGCTCGCGGTACAGGGCGCCCGCCCGCGGTCCGATCACCAGCCGCCCCGCGCCGAGCAGGATCGCCCACAGCACCACAAGTCCGACGTAGAAGCTTCCGACCAGGGCGGCGAAGGTCTTCAGAATGCCGAGGCCCTGAACGGTCACCGTCGCGGCGATGGACGCGAACACCGCCAGCGGGGCGAGGATCATCACGAAGCCGACCATCCGCAGCATGACCTTGCCGCCTTGTTCCAGCGTCCGGGCGACTAGATCGGCCTTTGGCCCGAGGGCGGCCACCGAGCAGCCCACGAACACGGCGAACACCACCACCTGCAGGATCTCGTTGTCCGCCAGTGCGCGGACAGCCGAGTCGGGCACGGCGTGGTGGATGAAGTCGGCGAGGGTGCTCTGGGCGGGCTTGATGGCCGCGCCGCCCTCGGCGATCAGATGCACGCCTGAGCCTGGCTGGAACAGATCGGCCAGCGTCATGCCCAGCACCAGGGACACCACCGATGCGCCCAGGAACCATAGCAGGGTCTTGACGCCCACCCTGCCCACCTCGGCCGGATCGCCCATGTGCGCCACACCCGAAGAAAGGGTCAGGAACACCAGCGGGGCCATCAGCATCTTGATCAGCCGGAGGAACACGTCGGTGATCAGCGACAGGTCCGCGGCCACGGCCTTCGCCGCTTTCGGATCCAGGATCAGGGCATGACAGCCTGCGCCGACAACGAGGCCGAGCGCCAGTCCCGCCAGGATGAACAGGGTGAAGTGCTTGGACATCAGCTAGGCGCCGGCTGAGATCGAAGCGGCCGCCGCCGTGGGCAGGGCGCCCTGGGTCAGGCGCATCAGCAGCAGGGCCGATAGGCGGGCGCGCTCCACCAGGCTGTCCACCAGCAGGAACTCTTCCTCCGAGTGGATGGCGCCGCCGCGCACGCCCAGCGTATCGACGACCGGCAGGCCGCAGGCGGCCAGGTTGTTGCCGTCGCAAACCCCGCCGGTGTCGCGCCAGCCGATATCCAGGCCAAGATCCTGGCCGCAGGCGCGCACCAGGTCGAACAGGCGGCGCTGGTTGGCGTCCAATGGCTTGGGCGGACGACCAAAGCGCCCCTTGAGTTCGATTGCGACCTCGTGCCTGGCGGATACTGCGGCGAAGAGTTCGGCCATGGCGGCTTCGGCCCAGCGCTGGTCTTCGAGGGTGGTGGGGCGCAGGTTGAAGCGCAGGATGGCCAGGTCCGGGACGACGTTGTTCGGGCCGCCGCCGTCGATGCGGGCCGGATTGGCCGACAGGCCGGGCCGACGTCCGGGGAAGGAGGACAGGCCGAGCGCAAGGTCGCCCGCGGCGACGATGGCGTTGCGGCCATCCTGCGGGTTGCGGCCCGCGTGGGCGCTGCGGCCGTGGATCACGGCGGAGAAGTTGCCGCTGCCCTTGCGGGCGCCGGCGAGCGCTCCATCGGGCATGGCGGGTTCGTAGGTCAGTCCCGCCTGTACACGCCCGGCGGCCTCCGCCAGCAGGGGCGCGGAGCCTGGGGAGGAAACCTCCTCGTCGCTGTTCAGGATCACCTCATAACCAAGCCCGGCTGCGAAAGGCGAAGCCTCCACAGCCCTGAGCGCTGCGAGCATCACGGCGACGCCGCCCTTCATATCCGCCACGCCCGGGCCGTTGACGGTGTTGGGGTCGAGGCGGCGGACGGTCTGGAACGGATGGTCGGCGGCAAAGACCGTGTCCATGTGGCCGGTCAACAGCACCCGGACCGGCGCGTCCGGGCGTTGCACCAGATGCAGATTGCGGCCGTGCAGCAATGGGGCTTCCCGCCCGTCCGGGAGAACCTGGGAGGCTGATGCAGGTTCGCGCAGTCCGAGCCGCCCTCCCAGCGAGCCGAACGCGTCGGCGAACTGCGCAGCCATTTGCGCCAGGCCGTCGAGATTGCGGCTACCGGAATTGATGGCGGACCAGCCTTGGACCTGTTCCAGCAGGGCGGGGCCCTGGTTGTCCAGGCTCGCCAGGACGGCGGCTTCCTCGGGGGATGGCGCGCTCACGTGGAGAGTTCCTTCACAGGTGGGCTGAAAGGGAGAGAGCCGCCCGCCGCGCCTTGTAAGCGAATGCAGCCTGGATCCATGGCAGAAATTCTCGGGATTTCGATAGCTTGGCCATTTCAGGCCTGGATTGTCGAAGGATCGGGCGCCGGTTTCAGCGCCAGCGCCAGTCCCGCCACCACCAGCACCGCCGCGTCGGCGATCTCCGCGATACGCTGGTGCAATCGGCCGGCCTCGTCGCGATAGCGGCGCGCCAGCGCATTGTCCGGCACCACCCCCCAGCCGACCTCGTTGCTGACCAGCCACAGGTGTCCCCGACAGGCCGCAACCGCCGCAGGCAGGGCATGCATCCGCTCGGCGTGGCCTGTCTCCGCCAGCATGGAGTTGCTGAGCCATAGCGTCAGGCAGTCCACCACAGCCACATCCTGAGGCTTCAGGCTTTGAAGGGCGCCGGCGAGGTCCAGCGGAGCCTCGACGGTGCGCCACCGCCCTCCGCGCTCGGCCATGTGGGTGGCGATCCGCTCCGTCATCTCGGCGTCGTGCGCTTCTCCCGTGGCGATGAACACGGGTGTGCACCCGGCCGCCAGGGCCGCTGTCTCCGCCATGCGCTGGGCGTAGGCGCTCTTGCCTGACCGCGCGCCACCGAGCACCAGAGTCGAGGTCACCGCCCCTCCGTTGACCGCCTATTCGCTGGGCGGTACTTTTGACCGGCGTCAGGTTCCCCGAAAGGGGATGAAAAGGGAACGGGGTGTAAAACCTCGGCTGTCCCCGCAACTGTGAGCGGCAAGCCCATCCGTCATGCGCCACTGGGACCTTTGGCCCTGGGAAGGCGACGGAGAAGGCGACGACCCGTGAGCCAGGAGACCTGCCCGGCGCGGTCGTCCTTCGTCCGGCCGGGGTGTGCTGTACGATACGGGGTCTTCCCGGGAGGCGGCGTCCACTACCGTGCAGGCGGTCGGTGCGCTTGGCCCTGCGCCTTGCGGCCGGTCGCGGCGTGTATGTCGTCGTTAAGGAGGCCCGGTTGCGCTGCAAGCCGTTGATCTACATGGGCAGGCGACGCAAGCGTGCGATCGGACTTGTGAGGCGGTGAGCCCCCTGGCCGGCCATGGAGGGCGGCTGGCGGCCGCGCGCCGCGCCTTTCCCGGCGCCCCGACCCCATGGCTTGATCTGTCGACAGGCGTGAACCCGCGTCCCTATCCCGCCCCCCACGCCAGCCGCACCGCCCGTGCGCGTCTGCCGGATCCAGACGAAACCCGTGCCCTGGAAGTCGCCGCCGCCCACGCCTTCGGCTGTGGGCCGGAGCGGGTGCTGGCCACGCCCGGCGCGGAGGCGGCCATCCGTCTGCTTGCCTCTGCGATTGACATGGGCTCGGTGGCCATCGCTGGCCCGACCTACAGCGGCCATGAGGCGGCCTGGCGCGAAGCGGGCGTACCGACGAGCTTGATCAGGCGGTCCGACGCCGGCGCGGCGACCGCCGAGGCGATCGTGCTGGTCAATCCCAACAATCCGGATGGCGCCGCCATGCCCGCCAGCGAAGCGGCGGCGATTTTGGCGGCCCGGAGGGGGTGGCTGATCATGGACGAATCCTTTGTCGAGACCGCGCCTGCGCTCAGCGTCGCCGGGATCGAGGCCGCCCGGTTGGTGGTGCTGCGGTCCTTCGGCAAGTTTTATGGACTGGCGGGCCTGCGCCTGGGGTTCGTGATCGGCGAGCCGGCGCTCATTGAACGGCTGCGGGCGCGGCAGGGGGAGTGGCCCGTGTCCGCCGACGCCATAGCGGCGGGGCTCGCCGCCTATGCCGATGCGGCCTGGATGGAGCGGGCCCGGGCTCGCCTCGCCCGTGACCAGATTCGATTGGACCGATTGCTCGCCGCCGCGGGCCTGGAGGTGCAGGGGGGGACCTCCCTGTTCCGCCTGGTCCGCGCGCCCGACGCCCGGCGCCGGTTCGAGCGGCTGGCGCAGCAGGGTGTGCTGGTGCGTCCCTTCGCTTACGCCGCCGATTGGCTACGTTTCGGCCTTCCGCCAGCCACCGCCTGGGGACGGCTGGAAGCGGCTTTGATGGAGAGCGCGCGATGAGCGAGCAGGATCGCAACGCCGAGCATGCCCGCGCCATGCACGCGCTCAAGGCGGAGCGCGACGTGATGATGGCGGGCAAGCGCGAGGGGGAGGGCCTGCTGATGGTCCACACCGGCGAGGGCAAGGGCAAGACCACCGCCGCCTTCGGCATGGTGGCCCGCGCGCTTGGCTGGGGCTTCAAGGTCGGCGTGGTCCAGTACATCAAGGGCAAGTGGATCACCGGCGAGCGCCAGTTCTTCAGCCGCTTCCCGGACCAGGTGCGCTATGCGGTGATGGGCGAGGGCTTCACCTGGGACGTGGCCGACCGCGAGCGGGATGTGGCCGCCGCCCGGGCCGCCTGGGCGAAGAGCCTGGAGATGATCGCCGATCCGGATTTGCATCTGGTGGTGCTGGACGAGCTGAACATCGCCCTGCGCTACGACTACCTGGACATCGCCGAGGTGATGGCGGCCCTGACGGAGCGGCCGCCCGGGAAGCATGTCTGCGTCACCGGTCGCAACGCCCCGCCTGAACTGCTGGCCGCGGCCGATCTGGTCACCGAATTCCAGGCCGTGCGCCATCCCTTCGACCAGGGCTTCAAGGCTCAGCGGGGGATCGACTTTTGAACCCGGGGCGATCGGCTTGAAGCCTTGCGTCCGTTCCGCGGGCTTCGCCGCCGTGGTGCTCGGGCTGGAGGCCGTGCTGGGCTATCCCGAGGCGCTTCATGCCCGTGCGCCGCATCCGGTGGTGTGGATCGGGCGGGCGATCACGGCGCTGGAGCGACGCTGGAACCGCCCCGAACGGCAGGCGGGACAGCGCCGCGCGCTCGGGGTTGCGACCGTGGCCATGGTCGCGGGTGGCGCTGCGGCGTGCGGTTGGGCGGTGCAGCGGGCTTGCGGGCGATCCCGGCTGGGCTGGCTGGCGG
>JBARAK010000581.1:0-2145 GCA_049791955.1 Caulobacteraceae bacterium
CGCCCAGCTCGCGCGTGGCCTGGGCGGTGGTCTGGGAGATGTCGCGCGCGGCGCCGACCAGCTCGTCGCTGGCCTTGCGCGTGGTCTCGTGCGCCTCGGCGGCGAACGATCGGCGCTCCCCATGGGCGGGGACCCCATTGGTGGAGGGCGCATCGTCATGATGAGGCGTTCGACGGGTCGCCGCAGCGTTCCCCGTCGGGGGCGTTGCATGGGATTCAGCCATGATGGACCTCTCAGATCGCTGGAGCCCCGCCATCCCTATCCTACGCCCATCGCCCCCGATCGCGGCCCCCGAAACGAGTAACTTTTTGTGTCACACGCGGGCTTGCCCCCGCCTTCCCCTGCGCAAAAAGGGAGGACACGATTGATTCACCTTATAATTGTGAAAAATATAACGCCACCATAGCTGGACTCTTCAGCTGCTCGCGCGCAACCTCCGCACCTCATTTGAGGAAACACAACCATGGCCCACCTGCCGAGTGAACTGGTCCACTCCGTCTTCCGCGTCGACGTGGGGCCGGCGAGGAACGGATATCTGATCAAGGCGTACGGCTTCGTCCACACCACCGGATGGACGCACGCCGTGCTCACTCCGTATGTCTACGTGATGCCGCCCCGCGATGGGATCTGGGACTTCGATTTCAGCGCCCAGCCCCCCAGCGGCATTTCCGGCCCGGCGGTCAGTGAGATCGAAGCTTCGCTGCACTGGGCGGCGGCCCCCGACTTCCGGGGCGCCCGGGTGCACACCAAGACCAATGTCGTCGTCGGCATGGTCCTGGTGGCGGCGTAGGGGCTCTCGATCCCTCTCCCCTTGCGGGAGAGGAAGTGGCCCATCGCTTGCGATGGGAAGTTGAGGGGTCGCGCCACGCTTAGCAGCTGCAAACGTTCAGAGACCCCTCATCCTCCCCGCTTCGCGGGTCCCCTCCTTCTCCCGCAAGGGCAGAAGGCAAGCTCAGATCGGCTGGTCGATCGAGGCGGCCAGGCCGGTGAACAGCTTCGGCCCCGCCTCGGTCATATGCCAGCAGTCCTCCAGCCGGATGCCGAACTCGCCGGGGATGTAGAGGCCCGGCTCGTCGGAGAAGCACATCCCCGCCTGCAGCGGGGTGGCGTCGCCGTGCACCAGGTAGGCCGGCTCGTGGCCGTCCAGCCCGATGCCGTGGCCGGTGCGGTGGGACAGGCCCGGCAGGTGGTAGCCCGGGCCCCAGCCTTCCTTCTCGTAGTAGCCGCGCACCGCGTCGTCGATGGTCCCGACCGGGACGCCGATCCTGGCGGTCTCCAGCGCGATCTGCTGGCCGCGCTTGACGGTGTCCCAGACCTTGCGCTGGCGCGCGCTCGGCTGGCCGTGCACCCAGCTGCGCGAGATGTCGGACTGGTAGCCGTACACCGTGCAGCCGCAGTCCATCAGGATCACCGAGCCCTCGTGCACGCTCTGGGGCTGGCGCGAGCCGTGCGGATAGGCGCTGGCCTCGTTCAGCAGCACCAGCGAGAACTCCACCGTCTGGCCGCCCAGCGCCAGGGTGGCGGCGTTCATCAGCGCCGCGATGTCCTTGCTGCCCATCCCCGCCTCGACCCGGCCGTGCACGTGGCGCAGCGCGGCGATGGTGATGTCGTTGGCGGTCTGCATCAGCGCCAGCTCGGCCGGCGACTTGATCAGCCGGCAGGCCCGCACCAGGGCGTCGCCCGGCACGATCTTCGCCCCACCGAGCGCCTCGCGCACCCCGTCGACGATGAAGAACCGGGTGGTCCCCTCCACCGCCACCGGCCCGGCCGCGCCGCCCCCGACCTGCTTGGCGCGGTCGCGGATGGCCTGGGCGATGCGGGCGAACGGGCTCTCATGCTCGTTCCACGGCCGCACGTCGCCACCGATCTGCAGGGTCTCGCGCACCGAGGGCTCCTCGAACGCGGGGGTGACGATCACCACCTCGCCGTGCGCGGGGATCACCGCGGCGGTGGTCCGCTCGGACCTGCGCCACAGCACCCCGGTGAAATAGTCCATGGTCGCGCCCGGCTCGACCAGCAGGGCGGCGATCCCGCGCGCCTGCATCAGCCCCTGGAGCTTGGCGATCCGCGCCCGCCGCTCCTCGACCGGGATCGGCTTCGCCCCCGTGGCCAGCGAGGTCAGCCCCGCGTCGGCGGCCTTCGCCC
>JBARAK010000582.1:0-6488 GCA_049791955.1 Caulobacteraceae bacterium
GCCCATGGGCCCCAGGTCCCGATGTCGCGCAGCCGGAAGTCCAGGGCCCCGCCGAAGGCGAACAGCCGCCGGGGCGCGCTGCGGAGCGCGGCTGGCGATGCGAGGGGCGCGGTCTGTTCAATTGCGATATGGCCCGCGTTCCCGTAGGAGGCCGGGCGCCGGTCGGAGGGCGCATCCAGCAGCAGGGTCGAGAACCCGGCCTGCGCAAGCCGCAAGGCGCACGCGGAGCCGACGACTCCGCCCCCTATAATTACAACTTCCTGGCTAGATTGTGTGGCCAACGCCGTTCCGGCCCTTCCCTAACGGATAATTTCGTATACGGTAGACGAACTCAACAAGGGTTCAAAGTGTTATGACGTCGATGACGTGGTCCGGAGTTTTCCCGGCGGCCACCACCCAGTTCAAGGCCGACCTTTCCATAGACATAGAGGCTACCCAGGGCGTGCTGGACGCGCTGGTGCGCGACGGCGTGCATGGCCTGGTGGTCATGGGAACTTGCGGCGAAAACAATTCCCTCGAGCCCGAGGAGAAGCGCCAGGTCCTGACCGCCGCGGTCGAAGCCGTGGCCGGCCGCGTCCCGATCATCGTGGGCGTATCCGAGCTGACCACCACCCGCGCGGTGGCTTTCGCCAAGGATGCGGAGAAGATCGGCGCCACGGCGCTGATGGCTCTGCCGGCCATGGTCTATGTGCCGACTGAAAACGAGTTGGCGCATCACTTCCGCCTTGTCGCGCAGGCCAGCAGCCTGCCGGTGATGCTCTATAACAACCCACCCGCGTATCGGGTCAGCATCGGGCTGGCCACCCTGGCCGCCCTGGCGGACACGCCCAACATCGTGGCGGTCAAGGAAAGCGCGCCCGATCCCCGCCGCTTCACCGACATCTTCAATGCCTTCGGCGACCGCTACCTGACGATGGCGGGCCTGGACGACGTGGCGTTGGAAGGGCTGATCCTGGGCGCCAAGGGCTGGATCTCCGGCCTCACCAGCGCCTTCCCGCAGGAATCGGTGGCGCTGGTCGCGGCGGTGGACGCCGGCGATCTCGAGACCGCCCGGCGAATCTACCGCTGGTTCATGCCGCTGCTGCATCTCGATGCGGAACATGACCTGGTCCAGTCGATCAAGCTGGCCGAGCAGATCATGGGCCGCGGTTCCGAGCGGGTGCGCCTGCCGCGCCTGCCCCTGGAAGGCGCGCGCCGCGCCGAGGTGACCAAGATGGTGGAGACCTGTGCTGCCACTCGCCCGTCGCTGCCTCAGGTGAAGGCGGCCTGAGACCGGATCGATCGGTTTCGGCTGTCCTGCCGCCGTCGTCCGCCGCTCCGCCTCGCCCGTCTGGGGCTGGGCGGCGGACGTTCCTGCTTCCATTTCTGTTTCTTTAGTCCTCAGCGTACCGGGTAAGAGGGCCGCATGCGCCACACCTTCTTCTGCATCGACGGCCACACCGCCGGAAACCCCGTAAGGCTGGTGGCGGGGGGAGCTCCATTGCTGCAGGGCGGCTCGATGAGCGAGCGTCGCCAGGATTTCCTGAAGCGCTTCGATTGGATCCGCACCGGCCTGATGTTCGAGCCGCGTGGCCACGACATGATGTCCGGCGGCTTCCTCTATCCGCCGACCCGGCCTGATGCGGACGTCGGCATCCTGTTCATCGAGACCAGCGGCTGCCTGCCCATGTGCGGTCACGGGACCATCGGCATGGTCACCTTCGGCCTCGAGCACGGGCTGATCCAGCCGCGCGAGCCGGGCAAGCTGCGCTTGGAAGTCCCCGCCGGGATCGTGGACGTGGAATATGAGGTCCAGGGCGGACGCGTGATCTCGGTCAAGCTGCGCATGGTGCCGAGCTACCTGGCCGCCGAAGGGGTGCGGATCGAGGTTCCGGGCTTCGGACCGCTGATCGTAGACGTGGCCTACGGCGGGAACTTCTACGCCATCGTCGAGCCTCAGGGCCGCTACACCGGTCTGGACGATCTTGGCGCGGCCCGCATCCTGCAGCTGAGCCCGGTGGTCCGCCGGCTGATGCGTGAGGCGATCGAGCCCGTGCACCCGCTGGACGACACCATCCGGGGGATCAACCACGTCCTGTGGGCTGACGCGCCCAAGACCGATGGGGCGGACGGGCGCAACGCGGTGTTCTACGGCGAGCACGCGATCGACCGCAGTCCTTGCGGCACCGGCACCTCGGCCCGCATCGCCCACCTTGCCGCCAAGGGCCGGTTGAAGGTCGGCGATCGCTTCGTGCACGAGAGCTTCATCTGCAGCCGCTTTGTCGGCCGGGTGGAGGCGGAGACCGAAGTCGGCGGCCTGCCAGCGATCATACCCTCGGTGCAGGGCTCGGCCGTCTCCACCGGGTTCAACACCATCTGGATCGACCGTGAGGATATCTTCTGGGAGGGCTTCCAGGTTATCTGATATCGCATATCGTATAAACGAACGTCGAAAACGGCGGAGATTCCCGCTATGCTGGCGACTCCAGGCTGGGCGACGTGTCCGGTCGATCCCTTTAGTAAAGCGCGCTTCACGACATGAGCATCGTCGTCCGCACCATTTCAGATCAAGCCTACGACCTGATGCGTGAGCGCATCCTGACCGGTTCGCTGCCGGGCGGCTCTCCCGTTCGGCAGGACGCTATCGCCGTTGAGCTTGGGGTCAGCAAGATTCCCCTGCGCGAAGCGCTGACCCGGCTCGAACAGGACGGGCTGCTCTCCTCGTTCCCCAACCGGGGCTACGTGGTGCGGCCGATGTCCGCCGGCGAGGCGGAGGAGGTCTACCAGCTTCGCCTCAAGATCGAGCCCGACGCCGCCGCTGAAGCCTGCCTGAGGGTCAGCGAGGCCGATCATGAGGCCGCCAGGGACACGCTCACCGCGATGGAGCGGGCGCTGGAGCGCGGCGACGCCGAGCACATGATCCTGAACCGGGCCTTCCACATGGCCCTGATCCGGCCGGGCGTGGGCCTGGTCACCTCGCAGATCTGCGAGCGGCTGAACGTGCTGGCCGAGCGCTACGTGCGCGTCCACCTGGAGCCGGTCGGGCGCGACGCCCGCGCCAACGCCGAGCACCGCGAACTGCTCAACGCCTGGGTCGCCCGCGATCCGGACATGGTGCGCGAGCTGCTGTCCGCTCACATCCGCGCGACGATGGACGACGTACGGCAGCAGCTTGCCGCGTAGCGTGCGTCATAGCGTTCAGACCTAGGCTCGCGCTTGGGGGGACTGCTTCTCGTCACCATCGTGGCGGCGGTGCTGGTCACCGTATGCACCGGCGCGCCGGTAGCGGCCCAACTACGCGGCCATCCGCGCGGGCTCTATGTCCTGTTCGGGATCGAGATGTGGGAGCGGTTCTCCTACTACGGTCTCAGGACCCTGCTGATCCTCTACCTCACCCGCCATTTCCTGCTCGATGACCGGGCGGCGGCGGGGCTGTACGGCGGCTACACCACCCTGGTCTATCTGACGCCCGTGATCGGCGGCGTGCTGGCCGACCGCGTGGTGGGCGCCCGGCGCGCGGTGGCGTTCGGGGCCCTGCTGCTGGTGGCCGGTCATGGGCTGATGACGGTCGAGGGCCGCCCGGCCGAACAGGCCCTGGTCTATCGGGGGGCGCAATACGCCGTGCAGGCGTCGGGCGGGGCGGGCGCGCTGAAGGCGCCGGGCGTCGTGGTGGCCGGTCATGTCCGCGTCCTGCACGGCCTGGATGGCGGCGACCTGGCCATCGCCGACGCCCGTTCCGGCGATCCGCTGCCGGCGCGCCTGAGGGCCGGCGAATACAGGTTCGAGGTGTTGCGCCGGGACAATGCGGCGATGGCCTGCCTCTATTGCGCTCTGGCCCTGGTCGCCATGGGCGTCGGCCTGCTGAAGCCGAACGTTTCCGCCCTGGTCGGGCAGCTCTACGCCCAGCACGATCCGCGGCGGGATTCCGGGTTCACCCTCTACTACTACGGCATCAACCTGGGCTCGTTCTGGGCCACGTTGCTGTGCGCGGTGGTGGGCGAGACCGTGGGCTGGTGGGCGGGCTTCGGCCTGGCGGCGCTGGGCATGACCCTGGGGTTGGTCATCTTCCTGACAGGCCAGCGCTGGCTCCCGCCCTCCGCGCCGAAGGCCGCGGCCGAGCGTCCCCGCGGGTCGATGCGCGGGTGGGGCTATGCCGCCGTGCTGGCCTGCATCCCGCTGTTCTGGATCCTGCTGCAGCACAGTCCCCTGATCGGGTTGTTGCTCGCGGGCGGGGCGGCGGCCGTGCTGGGCTATCTCGCGGTCTACGCCCGGCGCCGGTGCACGCCGGCCGAGCGACGCAATATCCTCGCCGCCCTGGTCCTGGTGCTGGGAGCCGCGGTGTTCTTCACCCTGGAGGAACAGGCCGGCAGCTCCATGAACCTGTTCGCGGCGCGCAGCGTCCACATGCCGACCGTGCACCTGCCGGGGGGCTTCGGCTTCACCATGACGCCGGGCATGGCGCAGTCCTTCCCGCCGGGCTTCGTGATGATCTTCGCCCCGGTCCTGGCCGCGTTGTGGGCGTGGCTGGAGCGGCGGGGCCGTCACCTCGGCGTCGGGATCAAGTTCGCGCTGGGCCTGGGCCTGGCGGGCGTCGGGTTCCTGGTGCTGGCGGCCAGCGCGGTGTTCCACGACGCCGGCTTCCAGGTCTCGATCCTGTTCCTGGCCTTCGCCTACATGCTGGTCTCCATCGGTGAACTCTGCCTGTCGCCGGTCGGCATGGCCGAGATCACCCGCCTGTCGCCGCCGCTGCTGGTCTCCACCCTGATGGCGGTCTGGTTCTTGGGCACGGCCTCGGCCGAATACCTTGGCGGCTTCGTCGCCCAGGCGGCGGGCGCGGAGACGGTGGGCGGCATGGCCCTGAACCCGGCCCACGCGCTGGCCGGCTCCACCCATGTGTTCGGCGCCCTGGGCTGGATGGGCGTCGGCGCCGGGGCGCTGTTCCTGATCGGCGCCTTGCTGCTGGGCGCGCGCCGGGCGAGCCGCGTGGCGGCTTAGGGCCACGGCGCTTCGATCCGGAGGCCGCGTGCTTTAAGACACGGCGATGCGTCGTCCCCGTCCTTCACGTCCCGATCCCAGCAGCCCCCAGGCCAGGGATGTCGAGCTTTCGATAGAGCGTGTCGCGCCCCAGGGCGACGGAGTGGCTTCAGGACCCGTCTACGCCCCCTTCACCCTGCCGGGCGAGCGGGTCCAGGCGCGGGCGGTCGGAGACCGGGCCGAACTGGTGTCGGTGCTGGAGGCCAGTCCCGACCGGGTCGGGCCGCCATGTCCGCATTTCGGCGCCTGCGGCGGCTGCGCCCTGCAGCACTGGGCCCACGCCCCCTACCTCGCCTGGAAGGTCGAGCAGATCCGCGTGATGCTGGCCCGCGAACGGCTCGAGACCGAGTTCGCCGCGCCCTTCGCGGTGGGGCCCGGCGTGCGCCGCCGGCTCGCCTTGCACGCCCGCAGGCAGGGCGGCCGCACCATCGTGGGTTTCAAGGCGCGCAAGACCTGGGACGTGGTCGAGGTGAATGAATGCGTCATCGCTGACCCGCGCCTGGTCGCGGCCTTGCCGGCGCTCGCCCGCTTCGCCACCCCCTTGTTCCAGAACCCGAAATCCGCCCCCATTCTGCACGTCACCTGGACCGACGATGGTCTGGATGTGGACGTGACCGGGGTCGAGGCGAAGAGCGGCGGCCTGAGTGCGGACGCGCGCGTCAAGCTGGCGGACGCGGCGGCGGAGGGGAACTTCGTTCGCGCCAGCCTGGCGGGAGAGATGCTGTTCCAGGCGCGCCGGCCGACCGTGCGTTTCGGCTCCGTCCGCGTGGCGCTCCCACCCGGCGGCTTCCTCCAGGCCGTTCCAGCCGCGGAGGAGGCCATGGCCGTCTTCGTGATGGAGGCGGTCGCCGGCGCGGACCGGGTGGCCGATCTGTTCTGTGGCTCGGGGGCCTTCACCTTCCGCCTGGCGGAGCGCGCCTCGGTCACCGCGCTGGACTCCTCGGCCCTGGCGGTGGCGCTCCTGCGCGAGGCGATCGCCGCTGCGCCCGGCCTCAAGCAGATCGACGCCCAGGCCCGCGACCTCGACCGCCGCCCGCTGCTGGCCATGGAGATGAAGAAGCTCGATGCGGTGGTGTTCGACCCGCCGCGCGCCGGCGCCTATGAGCAGGCCAGCCAGATCGCGGCCTCCGGCGTGTCGCGCGCGGTCGGGGTCTCGTGCAATCCGGCCACTTTTGTCCGTGACGCCCGCGTGCTGGCGGACGCCGGTTTCCGGCTGACGCGCCTGCTGCCGGTGGACCAGTTCCTGTGGTCACCCCATATCGAACTGGTCGGCGTTTTCGAGCGGTGAGCATGGACGAGGACATGGCGCGGCGCGCCCGCGGATACCCCTCCGCCTTTCAAGGCGACGTCAGGACCTATCGCGCCCTGGCGACGGCGAAGGCGGCCTGGTGGAGCGCCAACCGGGCGCTCGGCCATGCGGTGACCCGCCGTGACGATCCTCCGGCCGCCCCCGCGTTCAGCGCTGAACCGCCGCC
>JBARAK010000583.1:0-8095 GCA_049791955.1 Caulobacteraceae bacterium
CTCACCGTGCGCACGCGGCCGGGCGACAACCTCATGATCCACAAGGCCTTGAAGCTCATACAGCCGGGCGACGTGCTGGTGGTGGACGCCGGGGGCGACCTGACCAACGCCCTGGTCGGCGAACTCATGCTGTCCCACGCCATGATGTCGGGGGCGGCCGGGGTGATCATCAACGGGGCGGTGCGCGACTGCGGCTGGATCCGGGCGAACCGGTTTCCGGTATTCGCCGCCGGCGTCACCCATCGGGGCCCCCACAAGGACGGCCCGGGCGAGATCAATGCGCCGGTGGCGTTCGGCGGCATGGTCATTGAGCCCGGCGCGCTGGTGATCGGCGACGACGACGGACTGCTGTGCGTTCCCTACGGTGAAGAGGACACCCTGCTCGCCCAGGCCTGCGAGAAGCGCGACAAGGAGGCGGCGATCCTCGCCCGGACCCTGGCGGGCGACCTCGATCCCAAGACCTGGGTGGACGAGGCGCTGCGCCGCCTCGGCTGCGGAGGCATCTGAGCATGGCCGTCGCCATCGTCGATGGAATCTCGACCCGCTATGAGGTGATGGGCTCGGGGCCGCCGCTGCTGATGTTCTCGCCGGGCGGTTTCGACGCCGTCGTAGAAAAATGGCGCACCCAGAGCATCTACGCCAAGATCCAGCTGCTGGAGCAGTTGCCCCAGACCTACACCTGCATCGTCTACGACCGCCGCGAGACCGGCCTCTCCGGCGGGCGTGTGGAGCGGGTGCGGTGGACCGATTACGCCCGCCAGGGAGCGGCCCTGCTCGACCATCTCGGACATGACACAGCCCACCTGATCGGCGGGTGCATGGGGTGCAGCGTGGCCATGGCCTTCGCCGTCGCCTACCCGCAACGCACCCGGCGCATGGTGCTGTTCTGGCCGGTCGGCGGCGCGCCCTATCGGCTCAACGGCCACCAGAGGTTCGCCGAACACCTGGCGTTCGTGAAGCAGCACGGGCTGGCCGCCGTCGCGGAGCTCGCCCGCACGGAGGGCGAGGCGTTCGGCGCCGATCCCAGGGGTGGGCCATGGGTGTCGGTGCTGAAGCAGGATCCGGACTTCGCCGAACGCTACGCCGCGCTGGACCCGGACCGCTACCGGATGCTGGTCGCGGGCATGGCCCGGACCCTGATGGACCGGGACACCGCGCCGGGGGCGGAGCCGGAAGACCTCATGCAGCTCGACACGCCGACCCTGATCGTGCCTGGGTCGGACGGCGCCCACTCGACCTCGGCCGCGCGCTATCTGCAGGAGTGCATCACGGGCTCGGACTACTGGGATGTTCCCGTGGCGCAGCAGACCCGCGAGGCGACGGGGGAGCGCATCCTGAACTTCCTCGCCGAGAGCTAGCTGATGGCGAGTTCTCGGCGATTAACTCGTTATAAAATAACGATAGGTTGACCGACTCGCCAATTAGTGCATAAAAATTCGCATGGCGAACACTCCGCGTGCGATGACCCCTGTAAAGACGGCTTCCCGGCGCCCGCGCGCGACCAGTCCGCAGGTGCAAGCGCAGGTGGTCGCGAGCGCGCCTGTCGAGGAGTTGGATGACGAGGCGCCCGAAAGCGGGACCTTCATCACCGCCCTTGCGCGCGGCCTGTCGGTGATGCGGGCGTTCACCTCGCAGAGCCAGCACCTGACCCTGGCCGACGTGGCGCGCATCGTGAACCTGCCGCGCGCCAGCGTGCGCCGCTGCCTGCTGACCCTGCAGGCGCTAGGTTATGTCGAGAGCCGGGACCGCTATTTCAGCCTGTCGCCCCGGGTGCTCACGATCGCCCAGGCCTACCTCACCTCCAGCGTCCTGCCGCGCGTGTCGCAGTCCTTCCTGGAGCGGCTCAGCGAACAGATCGGCGAAAGCTGCTCGATCTCGATCCTGAACGGGCAGGACGTGATCTACGTCGCGCGCTCGGCCCGCAAGCGGATGGCTTCGCTGCATCGGGAGGTCGGCACCCAGCTTCCCGCCCACTGCACCTCCATGGGGCGGGTGCTGCTGGCGGCGTTGCCCGAAGCGGAGCTGCAGGCCTTCTTGGAACAGGTCACCCTGACCCGCTACACGCCCTCCACGGTCACCAGCCCCTCCAAGCTGGCCGCGGTCATCAAGCGGGTCGCCAAGGACGGTTTCTGCGTGGTGGACGAGGAACTCGAGGTGAACCTGCGCGCCATCGCAGTGCCGGTCCGCAACGCTTCGGGCGCGGTGGTGGGGGCCATCAACGTCAGCACCCAGGCGGCTCGCACCAGCCGTCAGACCATGCTCGACGTCTACCTGCCGCAGATGCTGCAGACCGCCGCCGAACTGCGCCCCCTGCTGGTGAACTGACCACCTCCGACGCCGGGTTCGCCCGGCATATGGTCTGACATTCCGGCTGATCGCCGTGGACGCGCCTTCCCAAGGCGCCGAGTCCAAGCGCCGCCTGAAGGCGGATAGCGCCTAGCTCTCCCTGATCATCCCTCAACGGGCCACGCAGATGCGTGCGCCCGCATGTTTGCTGTTGACAGTATGGTCGCATGACGGCTGTTATGTGCGCAGCACGAATGTTAAGTGCGCTAAGCGAACCAACTGGTTCTTAAGTGAACCTGGCTTCCTTGTTGCGGGCCGGGCGGGACGGTGGCCGTTGCCGGTTGCCGGGAGGTTCGCCTCGACAAGTAATCTGGCAGCTGAATTCGGAGAAAGCCTAGACGCCATCTCTGTAAGAAAAAGCATTTAAAGCGCAACGGAGCGGCCAAAAGGCTTCGCTCCGAAAACGATAATCTCGCTGAAAAACCGAGAATACATAAAAGGGGAGAGTTATAATGTATCTGAGTCGTGGATTGCTGTGCGCGTCTGTCTGTATGTCCTCAATCGCCTGGGCGACGGCAGCATTCGCGCAGGCCGCAGCAGCTCCAGCAGCGGCCGCCCGGGCCGCGCCGGTGCAGACCGCGCCGCCCCTGGCCGAGCAGGCCCCGAGCGATCAGATCCAGCCCGCGCCCGTCCTGGTGAGGCCCAAGCCGATCAAGCTCGCCCAGCTTTCCGGGCCCCCCACCGAGGTGGCCCAGGCGCCGCCCACCCAGGCCGACGTGCTGGAGCGGGCCTCGTCCTCGCCCACCGCGCCCAAGGACCCCTATCCGGTCGAGGCGGCGGGTTGGTCGAAGCCCCGCAGCTTCCAGTTCTTCGACTCCCGCTGGGAAGAGGACTGGAGCACCTTGCAGAAGGAAGGCAAGGCGCCCCCGCTCAAGGCCATGCCTCTGTTCGGCAACGATCAGATCACCCTGACCCTCAGCGCCGAGGACCGTTTCCGGGTCCACTTCTACGGCAATGGCCAGCTTACGGACCACAACAACTACGAAGAAATCCAGAACCGCACCATCGTCGGCGCCGACCTGCACATCACCGACCATTTCCGGTTCTATACTGAACTGGGCCATGCGGATCTGACCGAGAACGGCCATCCCGACGTGCAGTCGGTGCAGGCGAAACAGGAGAGCTCGCTCACCCTGCAGCAGGCCTTCGGTGAGTTCCGGGAAGAGTACAAGGGCGTGCTCGCGGGGGCCATGATCGGCCGTATGGAATATACCGATGCGCCTGAGCAGCTCATCAGCGCGGGCAACGGGCCCAACCTGCACCAGACCTGGAACGGCTATCGCCTGTATCTGCATACGCACTGGTTCCGGGTCGGCTACTTTCAGGCCTATCCAACCGACGATTTCTTCGGATACGCCTTCAACCAGGGCATAAGCCACGAAGAGTACATCCGCTCGGCCAGCGGTAGCGCGGCTTTGGTGCAGGTCAGCGACCGCTTCAACGTCTTCCTGGATCCGCTCTACGTCGAGACCTTCAACAGCAAAGGCACGGCGGGCCCGAGCACCGGCGAGGACCACCGCTACACCTTTGGCAGCCGCCTCTGGGGCCGGCTGGACCGGGTGACGTTCGACTGGATGGCCTACCAGCAGACGGGCTTCCATGCCGGGCGCGATGTCAGCGCCTGGCTGGCCTCGTTTTCGCAGAACGTGAAGTTCAATCCGTTCAGCCTGCCGACCACGGTGGGCTTCCGCGTCGACGGAGCGTCCGGCGGCGACGCCTTCAACAAGACCGGCACGCTGCACCTGTTCAACCCGCTGTACGTCGACAAGGGCATCTTCGGCGAGGCCGAGCTGTTCAGCTACCAGAACCTGTTCCTGATCGCGCCGACCTTCACTGTCCGGCCGATCCCAAGGTATCGCATCACCGCCGAGTACGACTTCCTCTGGAAGCAAAACCGTAACGACGCTTTCTACACGCCGACCAAGGCCTATACCGGCACCGAGAGTATCCGGGACAAGTATGCGGGCGCCATGGTCCGCATCAACAACTTCTACGACCTGACCAACAACGTGTTCTTCAGGCTAGAGCTCGACCAGATGTCGGTGGGTCCCTTGTTGCGGCGGGCCCATTTCAGCGATTCCTATGTCGTCATGCCCGACATCACCCTGCGCTACTGAGGGGCGGAGGGAGGAAGATGGTCCGGCCCGCTGGGCAGTCTGGGCCTGAGGGCGGAGGCGGTGGCGAGCAGCGCCTGGCGGCTCTGCTCGATCCGCTCCTGGGTGAAGCGGCCGACCAGGCCGGAGACGGTCAAGGCGCCCAGCAACTGGCCGTCCATGGTGGTGAGCGGGACGGCGACGGCGGCGAGCTCGGGACTGCGGTCGCCGATGGAGATAGCCCAGCCCTGCCGGCGCACCTGCTGCGCCTTCTCGCCCGCCACGCCCGTGAAGGCGCCGATCACCAGGCCAGCCGCCCCCCGGTCGAGGGGATGGCGCGAGCCTTCCTCCAGATGGTGGCGCGCGGCGCGGTCGGCGTTGTGGCGGAAACGGCAGACCCGCATGTCGCCGTCGCGCTCATAGAAGGACGAGGTCTCGCCCGCGGATTCGGCCAGGTCGCGCAGCACCGGCCGGATCAGCTCGGCCAGTCCGATCGCCGGCCGCGCCAGGCCGCCCAGCCGCGCCAGTTCCGGGCCGAGCATGAAACGGCCTCCGCCGTCGCGGTGGAGGAAGCCGTTGGCGCCCAGCGTGCCGGCCAATCGCAGGATGGTGCTCTTGGACAGGGCCGAGCGTTGGGCGAGTTGCGCCAGGCTCAGAGTTTCTCCGCCTTCCCGAAAGCACTGGAGGAGCGACAGGGCGCGTTCGACCGCCTCGACCCGGTTCGGGTTTGCGAGCCGCGCGGCATCGGCGTCCTCGGTCATTGGATGAAGTCTCCGTCGTTCCGTCAGATGGAATGCGTGCTGTTTGACGGAACGCTGAGAAGGGATTAGCCGCTGTGACATCGGGAGCGCAAGATGACTCTGTCCTCAAAAAGGCCCTCGGCGTTCCATCGGCTCGGGAGGTCCTCATGACGGCGAACCGACGCGCCGTCCTGGGCGTTGCGACCGGCGGCCTGCTCGCGGCCTGCAGCCCGCGTGCGTCGGCGAACCCCGACGTCGACTTCATCATCCCGTACGCGCCGGGCGGAGGTTTCGACTCCTATGTCCGGGCGGTGATGCCCGCGCTGCAGCAGGCGTTGCACGCCCAGGTGATCCCCCAGAATGTCGATGGGGGCGGCGGCGTGCGTGCGGCGCAGCAGCTGTATCGGGCGCGACCCGACGGCGCGACCATTTCAGTGGTCAACATCCCCGGCATCATGATCCTGCAGCGCCAGGGCGGGCTGAACCTGGACCTCTCGCGGCTGAGCTGGATCGCCAATATGGGGCGGGACGCCTACGCCCTGATGGTCTCGGCCAGTTCATCCATCCGCACCATCGACGACCTGCGCGCCCTCGGCCGCCAGCGCAAGGTCAAGTTCACCTGCGTCAGCTCGGCCGGCATGGCCTATTCCGCCACCCGCATCGGGGCGCGGCTGCTCGGTATCAGCAGCGAGATCATCACCGGATATCGCGGCACCAACGACTACATCGTGGCCGCCGCCCGCGGCGATGGCGACGCCTGCATCGCTTCGGTCGCCTCCATCGCCACCTACATGAAGGCCAATGCGGTGCGGGTGCTGTGCACCTTCGAGAAGCAGTCCAGCCTGCCCGGTGTGCCCGACGCCACCTCGCTTGGCCTGCCCGAGCTGGTCGATCTGGCCCAGTTCCGCGCCATCGCCGGGCCGCCCGGCATGGCGGCGGCGACGGTGACGCGACTGTCGGTGGCTTTCGTCAAGGCGCTGCAGGATCCCGCGGTGCTGGACTGGGCGGCGCGCAACCACGCCAACCTCACCCCCGACGGCGCGCTGGAGACCCGGCGCATCCTGCAGGATCAGGCGCGCTTCATCACTCGCTGGAAGGACCAGCTGGCGGCGGCGTGAGCGCCGCGCCTCCGAAAGACAGGGAAGAGCAGGGAAGACCATGGTGGATGATCCGAATACGGACGAAGGCGCGCCCCCGCCCATCGGGCACAACTCCGACGTCCAGGCCCGCGAGGAATTGGCCCATGAGGAAAAGGTCGCCAACCTCTACCATTCCAAGAAGGACCGGGTGTTCGTCCGCGGCTTCCAGGGTGAATACAACGTCAAGAAGGAGCTGGAGCGGCTGCGGTCCAGTCCGCGGGTACTGAAGGGCAAGGACATCAAGTTCGTCGACGGTCCCCAGGCCTATAGCCGCCACTATGTCGAGCCCAAGGACGGCGTCACCCAGACCTTCCACATGCACCTGGAAGAGTACGCGCCCGGCGGCTACTCCCAGAAGCATGGCCACGTGAACGAGGCCGCCTTCTACATCCTGGACGGTGCGGGCTACGAGATCCACGACGGCGTACGCTACGACTGGAAGGCGGGCGACGTGGCCATCGTGCACAACAACTGCGTGCACCAGCACTTCAACGCGTCCAAGGCCAAGCCGGCGCGCTGCCTCGTGATCAAGACCAAGCCGCTCTACCTGTTCCTCAACATGCTGTTCCAGAAGCAGGTGAAGGCCCGTTCGGTGGAGGAGACGCCCGAGAGCCTCGGCTTCGAGGTGCGCGAGGCGGAACTCGACTTCAACCATCCTGAGGAGGGCTACTGATGGCCTGGGAGGAAAGCGGCGCCTGGCTGAGCGGCGGCGGTAATGAGCGGCGCTACCAGCGCCTGCTGGACGAGGCCCGCGACGCGCCCTCGCGCAACGCCCGCCGAAAGAAGGTGGTCCGCCCGGACGAGATGCCCTGGGAGATGTCGCGCCAGGGGCTGCTCAAGCACCTGATCAACGAGGAGATGAACACGCGCATGGAGACGGTGGACGTCTACATGCAGCTCATTCCGCCCGGCTCGCGCTCCGGCAAGCACCGCCACCTGGCGGAGGAGTGCCTCTATGTGGTGGAGGGGAGGGGATACGACCTGCACCAGGACTGCGACGTCGAGATCACCGATGCGTTCGTCTGGACCCCGCAGGACGAGATCAAGCGCTTCGAGTGGGAAGCCGGCGACTACATCTATGTGCCGCCCAACACCATCCACCAGCACTTCAACGCCGATCCCGAGCGGCCAGTGCGGTTGATCTCATCCACCGCGCGCATCTTCCGGCAGATGGGGCTGAACAACCTCGAACAGCTAGAGGATGCGCCGGAGTACGATCCCGACGTGGTGCTGACCGAGGAACGCGTGCGCGAATACATGCGCAGCCGCCCCGTGGCGGCCTGAGCGGCGGTGGCGAGCGAGCGGCATACCCTGGCCGACCACGCCCTGGGGGCCCTGTTCGACCACGCCCACGGCGACGGCGAGCACGACCATGACCACGACCTTCCCCACAGCGGGGAGGAGGCGGCTCCGGAAGCGCTGATCAGCCTGGGGCTCGACATCGGCTCCTCCAGCACCCAGGCGGCGCTGTCGCGGCTAAGCCTGCACGGGGCCGGCTTCGGGCGGCATGCCCATGGCGAACTGCTCTACGTTTCGCCGGTCCTGGCCACGCCTTTCCGGGACGAGGCGATCGACGAGGACGCGCTGTGGGCGCTGCTGGAACGGGTGTTCGACGAGGCCGGCGTCAGGCCGGACGGGATCGACACCGGGGCGGTGGTGCTGACCGGCGCGGCGGCGCGGCGCGAGAACGCCTCGGCCATCGCCGCGCGTCTGTCCAAAGCGGTGGGCGACCTGGTCTGCGCTACGGCCGGAGACCACATGGAGGCCATGCTGGCGG
>JBARAK010000584.1:0-26294 GCA_049791955.1 Caulobacteraceae bacterium
CGGCAAGACACCGGCGGAGGCTGCGCGGTCTCGGCTCTACTCAACGATGTCGCGCGAGCGGATACCGCGACGCGCGACGCCTATACGGATCGCATCCGGTTGAATTTCCAACTCCTCGCGACGTTGCCGGGGGCACCGGAGGGGGATCAACGGCTGGACCCGGTTATCGCGTTCAGCGTGATGGTGGGGGCGCTTGGCCTTGCCCGCGCCGTCAATGACGACGCGTTGTCCCAGCAGATTCTGAACAAGGCTACATCCTTCCTGACAAAGCCCTGAGGTCTATGCAGTACCCAGAGCTCGGCGCGCCTCACCGTGGAGCGCCACTTGTGAGGGGTTCTGGCCCGGAAATAGTAGATTGGCCCGCGTCGGACGAGGTGTGGAAGGCGCGCCATGCGTAACAGCCCTGGGTAACAGTGCTGCTCGGCGAAACCCCTTGATGGGCAAGGGCCCTTGCAGTGCAAGGGCTCGAGTCTGTTCCTGGTGGAGCCGAGGGGAGTCGAACCCCTGACCTCCTCATTGCGAACGAGGCGCCCGACCATCCGATGCATCCGCACCTGCCGGAAAGCGCGTATTTGAAGGGGTTGCTGATCGCGGTGGACTAGAGGCGCCGTGTCGGAGGGCGTTGCGGCTGTGAAATGCGACTGACCTGGTTCGGGTCCATCGTGCCGAGTGGTGGCCCTGGAAAAGTCGGCTCGCCGCGCCTTGTCCGCCGCCCCCGCAAACTTTTTTGCGTCCGACGTGTGGCTTTCGATCGAGGCTGCGTTCCTGGGGGCTGAGAAGGAGAGCCACAGGTGTCAGACCCGCTCTGCCCAGCCGTACCACGATCGCGGACCCTCCCCGTCGAGGCGTGTATCTTGCTGGTCGGCCTCCTGTCCGCGGCGAGGGATGCGCTGGCCCACGATCTGGATGCCGCCGATCGATGCCTTTCGCGAGCCACTGCTCTTCTCGAGGCGGATGCGCCGTTCGACAGCCGCGCGACGCCCGCCTGCCAAGGCGGACTGGCGCCCTGGCAGGTCCATCGCCTGAAGGCTTATGTAGAAGACAATCTGGCCGGGTCGTTGGAGGCCGCCGATCTCGCCGCGACGGTGCGTCTGAGCGCCGGTCATTTCGCCCGTGCTTTCAAGAGCAGCTTTGGCGCGCCACCTCACGCCTACATAACCGCGCAGCGGGTGGAGCAGGCCAAGTTGAGGATGTCGAGCACGACGGAGCCTCTCGCGGAGATCGCTCTGTCATGTGGGTTTTCGGACCAGCCGCACTTCTGCCGACTCTTTCGCCAGGCGACGGGGGAGACGCCGGGTCATTGGCGTCGCCGGCATGTTGGACCGCGTTGACCTCCGCCCGCCCTGGCCGGTTCCACTGGCTTTCGGGCGGTTGCACTGGGCGATTGGCGGTCCCTGCGCCCTGTCAAGATCGGGGAAAGCGTAGCCGGGTCGTGTAAGTCGGGCGCACGCGGATCGTGAGTTCACCAGAAAGACTAAGGGCCAGCGCCTCCACCATGCGGGGACGTGGCGGATCCGAACGGTGCGGGGCGGCGAAATTGTCTCGAACTGAAAGCTCCACCCAATCGCCCCCAACCAAGTGAAGGGACATCCAGACCACACCGTCGTTGGCTTTGACGGCCCCATGTTTGATGGCGTTGGTCATCAGTTCGACCACCAAGGCGCCCAATCGCATGGCGCATCCCTGAGAGAGTGGGATGCTAGAGGCTTCAAAAACAGGCGTGATGCTTTCGCAGCCGAACGACAGGATCGTGTCCAGGCAGAGGGCGTTGCAATAGCCTCCTATGTGAGTTCCAAGTTCCGGCGCGCGCGACAGCCGCTGGTGGAGAGCCGCCATCGCCTGCACCTGTTGTTGAATTTTATTCAGCCCGCAAACCATGGACTCGCGCGACGTCGATCTCGATGCGCAGAGGTGCAGGCTGGCGCTGATCACCTGGAGGGCGTTGGCCCATCGATGATTGAGCTCAGACAGCAGGAGTTCCATCGGATCGTCTTGGCCGGAAGGCGGAAGGAGCAGCCCGCCATCCGATTCTTGATTGCCCGTGGCTGAGCAAGGCGGCGGTCGTGGCCGGGTATTGTCGGTTTGCATTCGGTTGCCCACGCTTCCTTGGCGATGAGTTTCTCATCCGGGAGGGCAGCAGGCTTGGATGGTCCCCATCGGAATTGAACAAACATCACACCGTGTGACGCAGCGCGGCCAACTGGTTCGAATCCACACAGGTTACGAGAGGAACGGCGCACCGCCCAATGTGTGCGATCCATAAAATCGGAGGGTAGCCTCCAAGAGTGAGGCATTTGATATTGAGGTCAATAGGGCCGAATTTGGAATTAATGCCCACGCGTATCAAAAAGTGTCATTTATTTTCGTATTATTACGAGTGATATTTCAATATTTATGATGCAAATTTCATCATTATAGGAATATTTTTAGAATTTGCTGTTCTTATGGCGCTTCACGTTTTGGGGAGTCTAGCCTTGCCCCTTAGATTGGTCCGACTAGCGCGCGTCGCGTGGCGCGTTTTACACGGCGCCACCCGACGGGCTCGCGTGGCTGTCTCGTTAGTGCTCAGAACCGAGCGATGATTGAGGCGTCGAAGCGGCGTCCCCGGGCGTCGCCATAGGGGCTGTAGCCGCCCTCCGGATTGAAATCGTAGGTGTTGTTCCCCACATCGCGCAAGCCGGTCGCCAGGGTCGACGCAACGATGGGTGGCTGAGCGTCGAAGATGTCCTTGACGCTGAGACGATACTCCAAACCCCGTATCCCGGCGCGGCGTCCAGACCAGGATGTCCGATACGCAAGCGTCCAATCGACATAAGCCTCCATCGGCGCCCGCGCCACGGCGAACCCGCTCGGCAAAGCGCCCTTGAGGCCGAGCACGGTCAGTTGGAAATAGGTCGGCGGTGCGCCCGGCGCACCGCTATAGGCGCTATAGAGCTGCACATCGAAGCCCGATGACCAACCGGCGCTTGACCAGCCGACCCCGCCGTTGCTGCGCCAAACAAGGGCGCCGTCAGGATGTCCCGCCAGTTGGAAACTTGGCATATCGGGTTCACCCCACCGCCTGAAGTCGGGCTCCCAAGTTGCAAGGGCATAGACCTGGAATGCGCCCAGGTCGGTAAGCCGCCTGTAATCCAGCGCGAAATCCACCGCCTGAAGGATAGACCGACCGACCTGCAAACTGCTCGCATCGACGGCGAGGATCTTCCCTCCCGTAAAGCCAAGGGCCGCATCGGCAGCTGTCAAAGGCGCCCGGGTCACGCGGCCGGGATAGATGGACTCATGATCAATGAAATACTGATCATCGTTCGTCGCGAAATCCGTGATCTCGTCGTCGGTGTTCAGCCGGGTGTAGTCGATGGACAGACGCAGGCCAGGCGCCGTGGGCGGCTGGATGACCATGCCGGCCGTCATCGTCTGGGTTTGTTGAGGTCGCGAATTCGGCGATCCGCCGAACGTCCCATTGAAGGCGCCGGACACGCCCGACTGAAGTCCCCCGCGCTTTGGGTCGACCAGACCGGCTGCAAAGGGGACCAGCAGCATGCCCGATATCAGTTGGGCGGACGTCGGGGGCGTGGCCCCTGTGGCGAAGCTGGCGCGCAGGAGGAGGCCATCGACCGGCGTCATGCTGGCGCCAATCGTGGCCGCGGCGATCACCGCCTGATTAACGCCTTGCGACCCCAACAACGGTCCAGGCGATATCGCAGTCAGCGTCGGGATAGTCTGGGCGTAGTAGTCGCCGCGAAGCGCCAATTGCAGACTAAGTCCTCGGAGGGGGACAAGAGCGCTATCTTTGGCCACGAGGGGTGCGCGGGCCTCGAGAAAGGCCGAGTCGATCCATTCTTCGTACGGGGGCGAGGCCGACGCCATTCCAAGGGCCCCGGAACTGACGTCAAAATCCTGCCCTTGGCCGACCGGATTTCGCTCCCGTCTGGCCTCTCCCGCGAGCGTCAGGGTCAATGGGCCGGCCGGCGCCTGGAGGACAGGTCCCGCCAAGCGCAGGTTCAGGTCCTCCATCACATTGCTGTACTGCGCTGTGGCGGTGGTCGAGACTGAGTATTTCGCCAATTGTGCGGCGAGCGCGGCTGCGCCCAATGTGGGGTCCACCTGAAGTGGAGAGATGGGGATTTGATCCAGTTCGTTGCGAACTGTCGCCTTGCCGAGAGCGGCGTCGAGGTTCAGGGCCCAGCCGTCACCCAATCGAACGATCAGGCCAACCGAGAGCCGGTCAGTTGTCGTGTCGGTCTTCGCGTGGCCCAGCAGCCCCGGAGTGGGAAAGGACACATCAACTTCCTGATTGAACGGATTGCCGATCTGGCCGCCCTCAAGGATGCGTGTGGTGGTGTCGACCGCCGGGATGGTCGCGTCACCATCGTCGGCCATCCACAGGACGTCG
The DNA here is from genome assembly GCA_049791955.1 of Caulobacteraceae bacterium. Lineage (GTDB taxonomy): Bacteria > Pseudomonadota > Alphaproteobacteria > Caulobacterales > Caulobacteraceae > CAHJWH01. The sequence continues at coordinate 4,394 of JBARAK010000584.1, forward strand.
AGATAGCCCTCGACCCTGGGGGTGAACTCATGGCGAAGCGTGGCCGCCACCGTACCGGTCCGAGTTGGCGTGACCAAGCTCTGTTCAGCGCCCTGGCCGTCGGGTGAAAGCGCCAGGTCGTAGCCGCCGGCATTGGCCTTGAGAATCGCCAGTCCTCCACCCAGGAGAGCGGGCGCGTTCAGCGGCAGGAATGTGGTTGCTGCGTTGAGTGATCCCCCGCCCAGGCTGGGCGTCAGCGTCAGGGGCGTGCCAAGGACGCTGTTGAAGTTGATGCTGTTGGAGGCCACCGACTCGCGCGGATCTGTGATCTGGGTGGTCCTGAGCTTGCGGGCTTCGACGACGAAGTCCCGATCGCCCACCGTCAGGCCGTCGTCCTCGGAATAGCCAAAACGGACCATGAAGTGGGTCCGGCCGTCGGTGCTGGTGGCGCCGAAGCGACCGCCTGCGCTCCAGAGGCGGCCGTCGCCCCGAGTGGAGGCGCCGCTGGTGGCGGCAAGTTCGACCCCCTCGAACTCCCGCTTCAGGATGATGTTGACGACCCCGCCGGCGGCGCCCGGGCCAAAAATCCCCCCCGCCGATGCGCCGAGGATCTCGACGCGGTCGACGGCGCCGACAGCCAGGCCGTTGATATCGGGCTGTTGGAAGCCAGGCACTCCGGGGATGCTGGGCAGGCGACGACCATCAACCAGCACGAGCGTTTGATCTACGCCCAGTCCTCGCAGATTGATCTGCGAGCGTGTGGCGCCGTTATTGGATATCGGTTGTTGGCTTTCGGTGAGCGCCTGGGTGTTGGACGAAACCCTGGTCCGCAGGAAGTCTTCCAGTGTCTGAGGCTGAGCGGCGTTGATCGTGTCAGAGCCGAGCACCTGATAGGGCTGAATGTCGTCGACGGAACGGCGAATATCGGCGTTCTGAGTGCGCCGCCCGACGACTAGGATTTCCGCCACGGCCGCGGATGGCGTGGGTGAGGCGGCCGGATCTTGACGTGGCGCGTTGGCCTTCATCACGGCCGGCATGACGACATAGGCGCCCTCGGGGGAGCGCCGATACGTTAGTCCCGTGCGCGATAGAAGTTGCGTCAAGGCTCTTTCGACCGATTCGCGCCCATGGAACGCAGGCGTGCGCTTGCCAGCGACGAGGGTCTGGTCAAACAGCAGTTCGATGTTGCACTGGCGAGCAAGTTGCGCGAGCGCACTTGAGAGGTCCTGCTCCGGAAGATTGATTTGAAACGACGGTGGGGCCGCTGCGGCCACTACTGCGTAGAGTAACAACGCAAAGATGGTGACAATAGAAGCTGCCGTATGCCGGAATAGATTTCTCATTTAGACCAATTCGCGAGGCGTCAATTTCAGATTTTCGCTACAGAATTTTCGTCGGAAACGATATAAGCTTATTTTGGAAGGAATTTTAAGCGCCACGATCGAGGTATCGGTTAGGTTGTCGCTCGAAATTGAATTCGGATCGATGGTTAACATTATAATGCGGAAATTTCATCTCAATAAATACAGCTCGTGCCGGCGAAGTTGCTTACCGGTAGTTGTATTTTTTCAGAGATGTGGGCTTTGGCAAACTTCGTCAAAATTGAACAATCTTGCCCGGGCGGGGCTTGCCATCAATGCCGGCGCGCCACAGAGGCCCGGCAATCCCGGATTGCGATGAACCTGTCATCCGACCAAGCTATCCCCGCCGCTTGTGCGGCAAGGGGATCGACCGTGAATCAGCGGACAGGCGAGCCGCCGCGGGAGGCGGACGGGGCGCTCGACAGCCGTGCAGAGCCATTGGCTGATCGGTCCCGCGTCCTGCGCGCTGCCCTGACGCGTTATTTCGGCCGGTACGTCAATGATACGGCTGAGATCGATGACCTTATCCAGGATGTGTTCCTGCGGATTGTTAGACGCGGTGGCGCAAACCAGTTCGATCGTCTGGACGGCTACATCTTTCAGACGGCGTCCAGTGTGCTCAAGGACCGCAATCGCCGGCGCAAAACGCGTCACACTGATCGGCACGTTCTCTTTGAGGCGGACGCCCATGGCGGAACAGCGCCCGGGCCGGAGCAGGTCCTGTGTGATCAGGAGGCGCTAAGATCTGCGGGCCTTGTGATTATGGAACTTCCCGAGCGGACACGAGCCGTATTCGTGCTCCGCCGTTTGGAGGCCTGTTCCTACAACGAGATCAGTCGCCGCCTCGGCCTTTCTGTGAGCGCTGTCGAGAAACACATGCTTCGCGCTACGCGCCATATTCTGGCGCGAATGGGAGATATCCGATGAGCGATGTTTTCCGCCAAGAGGTCACGGACGTCACGGCCTTGTCGCCAGAAGATGCGGCGGCCTTCTGGTTGGTGAAACGCGACCGGTACGGCCCATTGGAGTCCGATCCGCGTTTCGGGGCGTGGCTGAAGGCGTCGGAGAGCCACGCCGACGCTTGGGCCCGCGCGTGCAGGGTGTGGGACGATCTCGATGTCGGCGCCGATCCGCTCCTGGACGTGCTTCGCCGGGACGCCCTGGTCGTCCGGCGCCCACGCGGAAGCGCCCGCGCCTGGGGTCTGGTCGCGGCCTGTTCGGTGGGCGTCTTCCTGGCTGTGGCTGGCGGCCTGCATATCCTCGGTTCCACTGCAGGGCTATCGACGCCCCGCGCCGCGATCCCGATCAGCGCCCCGCCGACTTTCTCAACCGCCACTGGCCCGCCGTCGGGATTTGCTCTTCCTGATGGCGACAAAGTCACCTTGGACGCAAATTCAGCTCTGGCAGTCGCCTATACGGGTCACAAGCGAACAGTGCGCCTGCTGCGCGGCCAAGCCTATTTCAACATCACGCACGATCCCGCCCGGCCTTTCGTCGCCGAAATCGGCTTGGGCAGCCTCGTCGACATCGGGACCACGTTTGATTTGCGCCGGGATGGCGGCGGCTTTTCGGTGATTTTGGTGAAGGGCGCCGTAGCGGTCACATCCGGGCCGGGCTCCGCCCCGCAATCCATCACCCCCGGCCAAAGGCTTGACGCCCAACCGGGTGAAGCCAATCGCGTCACTTCGGTGGATGTCGACCAAGCCCTGGCGTGGCGCACCGGTTTTTTGGAGTTCCGCGACCAACCGCTATGCGATGCGATCGCTGCGGTTAATCAGTATGGCGGCAAGCAAGCGCGCATCGTCGATTCAGCCGTGCAATCGATGCGCGTGAGCGGGCGCTTCCAGACCGGCGATCCCAGCCGTTTCGCGAGGACGCTGTCGGAGATCTATCCATTGGCGATCCGCGAACGCCCCGGGGGGGGCGTGGACATCGCGCACCGCTAGAGCATAAGAGCCGTAATTGGACGCCGGATCCGGCGGCGAAACGACGAAATCGGACGACGCTCCCGCCCTGGACGGCGATGGGGCGATGCAGAACGAGCGATCGGCGCCTCGCCGGATCATTAGGACCTTCTCCGATGGTAAGCGAGATCAGGTCGGTTCCCCCGAAGAATAAAGCGGAAATATTCCGGAACGAATCGGATCGACAATAACGGGATCGCGGAACGTCCTTTGGTCGGCGCCGGCACAGCCACCCGCTATGCTTTTCAGGCAATTGACCGATACGAGAGGTTTTGCGATGTCGGAAACACGCCCCCCGGTTCCACCATTCACGCGCGAGAGTGCGATCCAAAAGGTCAGGGGCGCCGAAGACGGCTGGAACACGTGCGATCCAACCCGCGTCTCCCTCGCGTACAGTCCCGAAAGCCGATGGCGCAACCGTAGCGAATTCCTGACTGGGCGCCCTGCCATCGTCGCGTTTCTAACCCGCAAGTGGTCAAGCGAGCTGGACTACCGGCTTATCAAGGAGCTCTGGGCCTTCACGGAGGCGAGGATCGCCGTGCGCTTCGCATATGAATCGCGCGACGACAGTGGCCAGTGGTATCGGTCCTATGGCAACGAGAACTGGTGCTTCGATGCCGCCGGATTGATGCAGGAACGTCATGCATCGATCAACAATCTTCCCATCGGGGAGGCGGATCGAAAGTTTCATTGGGATCGAAGCGGGCCGCGCCCGCTGAACCATCCTGGTCTTAGTGATCTGGGGCTGTGAGAAGACCGGCCGTGCGGGTGTTGTCGGTGCAGATCTAGCCGCCCGTAACCGGGGCCGGGTAGGGCGGTCGGGCGCCAAGCCGCCCATGCCGCCCTACCCATTTCGCATCCTGCTCGATGTTCGCCTTAATAGGGCGCGAACATCGAGGTTGAAGTGAGAAACGCTTCAGCCTGGCGAACAAACGACTCGTGAAACTGAAAGAGCGAGCCATGTCCGGAGTCCGGATAAGTCAGTAGAACTGCGTCAGGTAGGTGCGCGCCAAGCGCATAGGAGTTCTGGACTGGAATCATCTCATCAAAGATGCCGTTCACGACGAGCGTCGGATTGTGAATCTTCTTCAGGTCTGAGAACCGCTCGCCCGAGACGCGCTCCCACTCGCGAAAGGCGGCGATTTGCGCCTGGGCTACCGCCGGTCCGGATATGGGCTCCCGGTCTTCCCCGCGCAGCATGAGCCGTGCGATGAAGGCGGCTCCGGCGGCTTGGCTCGACTCTGTCGGCGCGAAGAAGATCTTCTGCAGCACCTGATAGCCTTTGAGCGTCGGATCCCCGAACTGCTTTGCGAGGCTTGGCTTGTCCAGATGCATGACGTCCTCGCCGCCCCTTGGCGCGGTGCCGACCAAGATGATCCTGCGGAAGATCGATGGTCGCTGCAGCGCCATCTCCTGCGCCACCATTCCGCCTAGCGAGAAGCCCAGAACATCACAGGTCTTCAGACCCAGCCCATCCAGGAAGGCGAGCGCGTGGGCGGCCATGGCGGTCACCGTTTGGGGCGTCGCCCCGCTGGATCGTCCAAGGCCGGCGCTTTCGAACAGGATCACCTCGCGGCCCTGGGCGAGTGGATCGGTGACGGCGGGATCCCAATTGTCGAGCGTTCCGGTGAAATGCTGCAGACACAGCAACGGTAGCCCCGCTCCGGAGCCGAAACGCCGGTAAGCGTATCGCTCCCCGCCGGCTTCGAGGAATAGGGTCGGGGCGGTGATGTTGCTGGTGGATGGTTCGGTCGGCATGGTCGTATGCTCCTGTCTGAAAGACCTTGGCGAGTCAGCTATGAGCACGCCCGCAACGTTGTCTCCATGGGCGTGTTCTTCGCGTTGAAAATTCAAAGATTGATTACTTACCTATGCGGCGTATCATTTCGCTGCGCGTCGCAGGACATCGTTGAGTTCTGTGTCCAGATCACGGCCGACCTTCGCTACGCGAGGATCTCCGAATTGACCCAGGAAGGATGACGGCCGATCATATTCGAAGACGCCTCTTCCTTGCTCGTCTGCGAATAGGACCACGCGCAAAGGCGCGTAAAGCGCGGCCGGGCGTTGGTAGCGGACCATCGTTGACGCGGTCACCGGATTCCCGATTTCATATTGCAGCGCTTCTCGCTTGCCGCCGAAGAGTTGGAGGAGCGACCCGTGATCGCGCACCAGAAAGATTGATAGCTTCGGGCCCTTGGTTTGCAACGCCGTGACACGCTGTTTGTCGCCATTGCGCAGCTCGTCGGCAATTTTCGGGTCAAGGATTGGAACGGCCTCTTCGAGCCTTTGACGGACTTCAGCGAACCTCCGTCCGGACACGAGCCGTACGTGTTCGACCCGTATCGTATGCGATGACTGGACCGCGGTGGGCGAGGGGGTCTTCGGATTGGCGTCCCGAGCGGAGCTGGCCGAAGGCGCATCGACGTTCTTTTCGACCTTGGCGGGAGCCCTAGAGGTCAAGGTCGCCCCTACGATAAGGATAGTAACGATGCTGATGACTGTGATTGAAATCATTTTCATCAGTCTGATTTCCTATTCAAATGGAGTCATTCGAACGGGATCGAAAGGCTCTAAATCATAGAGCTGGAGTGTGATGGCCGCCGCAACCGGTATCCACTTTCGGCTATCACCCTCTAGCGAGACCAGGTCGAGGGACGCAGCGCCAAATGAAGGCTGGGAGCCTACGCCCAACCGACGTCAGCTGCCGCGCTGATGTCCTCAAGGGCGGCCGTTTCATCGGCCGCCCTGTCCTCCGGCCTCTGTCGCTCGCAAGCTAGGTTTGCGGCGACGGCAGTCGTTTAGGCCTTCAGGAAGTCCAGCAGGATGCTGTTCACCTGTTCCGCATGGGTGACGCAGAGGCCGTGGGGAGCGCCGGCGACCTCCTTGATCGACCCCTTGGGCAGGATTTTCACCGATCTCCGCGACGCCAGGTCGATCGGCACGATCTGATCGTCGTCCCCTTGCAGCACCAGGGTGGGGATAGTCATCTTCCGGAGGTCGTCGGTGAAGTCGGTCTCGGAGAAGGCCTTGATGCACTCGTACTCGTTCTTGATGCCGCCCATCATGCCCTGCTGGCAGAAGAAGTCGACCTGGCCCTGGGAAATCTTCGCGCCCGGCCGGTTGTAGCCGAAGAACGGCATGGCCAGGCCCTGGAAGAAGGCCGGCCGGTCGGCCAGCAGGCCCTGGCGCAGGCCGTCGAACACCGCGATGGGCGCACCGTGGGGATTGTCCGGCGATTGGGCCATGTGTGGCGGCACGGAGGAGATCAGCACCGCCTTGGCGACACGAGCGGTTCCGTGACGGCCGATATAGCGGGCCACCTCGCCGCCGCCGGTGGAGTGGCCGACGGTGGTCGCGTCGCGGACATCCAGCGCATCGAGCACGGCGGCCATGTCATCGGCATAGGTGTCCATGTCGTTGCCGCTCGAGGTCTGATCCGAACGGCCGTGACCGCGGCGATCGTGGGCGATGCAGCGATAGCCCCGCTCGACCAGGAACATCATCTGGGCGTCCCAGGCGTCGGCGGTGAGCGGCCAGCCGTGGGAGAAGGTGACGACCGGGCCGTGTCCCCAGTCCTTGTAATAGATCTTGGCGCCGTCGCGAGCGGTGACGAAGGAGCGGGTCGTGCCGGACGTCATGTGGGATCCTTTCGTGGTGGGGGAGGCGGTGTGTTTGGATTTCGCACCGGCGAAGGCCGAGGCCGGAAGCGCGAGCGCCGCCGCTGCGCCGGCGGTGGCGCCCAAGATGGCGCGGCGAGAGGTGGTGAGTTCAGGATGGGCCGGGGCCTGATCGTTGCTCATGGCGGATATTCTCTGGGCGTTGGGTTAGGTGGCTGTTTCACCCGTGCAGGCAGCAAGAAACCGCACGGTCACAGCGGGCCGGCGGGCGTGAGCTCTATGGCGATCATCTTCGCTGGCGCAGCGGCGGCGCCGCGGAACAGGGCGTGCTCTTCCCGGGCGTCGGCGACGGCCGTCAGAAAGGCGGCGCCGGGACCGCCCGCCTTGGCGAGCCCCTGGTCGAACTCGCGAGCCAGGATGAAGCGTGGCGCGGCGGCGGAATTCCGCCGCGCCACGTCCACACTGGATTACTGGCCGATATGCGCGCGAATGCCTTCGCTGGCTTGGCGAATGGCCGCTTGTGTCGACGGCACGTCCTTCAGGGCGTTGAGGAACACGAAATCATGGATGGTGCCGTTGTAGCGGACGGCGTCGACGCTCACGCCGGCTTCCTTGAGCTTGCGGGCATAGGCTTCGCCCTCATCGCGCAAGGGGTCGTTCTCCGCGGTGATGACCAGGGCCGGAGGAAGCCCCTTGAGCTCGTCAAGGCTCGCTCTGAGCGGCGAGACGTACGGCAAATTGCGCGTCGTTTCGTCAGGCGCGTAGATGTCCCAGCCGTACTTCATGAAGGCGCGCGCCAGGAAGCGGCCGGTCGCGAAATCCTTGTAGGACTGGGTGTCGACGCTCGCGTCGGTGGCCGGGATGAACAGCACCTGATAGCTGATCTTGGGGCCGTTCCGATCCTTGGTCATGAGCGTCAGGGCGGCGCTCATGTTGCCGCCGACGGAGTTGCCGGCCACGGCGATACGGCTGCCGTCGGCGCCGAATTCACCGGCGTGAGCGGCCACCCACTTCAAGGCGGCGTAGCACTCCTCCGGCTGCGTGGGATACTTGGCCGCCGGGAGCGAGGTGTATTCGACGAACACGCCGACCTGGCCGGAACCGACCACGAGATCACGTAGCAGTCGCTTGTGGTTGTCGAAATTGCCGACGATCCAGACGCCGCCGTGGATGAATAGCAGCACGCCGGGTTTGCCGGTCATGTGCTCGGGCGACATGATATGGATTTTAACGGTGTGACCGTCTTCGGTGATCGTCTTCTCGACGGTCTTGACGCCCGACATGTCGACGGGGGTCTGGTTTTGAAGGCCGGTGATGATGTCTTGCGGCTTCGGCTGTGGCAATTCCCAGAAGGGGCTGGGGTCCTTGTTCACTTCGACCAGGAATGCGCGAACCTGAGGGTCGATGTGCGGGTCAGTGGCAGGGTCTGCCTGCGCAAGGACTGAGGTGGACATCAAGGAAACTCCGATCGCGAGTGTTGAAACGAAAGCTGACAGCCGACCCATGTTGAATTCCTCTTAGGATGAATGACAGCCAATGAGCGGCGTCTTGTCGCCCGCGACTTAGCCATCAAAGAGAGAGCTTTGGATTGGACAATTCTGACCAAGTCTCTTGAATGAATCTGACCTGATCACACGCGAGGCTCTGGCGCGGTGGCCCGTTCAATCGCCGCCCCAATCTGGGGACTCCGCCTGAATTGTGCTTGAAAGCACGAGGAAAATTTTTGGAATGGTTCGATTGCGCCGCTTGGTTATCGTGCTGTGGCGACTGAGTTGCGTGGTCACAATTAGAAGAAGTGGATGGAAATGTATTAGATTGGCGCTCTGAAAATAAAATAGACTTATAGTATATATCAAAATGAGGGATGCATTAGTGTCCCGTGGATGTCAGCAGTATAGTGATTCATTTAATGCGGGAATTTTGTTGTATCTAAGGACGTTTCGGCGCCGCGGGGAAGATCCTCTGAGGTGGAGCCTATGTCGGAGGTGCTTGGTGCAACAAGCGTGATGGCCGGCGGGCGGTTGGAACGCCTTCGTGGAGAATGGAGTCCGCTACGGGTTCCTCCGATTATTCGGTGAGGAGGAATTTCGACCTGTCCAAGCCCAACTCACGCTAGAGGCTCCGGCGAGGACCGCTCCTCGAAACGTCAATAGTCCCATCGTGCTGTCGGGCGTCGCCTGCTGTGGCGTCTTCGATGCTGAGACGGACGGGGAAGGGGGCTGAGGCAAGGCGTCTCGCCGATCTGATCGTCACTCAGGAGCGGCTCGTGGACGCCCGACTCAAGGCCATCGCGCTGGAGGAGGCTGCAGCTTTCGCTACACGGTTCGGTGAAAAGCTGTTTTCCAGCGCACCGAACATGGAGAAGCGGATTATCCGCTCCCTCGTAAGCCAATGATTATAACTGCTTGACGAGATTGCAATCGTCGGCCCCAATCCGACCTCGCCGAGGCCGTTATGGGGTTACGATAACCCACGAAGACCGACAGATCGCCGGAAGCCACCGCCGCAGACAGGCTGTCCGCGCCCACTTTCAACCTGTTCCTGGTGGAGCCGAGGGGAGTCGAACCCCTGACCTCCTCATTGCGAACGAGGCGCTCTACCAACTGAGCTACGGCCCCGGAACAGGTGTTTCGCCGGGGCTGGAGCCAGCCGTCGGCGAGGGCGGGACATAAGTCTGCTCACGGGCGTCCTGTCAAGCGCCCGCGCATGCGATTTGCGCGCGCTTGAGTGCGGAGGCGAACGCAGGCAAACACCGCATAGCTAGGAGACTCCAATGCCGCTCGTCAGCGCGCTGCTCTTTCTGTTCAACAGCCTGATCAGCCTCGCCATCTTCCTGGTGGTCGTCACGGCCATCCTCAGCTGGCTGGTGGCTTTCGATGTCATCAACCTGCGCAATCCGACCATCTACCGGCTGGTGCGCGGCCTGGACGCCATGACCGAGCCGCTGTTGCGGCCGATCCGCCGGGTGCTGCCCAACCTCGGCGGGATCGACATCAGCCCGATCATCCTGCTTCTGCTGCTGGAGTTCACCCGCCGGGTGGTGGATGGCTTCGTGATACAGATTTTCTTCGGAAACCCGGGTGGGGGGCTCTGAGGCGGCTGGCCGCGCCGCCGATCGCGTCGATGGAGTTCACGCATGTCTGAGACCTATGACCTGATCGTGCGCGGCGGCGAGGTGGTGAACCACGCCGGCCGCGGTATCGCCGACGTCGGCGTGCGCGAGGGGCGCATCGCGCGCATCGGCGACCTGTCCCAGGCGTCGGCCGGCGAGGTGTTCGACGCCACGGGCCTGACCGTGCTGCCCGGCGTGATCGACACCCAGGTTCACTTCCGCGAGCCGGGCCTGGAGTGGAAGGAGGACCTGGAGACGGGATCGCGCGCGGCCGTGCTCGGCGGCGTCGTCGCCGTGTTCGAGATGCCCAACACCCAGCCCACCACCACCGACGCCGAGGCGCTGGAGGACAAGCTGGCCCGCGCCCGGGCGCGGATGCACTGCGACCACGCCTTCTATGTCGGCGGCACGCACGAGAACGCCCACCTGCTGGGCGAGTTGGAGCGGCTGCCGGGCTGCTGCGGCGTGAAGGTGTTCATGGGCGCCTCGACCGGCACCCTGCTGGTGGCCGACGATGCGGGAGTGGCGGACGTGCTGCGCCACGTCCAGCGCCGCGCCACCTTCCATTCCGAAGACGAATACCGGCTGGAGGAGCGTCGGCCCCTGGCGCGCCCGGGCGACTGGACCAGCCATCCCGAGGTGCGCGACGCCGAGAGCGCCATCCGCTCGACCCACCGCCTGGTGCGACTGGCGCGCGAGCAGGGCAAGCGCATCCACGTCCTGCATGTGACCACCGCCGAGGAGATCGAATTCCTCGCCGACCAGAAGGATGTCGCCACCGTCGAGGTGACGCCCCAGCACCTGACGCTAGCCGGACCGGAAGCCTACAAGCGGCTGAAGGGCCTGGCCCAGATGAACCCGCCGATCCGCGACGCCTATCATGTGGCCGGTCTCTGGAGGGGGATCGGGCAGGGGGGGGCCGACGTGCTCGGTTCCGACCACGCCCCCCATACGCTTGAGGAGAAGGCCAGGCCCTATCCGGCCTCGCCCTCGGGCATGCCGGGGGTGCAGACCCTGCTGCCGGTGATGCTGACGCACGTGGCGGCGGGCAAGCTCAGCCTTGAGCGGCTGGTGGACCTGACCAGCGCCGGCGCCCAGCGGGTGTTCGGCACGGCTGGCAAGGGCCGCATGGCGGTGGGCTATGACGCCGACCTGACGGTGGTCGACCTGAAGGCCAGGCGCACACTCCACCATGCCGACATGGCTACGCGCTCGGGCTGGACCCCATTCGATGGCATGGAGGTCACGGGCTGGCCCAAGGCCACCATCATCCGGGGCCGGGTGGTCATGCGCGACGACGAGATCATCGCCCCCTCGCTTGGCCAGCCCGTGCGATTCCAGGAGACCCTGGCGGCGGGGTGATCTAGGCGGTCTCGGCCGCCTCGGTCGCTGCAACCGCTTCGAACACGTTGAACGCCACGTTCTGGATGTGGGCGCCCTCGATGAACAGCCGGGGGATCTGCTGTGGGCGGTGCACGACCTCGCGGGTCACCGTGTCGCCGATGCGCAGCAGGAAGGCGTTGCAGTCCGACAGCAGGATCGCGGTGATCTGCTTCTCCGGACCGATCGTCATGTTCTCCAGCAGGCCCTCGCAGCCGAGGAAGGCGCCGTCCTGCCGGATGTCGGTGACGATGAAGGCGGTGACGTAGCGGTTGGGTTCAAGCGCCTGCGCGACCAGGTCGGTCAGCCAGCCGTAGGCTGAGCGTCGGAACGGTTCGGCCACAGCCTTCCATCGCAGCAGCGCCGAGGCTTCCAGGAAGGCGCAGACCGACAGCAACAGGCAGGTGGCCAGGAACACCGCGACCTTGGCCTCCGACGGGGCGGCGTGAGCCGCCGTGGCGGCCAGGGCGGCGGAATAGATGTTGGGCGACCGGGCTCCGCAGGCAGGCGTGATGGGCGCACCAGCCGCCCTGAAGCGCCAGCAGGACCGCCCACACCGTATGCACGCCGAGCGCTGCGAAGCTGACGACGGACAAGGTGAAGATGGAGTTGGGCGCCGGTGGGCTGGAGCGGAACCGGCCCCTGGGCGTGGCGATGAATATGCCGGCGTAGACCGCGAAACCCGGCGCCATCAGGAACAGCGCCAGGACAAGATTGAAGCTTAGGGTCACTCAGCCGGATGGGGGACTGACGAAGCCTCGGCGCTCGACCCGTCGCTGCGAGAGCGAGGGCTCGGCAGTTCGATCACGCCATCGGGCCGGACGCGTCCGGCCTGGTGGACCTTGGACCAATCGGAACCGTAAGCCCGAAACATCGAGCGTCCGAGTTCCAGCGCGGCGGTCGAGTTCAGCCTCATAGGCCGTAATATGGCGCCGCGTCCGGGTCGCGACAATATCGATCCGTAAAGCAAAACGGCCCGCGGGGATGTCCCGCGGGCCGCAGAGGCTCGATTTGACTTGAGCCTTACTTCTTCATGTTGGTCGGCAGTTGGCAGGGCAGGCCGGCGGAGGCGGCCTGACCGCAGCTCAGCAGGCTTTTCACCGAGTCGCCGGTCAGCTCCATCACCCAGCCCGGATTGCCGTCGGCGCACGCGGTCTCGATGTAGTCGCTGCCAGCCTGGGTGGAGCCCAGGAAGCGGGCGCCGGAGACCTTGCAACTCGACCTGCCCTTGGCGGCCAGAGCCGCGCTGTACTTGGCGTAGATCGGCTCGGCGCTGGTCAGCTTGCAGGCGCCGTTGGGGCCGAACTGGCCGGCCTTCACGCAGTCCACGAACTCGGCCTTGCCGCCCGCGTCGGACGGGAATACCGCCACGGTGCCGTCGGGCCGGTTGGAGCAGGCGAGCTCAACCACTTCGTCCTTCTTGGCGTCCATGCCGATGGCCCGGTACTTGGAGACATCGCAGTTGTAGCCGCCGGCCTTGGCCAGCTTGGTATAGGTGGCGGCCTCCTCGGTCGCGACCTTGGTGGTGTCGGTCATGGTGCAGCCGCCCAGGCCGCCGGCCTGGCCGCAACCGATCACGGACTTGTAGGCGCCGGCCTTGTCGGTATCGATGATGAAGCCCGTTTCAGAGCCGCAGCCGACTTCGTAGTAGGTGTCGCCACTGGTCTTGTCGGCGCCGATATAGCGGGAGCCGGAGACCTGGCACTGGTGGCCCGACTTGGCGACCAGGCTGTTGATGAAATTGGTCACCTGCTCCTTGGGCGTCAGGGTGCACTCCATATTGCCCTGGCCCATGGTGGCCGCGCACGGTGTGGCCGACACGGCCGCGGCCGCAGCGCCCGGCGCAGGGGCCTGCAGCAGGTAGCCCGGCCCTTCCTGGCAGGCGACTTCGTACACGGTGGTGGTGGCGTTGGCGCCGATGTAGCGGGCGTTGGTGGGCGTGCAGGTGATGGCCGCCTGGGTCACCAGCGGCTTCAGGCCCGCGTAGGGCGTGGCGTTGCCCGGCAGCTTGCAGGCGAGGCTGGGCTGGTCCTTGGTGGCCAGGCAGTCGTAGGCCTTAACCGTCGTGCCCTGGGACAGCAGAATGTAGCCGAGCCCTTCCTGGCAGGCCACTTCGTAGACGTTCTGCTTGCCATCCTTGGAGGTGGTGGCCCCGACGTAATAGGCGTCGGAAACGTTGCACGACAGGCCGGCGGCCTTGGCGGCGGCGGGGGCTTCCTTCATCCCCCGGTCGCGCTGGTCCTTGGTGATCGCCACGGCCTTCTTGTCGTCGGTCTTGCCCTGGGCGTGAGCGGCGAGGGGCGCCGAGCCCAATGCAAGCGCGGCCAATGCAGCCAGCGCCAGGGTCAAGCGTCTCATTCCGGAGGTCTCCTCGTCTTCCCGATTTGCTTTGGGCGACATAAGCCCGGCCCGGTCGTCGGGGTCAAGGCGAGGGTGGGGCGTCCGGTCGCACCTGTCCGCGTGGAGGCCGGGATTCCCGACCGGATCTCAGGCGCTCGCCAGCGCCGCCGCGATCTCGGCCATCACTGGCTCCCAGCGGTTGAATGCGGGAGGCGCAAAGCAGCGCGCCGACGGATACCAGGGGTAGTGGTCGGTCCCCAGTAACGGCCATGCGCCCGGGGTGCAGATGAACCAGGTGGGAGCGCCGCTGGCGGCGGCGAGATTGGTGGTGGCGTTGGCCGGGCCGATCACCAGATCCAGTGCGCAGCAGAGCGCCGCCACATCCTCCAGGTCGTCCTTCAGGTTGATCCCCGGCGGGTTCCAGATCTCCACGCCCAGCGCATCCCTGGCGCGGGCGAGATCGGCGGCGCAGTCCCCGTACTGCAGATTGACCATCGTCGTCCCTGCCGTGCGCAGCACCGGCGCCCAGGCGTCGAACGGGGAGAAGAAGCGCGACCGGGCCGAGTTGATCTTCAGGCTCTTCCACACCAACCCGACGCGGCGGCCGGTTGTTTCGGCCTTGAGCGTTGTGCGCCAGTGCGAAATCCGCTCCGGATCAGGAGGCAGGAAGGCGCGGCGGTCGGGAAAGGCCGCGACGCTGGCGCGGAACCGCTCCAGGGGGGAGGCCAGCGGCGCCCACAGGTCGATTTCGGACGGGGCGGTGAGCTCAGGGATGGCGCGCACCGTGCGATGATCGACCCGATAGGTGGCGTGGCGAGTCACCTTGGCGGCGGGGAACGAGCGCTGGAACAGGCCCACCAGTCGAGGCTCGACCGCCAGCCACAGCTTGCCTTCGGGACCCAGGGCCTCGATCACCTCGGGGATCATGTTGGCGAACAGCACCTCGTCGCCCAGCCCCTGCTCGCCGATCAGCAGAAGGGTTTTGCCCCGCAGGTCCGCCTCGGGCGTCCAGCCCGGACGGTCGATGAGATAGAAGGTGACGTCGACATAGCTCTCGTCGAGGCGGGCGGCGTAGGCGCGCCAGCCTTCCTCGACCTGTCCGGCCGCCAGCAGCATGGTCGCGCGGGCGAACCGCATCATGGCCCGTTCGCTTTCGGATGCGGTCGGGCCGAGCGCGGCCGCGGAATCCTCCAGGGCGCCCTGAACGTCCCCCAGCGCCAGGCGGGCGTTGGCGAGGTTGTAGCGGGCCTTGGCCAGTTCCGGGTCCAGGCGCAGGGCCTCGGCGTAAAAGGGGGCGGCGCGCTCGACCTCGCCCTGCTCGTTCACCACCGTGCCGAGGGTGTTCCACAGCATGGCGTGACCGGGATGGGCTTCGATCGCCGGCGCGAGCACCGCCAGCGCCTCGGCGTGGCGCATCTGATCCCGCAGGGCGCAGGCCAGGTTGTTGTAGCCATCGACGAACCCGGGCTTCTTCGCCACCACGATCCGGAACAGCTGTTCGGCCAGCTGCGGCATGCCCATCTGGTAAGCCAGTCGTCCGATGTCGTTGGCGAGGTCGGGATCGTCGGGGTTGAGCTTGAGCGCGGCTTCGTAGCAGCTCATCGCCGAGGTGAAATCGTTGGCCTTCTCGCGGCAGATGGCCAGCAGGTGCCAGGCGAAGGCGTTTTGGTCGTCCACCTCCAGGGCGCGCAGCACCAGGGGCTCGGCCTCTCGGTGTTGTTCACTCTGCAGCGCGGCGACGGCCTGGGCAAGGAGGGGCAGCACCGCCTGCGTCTTCAGCTCCGCCATCGCCTGACTGAGCCGGGCGGCGGGGTCGAGCGTGGGGGAAGGCGCGGCCACGGCTTCAGAGCGGGCCATCGCCTCTGAGTGGGCCACCATGTCTGACAGGGAGTCTGCGTCGGCCATCCTGCACCACGGGGATCGGTTCAGCGCCTGATCGATTCCATCGAGCCGACTCGGTCTCGAACATCAGATCCCGCCGGGCTTAAGGGTTCGCTAACCGTGCGCTCGCGCCGCACCCCCCCGTGGCCGTCTAAACCGGACGTTAACCGTGATTCTTTAGGTCCAGTTCAGCGTTCCAGGGTTAGCGATTCCGCATCGCCTGGGCGGTCGTGGGGGACGGTAGAATGCCGCTCAAACTGTCGCTGAAACCGGGTGAGAAGTTTGTCCTGAACGGGGCGGTGGTCCAGAATGGAGACCGTCGTGGCGTCCTGGTCCTGCAGAACAAGGCGTCTGTGCTGCGGGAAAAGGATATCATGCAGTTGGAGGAGGCGAATTCCCCCTCCCGCCGGGTCTATTTCCCGGTGATGATGATGTATTTAGACGAAGCTGGCGCCAAAGAGTATTTCGATGAATTCGCTCAACGTATGAACGAATTCATGGGCGTGATACGGAATGCGGATATCCTGGCGGAGTGTGTGACAATTTCCAAGCACGTGCTTGGGCGTAACTATTACAAAGCCTTGATGTCCTGCCGCAAGTTGATCGAATACGAAGACGAGAGGTTGGGGCAGCATGTCTCTGCAAGCCTACCAGCAAGCGGCGCAGCGGGCTGAAGGCCCGCGCGACACCGAATACCGCCTGTTCGCGGAGGTGACGCGCGCCCTGATGGCGGCGCAGCAGGCGGAGCGGCATGACTTCAAGACCCGTGTCGCCGCGCTGGACTGGAACCGCCGGCTGTGGACGACGCTGGCCATCGACTGCGGCAGGCCGGACAACCGTCTGCCCGAGGCGGTGCGCGCCCAGATCATCTCGCTCAGCATCTGGGTCAGCAAATACACGAGCCAGATGGTGCGCGAGCAGGGCGACTACGACCTGCTGATCGAGGTCAACCGCATCATCATGCAGGGGCTGGCGCCGCAGAACGCCCAGGCGGCCTGACGTCGTCTGAGGGGCGGTCCGGCTCGCACGAGGCGGGCGGTTCTCATGTTTCGACGCCCCTGATTTCCTTCAGGGGTCGCACAAAGCGCGCGGGGGTTTCGCAACACCCTACCGCCCGGCTCGGCGCCCCGCTAAAAGGCGCCTCATGACCGACGCCAATCCGGCCAAGCCCAAGACGGGCTGGCTCCAGCGCCTGACCAGCGGGCTGCAACGCTCTTCCCGCCAGTTCACCGACCAGGTGGTCTCCAGCTTCACCAAGCGGCCGCTCGACGAGGCGGCGCTGGACGAGCTGGAGGAACTGCTGATCCAGGCCGACCTCGGCGTGGACGCCAGCGCGCGCATCGTGGAGGCCTTCGCCCGCGAACGCTTCGGCGGCATGGCCAGCGACGACGAGATCCGCGAGACCCTCGCCAAGGCCATCGCCGAAGAGCTCCGGGCCCATGCCGGTGTGTTCGACCCGCTGGCGGGGCCCAAGCCCTATGTCGTGCTGCTGGTGGGGGTGAACGGCTCGGGCAAGACCACCACCCTGGGCAAGATCGCGGCCGACCTGGCCGGGCGGGGCGCCAAGGTGCTGATCGCGGCCGGCGACACCTTCCGCGCCGCCGCCATCGAGCAGCTCCAGGTCTGGGCCGAGCGGGCCGGGGCGCCGATCCTGGTCAAGCCGCCGGGGTCCGACGCCGCCAGCCTCGCCTTCGAGGCGGTGACCCGTGCGCGGAACGAGGGCCTGGACGTGGTGCTGATCGACACCGCCGGCCGGCTCCAGAACAAGACCGGCCTGATGGAGGAGCTCGCCAAGATCGTGCGGGTGCTGAAGAAGGTCGACGAGAGCTATCCCCACGAGACCCTGCTGGTGCTGGACGCCACGGTCGGCCGCAACGCCATGAGCCAGGTCGAGGTGTTCACCCAGATCGCCGGCGTCACCGGCCTGGTGATGACCAAGCTCGACGGCACCGCGCGCGGCGGCGTGCTGGTTCCCCTGGCCGAAGCCAGCGCCGCCCCGGTCAAGCTGATCGGGGTGGGCGAGGGGGTCGATGACCTGCAACCCTTCGATCCGGAAGCCTTCGCGCGCTCCCTGGTCGGTCTTTAAAGTCCAGTCGAGATGAACGCCGAAACGCCCTCCGCCTCAAAGCCCGCGTCCGCCAAGGCGTCGCCCAAAAAGGCGTCGCCATGGGTGCGTATGGCCATCGACTACGCCGGTCCGGCCGCCTTCATGGTCGGCTTCTTCCTGACCCACAACATCCTGATGGGCACCTGGGCCCTGGTGGCGGTGTCCGCCGTGGCCCTGGCGTTCGGGTTTGCGATCGAGCGGCGCATCGCGCCCTCGCCGCTGATCTGGGGGCTGGCGGCGCTGGTGTTCGGGGCGCTGACGCTGGTCTTCCACGATCCACGCATCATCAAGATGAAGACCACTTTCATCGACGTGGCGCTCGGGCTGTTCATGCTCGGTGGCTGGATGCTGGGACGCAGTCCGATCAAGCTGCTGATGGGCCAGGCGATTGCGCTCAGTGACACGGGCTGGCGGCGGTTGACCTTCCGCTTCGGCCTGTTCTTCCTGGTGATGGGGATCGCCAATGAGGTGATCTGGCGCACCCAACCCGACGCGGTGTGGGTGACGTTCCGCTTTCCGGGATTGCTGATTCTGTCGCTTCTGTTCTCCGCGACCCAGATTCCGGGAATGATGAAGGACGCTCAGGCGGCCGAAGCCGCGGTGCGGCTGGCTGAAACGCAGGAATAGCCGTCAGCCTGCTGCGTATTGTCGTGAAATCGACGCGCAAGCCAGATATCGTCCCGCATCGGAGGAATCCGATGCCCAAACCGCACCGTCCGTCCGTACCCGCCTTGGACCGCTCGCCCAGCCACCTGCTGCACCGGGCGTTGCAACTGGCGTTGGATATATACACCGTCGAGACTGGCCCGGTCTCCCTGACCCAGCGCCAGTATGCGGTCCTGAGCGCCGTAGCGGCGCAGGAGGGGCTGACCCAGACCGATCTGGTCCGCGCCACTGGTATCGACCGCTCGACCCTGGCCGACATGGCGGCTCGCCTGATCGCCAAAGGTTATCTGGTGCGTGAGCGCTCGGCCTCGGACGCGCGGGCCAATGCGGTGAACCTCACCGTCGAGGGGCGCGCCGTGCTGGAAGCCGCCCGCCCGCGGGTCGAGGCGGCGGACCTGCGCATCCTGGAGCTTCTTGGCGCCAAGAAGCGTGAGCCTTTCGTGGACGCTCTGCGTCGTTTGGCCAAGGCCGGCGAGAGCGCCCTGCTGCCCGACGTCTCCGGGGGCGACAAGAAGTCCAAGCGCGCCGACGACGAGGCGAACGGGCGCGGCAAGAAGCACAAGGGCGGCAAGAAGAAGAAAAAGGCGCGCCTTCAGGCCGAGGTCGAACTCGAGATCGCGCCGGAGCCCGAAGCCGTCACACCCTGACGTCGACCAGGGAGCCGGGGCGCAGTGTCCGCGCCAGCGGATTGTCGGGATCGAAATTCGCCAGGTTCACCGACGAAGCCTGTGTAGGCGCCAAGGGCTCAGAGGCCGCGGCCGCCACGGTGGCCTGAACGCTGGGCGCCTGGGAGTTATTGAGCGCGGCCTGGAAGAAAGCCTTCTGCGCGGCCTTCGCGGCCTCGCTACGCGACGGCCGCGCGGGCGGGGTGAGCTGGGCTCCCAGATTGTTGCTGGCGCCGACCATGGCGCGGCCTCCGACTCAACGCTTCGATCGGGCGAGGGTGGGGACCGACCGCCCGGCCGTCAACAAACCTTAACGTGCAGGCCTGAAGCTCAGTTCCCCCCGGCGATGGCGGGCTTGAACAGATCGGCGGGTGAGGCGGTGAACACTTCCACGCCGGTTTCCGTGACGCCGACCGAGTGCTCGCACTGGGCGGAGAGGGACTTGTCGCGGGTGACGGCGGTCCAGCCGTCGCTCAGGACCTTAACCGCAGGTTTGCCGAGGTTCACCATTGGCTCGACGGTGAAGAACATCCCGGCCTGCAGCTTTGCGCCCTCGCCCCGGCGGCCATAGTGCAGGACGTTGGGGCTGTCGTGGAATACGCGGCCCACGCCATGTCCGCAGAAATCACGCACGACCGAGCAGCGGTTCGCCTCGACGTAGCTCTGGATGGCGTAGCCGATATCGCCCAGGGTCGCGCCGGGCTTGATCACAGCCAGCCCACGCGCCAAGCCCTCATAGGTGATGTCCACCAGCCGGCGGGCGCGGGCTGGAACCTCGCCGACGCCGTACATGCGGCTGGTGTCGCCGTGCCAGCCGTCGAGGATCACCGTCACGTCGATGTTGACGATGTCGCCGTCGCGCAGCGGCTTGGGCCCCGGGATGCCGTGGCAAACCACGTGGTTGGCCGAGATGCACACGGTCTTGGTGTAGCCCCGGTAGCCCAGACAGGCGGGCAGGGCGCCATGGTCGAGGATGAACTCGCGGGCCAGGTCGTCCAGGTGTTCGCTCAGCACGCCGGGCTGGACATGGGGGACCAGCATGTCCAGGCATTCCGCAGCCAGCCGTCCCGCCGCGCGCATGCCGGCGAAATCCTCGGCGGTGTGGATCTTGATGCCGCCGGTGCGGACGGGCATGTCGGCGAGGGCGTCGAGGGTCATGAAGCCGGTCTCTCATCCGCCGGCGCGATGCACGCGGACGGACTCGCTGAAGTCGATGTCGGAAGCGTAACATAGAACCTTCCAGCCATTTCGGAAGACGTCAGGCGATCCTGACGCGCCCGTCGTCCGCGTGGCTGGGGTCGCGCGCGGACGTCGACGGCGCCGGGAGGCGACTCAACGGCCGAGCAGCTTGACCGTCTTTCCGCGGGTCGCGGTCGTTCCGGGCATGTTGGCCTCGGCCGCGCAATCGTCGCGCATCCCCTCGATCTCGCTCTCGCTGCGGCGCTCAAGCCCGATGTAGCGGTTCTCCGCCTTCTCCATGGCGCGGATCAGTTCGTCGAGCTTGGCGTGCAGGGCTTCGCTCTCGCGGTTCTGGGTGTTCTGGATCAGGAACACCATCAGGAAGGTGACGATGGTGGTGCCGGTGTTGATGACCAGCTGCCAGGTGTCGGAGAAGTGGAATATCGGTCCGGTGCCCGCCCAGATCACCACCAGGATGCAGCAGATCGTGAAGGTGAGGGGACGTCCGGTCATGTAGGCGACCAGATTGGCGGCCTTGGCGAATGCTTCGTTCACCGCTCCATCCTCCTGACGTGCAGGTCACTTCAGGAGTATTTCCCCTCCGCGACATTATAGGATGTTAAAGCGCCGCCCGGGCATCGGTTTCATGCGGCCTTTATTCAGATGCGGATGCTGGGAAGCGAGCGCCTGATGGTGATGCCTTCCAGGGTCATGTCGCAGCCGTAGACCAGCACCTCCAGGCCGCCCGCGATCGCGGTGGCCAGGGCGGCGGCGAAGGCCGGGTCGAGGTCGGCGGCGGGGGCGAAGCGATCGCAGTCCGTGCGCTGGACCACGAACAGCAGCACGGCGCGATCCCCGTTCGCCCGCTGCGCGCCGAGTTCGCGTAGGTGCTGGACCGACCGGGAGGAGACGCAATCGGGCCATTCCGCCAGGCCGCGCTGACGGGAAAGCGTCACCGACTTGACCTCGACCCAGGTGCGCCCAGCCGATCCAGGGGTGGGCTCCTCCAGCAGGAAGTCCACCCGGCTCTTCTCGCCGTACTTCACCTCGGCCCGCACGACGCCGCAGCCGGCCAACTCCGGGATGGCGCCCTGCGCCAGGGCCTCGGCGACCAGCCGGTTCGGCAGCATGGTGTTGACGCCGACGAAAGCGTCTTCGACCTGCACCAGTTCCAGGGTGTGGGGAAGCTTGCGGGCCTTGGCCTCGCTGCGGGAGGTCCAGACCGTCAGCCCCGGATCGGCCAGCCCCATCATCGAGCCCGGATTGGGCACGTGGACGGTCTCCTCGTGGCCGTCGTCGAAGGCGATGTCGGCCAGGAAGCGCTTGTAGCGGCGCAACAGGGTCCCGCGATGCAGGGGCGGCAGGCGCATGGGGGTCTCAGCTCAGGGCGTTGCGGCAGGCCGCCGCCATGGCGAAAGGCGCCAGCGCCGTGGCCGCCAGGCTGTAGGCGGTCAGGAACAGCAGGCCCGAGCGCCAGTCGAGCCCGCTGGCCAGCGCGCTTACCGCGCCGGCGCCGAAGATCACCAGCGGTGCAAACAAGGGCAGAACGATCACCGCGACCAGCACCCCGCCGCGTCGGGCGCCGAGCGCCAGGGCCGCGCCGATCCCGCCGACGAAGGCGAAGCCGAGCCCGCCCAACAGGGCGGTCAG
>JBARAK010000585.1:0-7531 GCA_049791955.1 Caulobacteraceae bacterium
CCGCCAGCATCTCCTCCACCGCCCAGGCCAGGTTGACCGCCGTGGGCCGCGCGGCGACCAGGCGGTCGCGGGCCTGATCCAGCGCGTCGTCGGACGCGTCCTCACGCATGGCAAGGCAGAGGCCGTAAGCCGCCGCCACCCCGATCAGCGGGGCGCCGCGCACCTGCATCTCGGCGATCGCCCGCACTGCATCCGCAAGCGTGCGCAGGCGGACGACCGCTACATCGTGCGGCAACCGGGTCTGGTCGATGATCTCGACATCGCCCGAGCCATCGTTAGCGAGCCAGATGGTGCGCGTGGGTCGGCCATGGATGTTCATGGCCGCTGTTTAGGCGTGCGCGCCCGCGCCGAAAAGCTGCGCAGTCCTAGAAACGCTGCACCTTGCCCGACCAGCTGAGCACGCCGGTGTCGAAGGTGTTGGGGCGGCGGCCATAGATGGGGGTGGGGGGAGCCGGCGGCGGGCCCTCGAGCGCGGCCACCGTGCGGTAGCCGAGATAGCCTTCGTCCGCGATGCGGCGGTCGTGCTGGAACCGCGCCACCGCCGCGGCCGTGGCTGCATCATAGCGGCCGTCGAAACCGCCCGCGTACAGGCCCTGGTCGTGCAGACGACGCTGGATCACCGACACCCGGCCGGGCGTGGTCTCGTCGGCGCACAGCACCCGGATCCAGCCCATGCGCTCGGGCGCGACCATCACGGGGCGTTGCGGGAAGGGCTGTACGGTGAGGCACCATACCGGCCCTGGGGCGCCCGGGGGGGCGGGCGCGAGGCGCCACACATATTCCGGCCCGGTGGGCGGCGGGGCGTAGGTCGGCCCCATCCGCACATGGGCGTAGCATTCCTTGGGATGGTCCGCCGCCTCGCGCAGCGCGCGGCCGGGGCCGCCCATCGGACCGTAGGCCTGGGCCGGAGGACCCGAAGCGTCCGGCCCCGGACCTGCTTCGGCATATCCCGGCGGCGCATCGTAGAGGCGCGGCGCGCCGGCCAGGTCCTGCGCCTGGGCGACGATCGGCGCCTGCGCCGCGAAGACGGCGAGGCCGAGGATCAGGGGTCTCCAGGCTTCAGACATGCGCGCGACCTTGAATGGTGAACAATGTCTAAACCACATTGCGCACGAGACGTGATCCGCCTTCAACCCGCAAGCGAACAAACCGCTTTCGATATGCGGGCCCTTTCCCATGGGCTGGCCTTGCCGCACCATTGGCGAGGACTTCGGGGGAGTGGATTTGCAACTGCCGGCACGCACCAACCTGCTCCGCCCCAGGAACACCGAAGACGCCGCGCGGGTCACCCAGATCGAATTGTTCTTCGACCTGGTGTTCGTCTACGCCGTCACCCAGCTCTCCCACACCCTCCTGACCAACTTCAGCCTCATGGGCGCCCTGCAGACGGCGATGCTGTTCGCGGCGGTCTGGTGGGTCTGGATCTATACGTCCTGGGTCACCAATTGGCTGGATCCGGAGCGGCGTCCCGTCCGGCTACTGCTGCTGGCCATGATGCTGGCGGGGCTGGTGCTGTCGACTTCGCTGCCCCTCGCCTTCAAGGCGCGGGGCCTGGTCTTCGCCGGCGCCTACGTCGCCATGCAGCTTGGCCGCACCCTGTTCATGCTGTGGGCGGTCAAGGGATACAGTCCCGCCAACTTCCGCAACTTCCAGCGGATCGCCGTCTGGCTGGCGGCCTCCGGCGCCCTGTGGCTCTGGGGTGGCTTGAGCCAGGGAACGACCAGGCTGGGCCTCTGGCTCGCCGCCCTGGGGATCGAACTCGCCTCCCCGGCGCTGGGCTTCTGGACGCCGGGGCTCGGACGCTCCACCACCCGGGACTGGGACGTCGAGGGCGCGCACCTGGCCGAACGCTGCTCGGCGTTCGTGCTGATCGCGCTTGGCGAATCGATCACCGTCACCGGCGCCGCCTTCTTCGAGCTGCAATGGACCCCGGCGACGATCACGGCCTTCGTGGCGTCCTTCGCGCTGGCGGCGGCAATGTGGTGGATCTACTTCGACACGGCGGCCGAGCGCACCAGCCGCGCCTTCGCCGCGGTCGAGGATCCCGGCCGCACCGCCCGAGCGGCCTACACCTATGTCCATGCCGCCCTGGTGGCGGGCGTCATCCTGGTGGCGGTGGCCGACGACCGGGTGTTGAACCATCCCTTGGCCCAGGCTGACCCCGGTTCAGCGGCGGTCGTGCTGGGCGGTCCGGCGGTCTATCTGCTGGGCAATGGGGTGTTCCGGCGGCTGCTGGCGCCGCGGTTTCCACCTTCGCATCTGCTTGGCCTGGCGCTGCTGGCGGCGCTGACCTTCGCCAGCCCGCTGCTGTCCCGGCTTTCACTGGCGCTGGCGACCACCGCCGCCGCCATCCTCGTGGCGACAGCGGGATCGCTTCTGCATCATCGTCAGACGAAGGCCGCCTGAGGCGGCCCCAGCCCGGCTCAGGTCGCCTGGAAGGTCATCGCCGCGCCGTTCATGCAGTAGCGCAGCCCCGTCGGCTGGGGACCATCATCGAACACATGCCCAAGGTGGCCGCCGCAGCGGACGCAGTGCACTTCGGTGCGGACCTCGATCGGCAGGCTGGCGTCACGGGAGGTCGCCACTGCGTTCGCTAACGGAGCGTAGAAGCTGGGCCATCCGGTGCCGCTTTCGAACTTGGTGCGGGAATCGAACAGCTTCTGGGCGCAGCCGACACAGGCGAACACGCCGTGCCGGTGTTCATTCAGCAGCGGGCTGGACCACGGCCGCTCGGTCTCCTGCTCACGCAGGATGGCGAACTGGTCGGCGTTCAGGCGACCATGCCATTGGGCCGGCGTCAGTTCGACGGCGAAATGCTCCGGCGCCGCACGGGCGCCATGGCGTCCAAGCGCCAGGGCCCCGCCAGCTACGGCCACACCGGCCAGAAGCAAAGATCTGCGATCCATCTGCAAACTCCTAGCGCCCCACAATCGTCTCTCTCGGGAAGATACGTTGCACATCCTCAGCGGGTTACGTTTGCCCAAGGCTTTTTTGTCCCAGACCCTCAATCCACCACCGGGCGGTCGAGTTGGCGGCGCAGATCGTTGGCCAGCGGATGCAGGGCGTGCGGCGAAGCGGGTCCGACGAGGCTGTAGCCCATGCCCCGATCCGCCCAACTCACACCGCCCAACTCGCCCTCGCGCCGCTCGGACATCCGGGTGTTCCGCTCCACCGCCATCGGCCTCACCATCACCGCCAGACGGGCGCCATCGGCGCCATCGTAGATGAACATCGCCGCAGCCCCGTGGGGCGTGGAGACGAGCCGGCCGCCGATGAAACGATAGCCTGCCTTGGACAGGTCGGGCGCACTCACCGGGCTTCCCAGGCGGGCGGACACCCAGCTCACCAGGTCCGCGCGTCCTGCCGGGCCGATCTCCACCGGGCGACGGGGGTCGGCCGCATAGACGCGATAGCTATCGGCCGCCTCACGAGCGAGGGCCGCGACCCCGCTCGAAGCCGGCTCGCTCAGCCCCCGCGCCAGCCAGCCGCTGGCTCCGCCCACGGCCAGCATCGTCACCACCGCCGCTGCGATGCGCCAGGACGGCATAGGGCGGCGCGCACGCTCCACGATCCGCTGCAGGTCGAGTTCCGCCGGGATCGGCTCGTTGGCCACCGGTCCCCACGCCTCGCGCAGGGCGTCACGCTGGCTGGCGTAGACGCGCACCCGGGCCGCGATGTCGGCATGTTCTTCGAGATAGGCGCGCACCTCTTCCTCGCGACGGCCGTCCAGGGCGCCGTCCACATAGGCGTGCAGGTCGGTTTCAGCGATCGGCCGCAATGGGGTCACTTCACCCTCCTGAGCGGGGTGCGCTGGACGCCGGACTCCATCATCTCGGCCAGGCGATCCCTCCCCCTCGACAGGCGCGACATCACCGTGCCGATGGGTACGCCCAGGACCACAGCCGCTTCGGCGTAGGAGAGACCCTCAACCCCGACAAGCAGCAGGAGGGCGCGCTGATCGGCCGGCAGGGCGTCCAGCGCTTTGAGCAGTTCGCCGTGGCGGACCCGCGCCTCCTGGGCTGGCGGCTCGGTCAGGGCCGAAGGTTCGACCGCGTCCATGTCCAGGTGCGGTCCCCGGCGACGGGCTTGCCGGTGACGGCTGATGGCCAGGTTGTGAAGGATGGAGAACATCCAGGTCCTGGCGTCAGCGTCCTGCCGACGCTGGGACCAGCGGCCGACGACGCGCTCAAGGCAATCCTGGACAAGATCATCCGCCTCGGCCCGGTCACGGACAAGAGCGCGGGCGTAGCGGCGAAGGGCGGGAATGACCGGCTCGATCAGCAGGGCCATGTCGGTCATGGCGTCGCCCTTCCCGTCTTTCCTCGCTTCAGCGGTCCCATAGCTGGGTGGACGCATCGCCCGCGGACTTATTCCGGCCGGCCGCAACATTTCTCACCCACCAGAACCTTGCAGGCGATGGCTCAGGAGAGCCCGAGCACCCGGATCAGCGCCAGGGCGACGACCCCCAGCATCACCAGGGACATCACCACCACCCCGACCACCCGGCTTCCGGCCCGCGCCACGACCCGCACGTCCACCCCCAGGCCGAGCGCGGCCATGGAGATCACCGTCAGGATGTTGGCCAGGTTCGCGGCCGGCTTCAGCAGCTCAAGCGGGATGAGGCCAGCCGAACGGGCTCCCATCAAGGCCAGGAAGCCGATGATGAACCAGGGAACCAGCTGATGCAGGGGAGGCAGGCCGCGCCGCGCCGCATCCCCTTCGCCGCGGCTGGCGGTGATCAGCGACAGGACCACGCAGACCGGCCCCAGCATCAGCACCCGGACCAGCTTCACCAGGGTGCCCATCTGCACCGCCAGGGGCCCGACCGGAGCGGTGGCGGCGAGCACCTGCGGCACTGCATAGACGGTCAGGCCAGCCAGGGCGCCGAACGGTAACGCGTGCATGTGCAGCACGCCGGCCAGCGCCGGCAGGCCCAGCACCACGCCAACGCCCAGCACCGCGGTGAAGGCGATGGAGGTGGCCACGTCATCCCCGTCCGCACCGATGACCGGCGCCACGGCGGCGATGGCGGAGTTCCCGCAGATGGAGTTGCCGCAAGCGATGAGGGTCGCCATCCGGTGAGGCAGGCCGGCCAGGCGGCCCAGGCCATAGCTGGCGGAAATCGCCACGGCCACGATCACGGCCACCCCGAGGAGCAGGGGAAGACCCGCGGACGCCAGGGTCGCAGCGCTGATCGAAGCGCCGAGCAGCACCACGGCGATTTCAAGCAGGATCTTGGCGCTGAAATCCACGCCCGGCCGCCAGCGGGCGTCGGGCTTCCACGCCGTACGGACCGCCGTGCCGATCAGGATGGCCAGCACCAGCGCTTCCAGCCAGGCCCGCCCAAGCAACGCGCTCTCCACAGTCTGGAGACCGACCGAAACCGCACTTACCGCCGCACAGAGCAGCACGCCCGGCGCCAGGCGCGTGAAACGCGCGGCGATCTGGCCTCCCGCCGCCGGGAAGCGCGACAGCTGCTTCGCCGCGCCGATGTGCATGCCCGAGGAGGTCACGTCCGTCTCCCATCCGTTCGGGGAGAAGATGGCGGGTCAGAAGCATTCGTTCCAACGCATCATTATTTTCGTTTCAATCGTAATTTTTGATTGATCGCCAAGATCGACGGCCGCGAAAATTTTTCGTTCCACGCCGGAATACCGGCGAACCTGGAGCGTCTGTCGAAACAATCAGACCATCCCCTGCGAGGAACACGCCGTGACCGAACACCCGGGTCCAGGCCAAGGACAGAGCCCTACGTCGGCTTCAAGCGGGCGACCGCCCGTCGCCAGATTCGCCCTGATCGGGATCGTCGTGGCGGGCGCGGCGGGCGCCTTCGCCTATGCGGGCGGCTGGATCGGTCCGGCGCGATTCGGTCCCAAGACCATCGTCAACGCCCTGGAGACCAACGCAGGCGGTCGCCATCCGGGCTGGCGTCGGGCTCACGCCAAGGGGGTCTGCGTCACCGGCTGGTTCGATGGCGACGGCTCGGGCCAGGCGCTGTCGAGCGCCGAGGTGTTCGGCAAGGTGCGTACGCCGGTGGTCGGCCGCTTCGCCCTGGCGGGCGGCGATCCCTTCGCCGGCGACGGACGGGTGGTGTTCCACAGCATGGCGCTGAGCTTCAACCTGCCCGACGGGCAGGTCTGGCGGCAGGCCATGGACCACACCCCGATCTTCCCCGTTTCCGACCCCCAGACCTTCGTGAAGCTGCAGCTGGCTTCGACGCCCGCCCCCAAGACCGGCAAGCCCGATCCGGCGAAGATGAAGGCGCTGCTCGCCGATCACCCTGAGATCGCCGCCTACATGAAGTTCATGAAGGCGTGGCCGCTGCCCGACAGCTTCGCCGCCGGTCCCTACTTCAGCATCAACGCCTTCCGCTTCATCGACGGGCAAGGCCACGTCCGGCTGGTCCGCTGGTCCATGGTTCCCGAGCAGATCGGCGGGGTAATCGACAAGGACAAGCTCAAGCAGGTCCCGCCCGACCTGCTGTTCGACGACCTGCGCACACGCCTCGCCAGGGGGCCGCTGCACTGGCGCATGGTGGTGACCGTGGCCAGCCCCAACGACCCGGTCAACGACGCCACCAGACAATGGGCGGCCAACGACCGGCAGATCGACGTGGGGACCCTGACCATCCAGGCGACCCAGCCCGAGGACGTCGGCCATTGCCGCGACATCACCTACGACCCCACCGTCCTGCCCAAGGGGATCGCGATCTCGGACGATCCGCTGCTGCCGGCCCGCTCGGCCGCCTACGCCGTCTCCTTCGCTCGCCGCGCGGTGGAAGGACCCCGCCCTAGCGCCCAGGCGTCCGCACCGCCTTCGGTCCCGTCCCTCGAAGCCGTCTCCGGAGCCGCCCAATGAACCCCCGCTTCGCCCTCGCCGCGCGCCTGATCCACTGGCTGATGGCGGCGATGATCCTGACCATGCTGTTCATCGGAGTGGGCATGGTCTCCACGGCCGGCGGACTCTACGCGCGCCTGGTCGCCATCCACCGGCCCCTGGGCGTCGCCATCCTGCTGTTCGTGATCCTGCGGCTGGTGGTGCGCTTCACCAACCGTCCGCCGCCGCTGCCGGCGGACCTGCCGCTGCCGCAGAGGCTCGGCGCGCACGGGTCGCACCTGGCGCTCTATGGGCTGATGATCGCCATGCCGCTGGCCGGCTGGGGCATGCTGTCGGCCGGCGGTTTCCCGATCGTTATGGCGGGCGGCCTGCACCTGCCCCCGATCGCGCCGCACGACCTGTTCCTCTACGGCCTGCTCAGGCGCGCCCACACCTGGCTGGCGCTGGCCCTGTTCGCGGTATTCCTGCTCCACCTGGCGGCGGCGCTGTTCCACGGGCTGGTGCGCGAAGACGGCGTGCTGGACAGCATGGCCGGCTTCGGACGCCCTCGCCGAACCTGAAGCGTCAGAAGTCGACCGCCAGGCCCTTGCGCTCCCAGTCGCCATAGCGGGTGGGCTCGGGCCCGGCGGGACCGCCATCCTCAGCAGGCAGGCGCGCGGCCTCGACATGAGCGCGGCGCTCGGCCGCCTCGGCC
>JBARAK010000586.1:0-2844 GCA_049791955.1 Caulobacteraceae bacterium
CGCCGGAAGCGGCCGCGGCCAGGCTGGCGATGAACTTGAAACCGGCCAGCGGCAGGCCCCGCCCCGGATGGCCCGCCAGCAGCGAGGCGGTCTCCTGGTAGCCGGCCCCATAGCTCAGCCCGCGCGAAAGCCACGCCGCCAGCGCAGCCACCACGCCGCAGCCGAAGGCGAACAGCATGGGTCTCGCCGCCTTCCAGCGCCCGAGCCGGCCGGGACGCGGTCCGATCACACTGGCGAGCAGACGCGAGAACAGCCCCCCGAACGCTCCGCAGACCACGCCCAGGATCGGGGCCGCCAACCAGGAGGAGGCCAGCGCCGTCGAGCCGCGCATCTCGCCGAAATAGGCGTAGTTGCCCGAAAGGGCGTAGGCCGCCACGCCCGCGGCCACCACCACGAGGATCACCACGGTGTTGGAACGGCGATCGAAGCCCTTGGCCAGTTCCTCTACGGCGAACACCACCCCGGCGATGGGGGTGTTGAAGGCCGCGGCCACCCCCGCGGCGCCCCCGGCGATCAGCAGCGCACGCCGGCCGGTTCCCCCATACAGCCGCGCGCCCAGGGCGTAGACCACAGCCGCCGTCACCTGCACCGTCGGCCCCTCCCGGCCGATCGAGGCGCCGCAGACCAGCAGGAACACGCAGACGCCGATCTTCCAGGCCGCGGTCTTCAGGCTGGTGCGCGCATCCTTGCCGGGGGGCGGGCAGCGCTGGCTCTCGGCCGCGGCGATGATCTGGGGAATGCCGCTCCCGGCGGCTTCCGGGGCGAAGCGGCGGGTCAGGAACACGGCGAGGGGAAGTCCGATGGGCAGCAGCAGGACCGTCCAGACCTTCCAGAGGCCCAGGAGGTGGGTGTGCAGGTCCTGCGCCCGGTCGGCCAGCTTGGCGAACAACACCGCCGCCGCGCCGGCCGCCACCGAGCCGGTGACCACTACGACCAGCCGCTGGGTCCGCCGGGCCCTCAGCTGCAGCCGCCGCCGCTCCTGGACGCCGATGCGGCCAGGGAGGACCGATCCGAATCTTTCGCTGAAGCTCATGGCGGCCTTATGAGGGGTAACGTCCTCGTGACCACCGCTTAGCGAGGTTCAGCCGGCATGGCTCGTACTTTGTGGTGGCATTGTCACATGTTTGACAGAGCGCGACCGCCCTGTGCTGAACAGTCAGACGGATAACCGATCCGCAAGTGATCGGCCGGAGGAAAACCAGATGGCCCACGATGATCTCGGCGCGCCGCCAGAGGCCCATCCCGCCGAGCGGGCGCGCTTCCACGCCATGACCGAGGGGACCGCCGCGGACTGGGCCGTCATCGGCCGTGAGTTCGGGGCGTTCCGCCAGGGCCATGCCGACCGCGTGCTGGCCCATCTCAAGGTGCTGGCGGACGATCACGGCGGCTTCGCCGTGGACCGCCTCGAGCACTCGCTGCAGACCGCGACGCTGGCTTTCCAGGACGGGCGGGACGAGGAATATGTCGTCTGCGCCCTGATGCACGACATCGGCGACACCCTGGGCGCGGCCAATCACGCTGACGTCGCAGCCGCAATCATAAAGCCATATATATCAGCAGATTATCACTGGATGGTCGAGCATCACGCGATCTTCCAGGGTTACTATTTCTTCGATTTCCTGGGTCTTGACCGGAACCTGCGCGAGCAGTTCCGCGGCCACCCGATGTTCGAGGAGACGGCGCGCTTCTGCCACGTCTATGACCAAAAAGCCTTCGACCCGGACTTCGCCTCCATGCCGCTGGACGCGTTCGAGCCGATGGTCCGCCGGGTGTTCTCCAGCGTGAAGACCTCGATCTACGTCAAGCCGGACTGATCGTCAGCGAGACCGCGCGCGGTGCTCGCGGAGGGCGCCCGCACGCCCTATCCTGGGGCGATGAGCGAATCCCTGTCCGCGCCGGCGGAGACCACCAACGCCAAGGCCTATTCGGTTTCCGAGCTGGCCTTCGCCATGAAGCGGACGCTGGAGGAAGCCTATGGCTTCGTGCGGCTGCGGGGCGAGATCTCCAAGGTCACCCGCCACGCCTCCGGCCACATCTATCTGACGCTGAAGGACGATAAGGCCAGCATCGATGCGGTGGTGTGGAAGGGCAGTGTCCGCACCTTGAAGGCCCAGCCCGAGCAGGGGCTGGAGGTGATCGTCACCGGCAAGATCACCACCTATCCAGCGCGCTCGTCCTACCAGCTGGTCATCGAGACCATGGAGCATGCCGGCGTCGGGGCGCTGCTGGCCCAGCTCGAACGGCTCAAGGCCAAGCTGCGCGACGAGGGCCTGTTCGAGGCCGCCCGCAAGCGCCCTCTGCCGCGCCATCCCACCGTGATCGGCGTGGTGACCAGCCCGACCGGGGCGGTGATTCGCGACATCCTGCATCGCATCACCGACCGCTGGCCGGCCCACGTGCTGGTGTGGCCGGTGGTGGTGCAGGGCGACCAGGCCGCCGCCCAGGTCGCCGCCGCGGTGCGCGGCTTCAACGCCATGCCTGTGGATGGGCCGACGCCGCGTCCGGACCTGCTGATCGTGGCGCGGGGCGGGGGCTCGATCGAGGACCTCTGGCCCTTCAACGACGAGGCGCTCGCCCGCGCGGTGGCCGCAAGCGTGATCCCGCTGATCTCGGCGGTCGGCCACGAGACCGACACCACCCTGATCGACTTCGTCTCGGACCGCCGCGCCCCCACGCCCACGGCCGCCGCCGAGATCGCCACGCCCGTGTTGGAAGAGCTCAGGGCGGCGGTGATGGACTACACCCGGCGCGCGTTCCGCAGCGTCCACCATGGTCTCGACGTCCGCCGCACGCGCACGTCGGCGGCGGCGCGCGGACTGCCGCGTCCGGCCGACCTGCTGGCGC
>JBARAK010000587.1:0-4611 GCA_049791955.1 Caulobacteraceae bacterium
CGCGGGGGCGGCGGCGTTCGCCGGCGTCGCGGCGGGCGCCGCGTTCTGGGAGGTGGGCGCGCCCGACTGCGCGAGCGCAGCGCCTGCGGTCAGGAGCGAAAGGGTCGTGGCCAGCAGCGAAGCTCGAAGCACGGGTATCTCCTCATGCGCGCGCCTACGGCTGCGCTTGGGCTCAAAAATGATTTCGCAGGCGAAACGTTCAACCCCAGGCGCGTCATGAACGTCGTTTGACCCGCCGGTGATGCACGATTGCCAGGATCAGACGGCCCGAAGACCCACTCTGCAGCAACGGATAGGGTTCAGTTTCCGATCCAGCGCTTCAGCCAATCTTCCACCGTGGCGTGCCACTGCAGGGAGTTGCTGGGCTTGAGCACCCAGTGGTTCTCGTCCGGGAAGGTCAGCAGCTCGCTCGGCACCTTGCGGCTCTGCAGGGCTGTGAATGCGCCCAGGCCCTGCTCCAGCGGGATGCGGTAGTCCTTGGCGCTGTGGATCACCAGCATCGGCTTGGTCCAGTCGGCCACGTGGTCGACCGGATTGAAGCGCTCGAAGTTGGCTGGGTTCTCCCACGGCATGGTGTGGCCGTTCTCCCACTCGCTGAACCATTGCTCCTCGGTGGAATAGCCCATCATCCGGTTGTCGAAGACGCCGTCATGGACCACCAGGCACTTCCAGGGCTGGTTCCACACCCCGGCGATCCAGTCGATCATGAAGCCGCCGTAGCTGGCGCCGAGCGCGCAGGCGCGGTCGCCGTCCAGGAAGGAATACTTGGCCAGCGCGGCGGCCCAGCCCTTCTGCAGGTCTTCCAGCGGACGGTCGCCCCAGTGGCCGGAGATGGCGTCGGTGAAGGCCTGGCCGTAGCCGGTCGAGCCATGGAAATCGATCATCACGGCCGCGTAGCCCAGCCCGGCGTAGGTCTGGGAATTCCAGCGGTAGCTCCAGCTGTCCCCGAAGCTGCCCTCCGGGCCGCCGTGGATCAGGAAGGCGACGGGATAGCGCTTGCCCGGCTGGTAGCCGTACGGCTTGACCACGTAGCCGTGCACCGTCTCGCCGTTCCAGCCTGTGAAGCTGAACTGCTCGAAGGCGCCGAACTGGACGTCGGCCAGGCGCTCGGCGTTGGCGTGGGTGATCTGGACCGGCGCCGCGCCGAACCGCAGGCCGTAAAGCTGGGCGGGGCCGCCCAGGCCGTCCTGGGCGAACACCACGCCGTCAGGAGAGGCGTCGTAGTCGCTGACGTGGCCGCGGGCGGTGAGCGGGGTGACCGCGCCGCTGGCGGCGTCGATGCGGAACAGGCGGGTGACGCCGACGTCCTCGGCGGTCGCGAGCAGGCCGCGGCCGTCATGGGTCCAGGCGATGTGCTCGGCCGAGCGATCCCAGTTCGGCGCCACCTCGCGTTTGGCGCCCGTCGCCAGGTCCAGCGTCCACAGGGCGAACCGGTCGGCTTCGTCGCCGGGCCGGGTCTGGGCTCGGTAGGCAAGGGTCCTGCCATCAGGCGACACTACCGGCTGACCGTCCCAGGCGGGATTGTCCCGGGTCAGGTCCACCGGCGCTGCGGAGCCGTCGATCGGCGCCTTCCAGATGTCGAAGTTGGTGCTCCAGGGCTCGGTCCGCCCCGCCGTCCGCGCCGAGAAGAACACGGTCCCGCCGTCCGGCGAGATCGAGAAGTCCTCGTCGCCACCGTCGGGCTTGGAGGGGATGTCGCCATCGAAGTGGGGCGTGAGCGGCGTCGCCGTTCCGGCCGCCGCACCCGTGGCGTCGAGCTCCAGCGCGAACAGGTGGTTGCGCGTGCCGTCGGCCCAGGTGTCCCAGTGGCGGACGAACAGCTTGTCGTAGACCTGGCCCGAGGCCTTGTCCGCCTTGCGCTCGGCCATGCGGGCGACGGTGCAGTCCGGGGTCTCGCAGTCCGGGAACACCGCCATCGAGACCACCAGCGTGCGGCCGTCCGGGGCGATACGGTAGGCGCCCACGTCGAGCGGCAGACGGGTGACCTGCTCGGCCTGGGTCCCGGCGGCGTCAGTGCGCCAGACCTGGTCGGAGCCCGAGCGGCTTGAGATGAAGTAGATCGCGCGCCCGTCGGGCGACCAGCGCGGCGCGCTGGCGCCGCCGTCGGAGGCGGCCAGGCGGCGGGTCTTTCCGCCTTCCGCGATCCAGATGGCGTTGACGCCCTTGTTGGCCGCCAAGTCGGTGGAACGTAGCGAATAGACCACCTTGCCGCCATCGGGCGACACCTGCGGGTCCGACACCCGGTCCAGGCTCACCAGGTCCCTGGCGGTGAAGGGGCGGGCGTCGGCGGCGCCGGCCGCGACGGACAGGCCCGCGACCGAGGTGGCGAGCAGGAGGGGGAGGGCGAGGCGTTTCAGCATCATGACGGCTGTATAGCTCCGCTTCCGTGGGTGCGGGAAGCCGGTTGAGCACGGCTTCCGTTCCGCCCCCGCGGGAATGCGGCGGGGAGCGAAGGCGGCCTACTTCAGTCCCGCCCGCCGGAACGTCGACTCCGACATCGCCGCCCAGTCCTTGTCCGCCCCGCCATGGGCCAGGGCGTCGATGAAGTTGTCGCGCAGCACACTGGCGAGGGGCAGGGGAACCTCGACCGCCTCGCCGGCCGCCAGCGCCAGGCGGATGTCCTTCAGGCCGAGTCTCAGCTTGAACTTCGCCGGCTCGAAATTGCGTTCGAGGATCAGCTCGCCATAGATCTTGTAGGCCGGGGCGGCGAACAGGGTGCCGGTGGCCAGCTCGTAGAAGCTGCGGGGGTCGAGCCCGTGCTTCTCGGCGAAGGCGAAGGTCTCGGCCAGGGTCTCGATGGCCACGGCGATCATGAAGTTGGCGGCCAGCTTGGCCACATTGGCCAGGTGCGGCTGCTCGCCCAGCGTCCAGGTCTTGCGGCCGATGGCGTCCAGCAGGGGCTGCACCCTGGCGATGTCGCCCACGGCGCCGGCGGCCAGCACGTTCAGCTCGCCCTTCTCCGCCAGATCGGGGCGGCCCAGCACCGGGGCGCTGACCAGGGCGACGCCCCTGTCGGCATGGACCTGCTCCAGCTCCCGCGCCAGGGCGACGGAGATGGTGGCGCTGACCAGGTGGGTCAGGCCGGGCGCGGCGTGGTCCAGCACGCCTCCGTCCAGGATCACCTCGCGGATCGCCTCGTCGTTGGACAGCATGGTCACGGCGGCGTCCCCGGCGAAGGCCTGGGCCGGCGTTTCCGCCACCCTGGCGCCTTTGGCGCTGAGCGCCTCCAGCGGCCCCCTGGAGCGGTTCCAGACCGTCACCTCGTGGCCGGCCCGCAGCAGGCTGTCCGCCAGGCCCGCGCCCATCGCGCCGATCCCGATCACACCGACCTTCATGTCCGAACTCCAGGCCGGCTCACATGCGGCCGCAACGCTTGGAGGCGTTTAGCGCCCGGGACGACAGCCGCGCCAGCAACATCCATTTGATTGGACGCAACGACCTGTTTGCATCCAGGCGGTTATCGTGGACCCGAACATCTGCGATCGGGTCGCAGGGCCTTGCTTAAGCCGCGGTTCGGTCGGATATTGATAGTCACTCGCGGTTACCGAAAGCGGTTCATTCCAGTGCGCGCCGGTGTGTTTGCAGGACAGGTCGGGAAATCCTCGACATCGGGTGCGGAGCCGCTGGGCCCCACTCCCTTGGGATCGCGGGCGCGCGGTTTCACAGGCGTCGTCGTCGGGGTGGGCGTCGCCGCCAACCATGACGGACTCGAGGGCGCAGAACTCGAACGTCGGCTGTTGGAGATCGGCTTTGTCGAGGGCGCGCGGGTCGAGATCCTGCATGAGGGCGCCATCGGCCGCGATCCCATCGCGGTGCGCCTGGACGACATGCGCGTGGCGCTGCGCCGGCGCGAAGCCAATGCGGTGATGGTCCAGGCCGACACGGGCGAAGCCGTCTACCTCGCGGCCGCGGAATGACCCTGGAGACCGGTTTCGACGTCGCGGTCGAACCCGAGGACCGCGCCTCGGCGCCTGTCGTCCCTACGGGCGAGGCCATCGTTTCCGAACCGGCTGCGGTGGCGAGCCAGACGGCGGTTCCGCGCATCGCACTCGTCGGAACGCCCAATTGCGGCAAGACCGCCCTGTTCAACGCCCTGACCGGCGCGCGCCAGAAGGTCGCCAACTACGCCGGCGTGACGGTGGAGCGGAAGGAAGGCCCGGTGGTCTCCGCCGATGGCTGGCGCGCCCGCGTGGTGGACCTGCCCGGCACCTACAGCCTGCGCGCCCGCAGTCCCGACGAGGCGGTGACCCGCGACGTGGTGCTCGGGCGCTTTCCCGGCGAAGTGCCGCCGGACGTGATCATCTGCGTCGCCGACGCCACCAACCTGCGCCTGGTGCTGCGCCTGGCGCTTGAGCTGAAGTCGGTCGGCCGGCCGATGGTGCTGGCCCTGAACATGTTCGACATCGCCGAGCGCCAGGGCTGGCGCATCGACGTGGAGGGCCTGTCGCGCCAACTCGGCGTACCGGTGGTCACCACCGTGGCTACCCGCAAGCGCGGGATGGACACCCTGCTCGACGCGGTCCGGACCCTGTCCGCCCAGGCCCCCGGGACGGCGGCCTGGCGCGAGCCGTCCCCGGCCGAACTGCGCACCGCCCATCGCGAGGCCGAGCG
>JBARAK010000588.1:0-1812 GCA_049791955.1 Caulobacteraceae bacterium
GTTCGTATGTGTGCAGAGGCCGTAATTTAAATTTACGTTCTTTCTTGCATGCCTCAATTTCAAATTGAGCAATTGAATTTCATTATTGCGCGGGACGCCTACGCCAGATTGCGTCCAGGCCCGCCCCGTCCGCTCCAGGCGGCGTTACCACTGTAACCGGATCGGCCGGCCCCGACACCGGAATGAAACTGCGCCCCCACAGAAAAAGGCTTCCGTTTTTGTGGAGGATGCAGCGGCATGGTTCGGGTCCCGACGCCACCGTCACCCACGTCCGA
This sequence comes from Caulobacteraceae bacterium, assembly GCA_049791955.1. Classification (GTDB taxonomy): domain Bacteria; phylum Pseudomonadota; class Alphaproteobacteria; order Caulobacterales; family Caulobacteraceae; genus CAHJWH01. Next base: position 276 of record JBARAK010000588.1, read on the forward strand.
GACATGGCCATCGATCCGGCCGGCCCAGGTCGCGGATGAAGCCCGATGCTAGGCGAAGGCCGCGTCGCCTGGCGTGAGGGGCTGTTCCTCCGCCAGCAGCATTTCCAGCAGCAGGATCGTCACGTCGACGGACTGGTCGCCGCCCGCGTCGGCAGCGTGCGGCCCTACCCGTGGGGGCTGATCGAGCTGAAGATCAACCGCGACCTCGCCGCGCTCGGCAAATTCGCGATTGAGCGCCTGGTCGCGGTCATGCCCGACGGCCTGCCGCTGTCCATCCCCGACGACCTGCCGCCGCCTCCGCCCGTCGACGTTCCCGCTGACGCCCGCAACGCCCTCGTCCACCTCACCATTCCGCCCCATCAGCGCGGCGCGGTCGAGTATCGGGGGCGAGGGGAGCCGGGCGCGGAGGAGGTGCGCTACGTGGTCGCCGACGAAGAGGTCGCCGACGCGTTTTCGGAAGAACGCACGCGTGAGCCGATCGAGGTCGCCCGACCGAACCTGCGCTTCGGGATCACCCGCGAACAGACCTATGGCCGGATTTTGCTGGGTCTGGCGCGCGTGCGTGAAGTGGGTGAGGGCGCCCTGGTGCTGGACGACCGCTACATCCCGCCCGCGCTCGACATCCGCGCCAGCCCGCGCCTGTCGGGCTTCCTCTCCGACATCATCGGCCGATCGATCCAGCGCATCGAGGAACTGGCCCTGCGTGCGGTGGAGGCCGAGGACGGCGGGGCCGAGACCTTCGCCAACTTCCTGCTGCTTCAGGCGCTGAACCGCTGGAAGGGCCAGCTCGGCCACCTGGCAGCCCTGCCGATGGTCCACCCCGAGCGCCTGTACGAGGCCTTCCTCGGCATGGCGGGGGAGCTGGCCACCCTGACCCGCCCCGAGCGCCAGCCGCCGCCGTTCCCCGCCTACGACCATGAGGCGCTGCAACCCACCTTCGAGCCGGTGGTGGATGCGATCCAGGCGGCGCTGTCGGCGGTCTACGACCGCTCGGCGATCCAGCTGCCGCTGCAACAGGCGGGACCGGGCGCCTATACCTCGCGCATCACCGATCCGGGCCTGTACCAGCATGGCTACTTCTATCTCGCGGTCAGTGCGCGCATGGCGCTCGACGACGTCCGCGCGCGCTTTCCCTCCGTGGCCAAGATCGGCGCGGTGCAGAAGATGCGCCAGATCGTGGATTCCGCGCTCACCGGGGTGCCGCTGCGCCATACCCCGACCCCGCCGCCCCAGATCCGCGCCATCCCCGGCTTCGTCTACTTCGAGCTCGACCGGTCCGCCCCCGACTGGGCCGACTTCTCCACCGCGACCGCGCTCGGCCTGCATCTGGCCGGCGACTGGCCCGAGCTGCGGCTTGAGCTCTGGTGCGTGAAGAAGGCGCCGCGATGATGGACGAGCGGAGCGAGGGCGAACGCACCATCTTCCAGCCGTCTCCACTGCAGGAGCTGCGGGCGAGGGAAGCCGGCGGGGCGACGCCGCCGGAACCGGACATGACGCCCGCGCCCCGGGGCCGACCTGCGCTTGCAGCGCCTTCGGA
>JBARAK010000589.1:0-1588 GCA_049791955.1 Caulobacteraceae bacterium
AGCTCGGCCCGTTCCGCCTCGTCCCGCGCCCGCACCCGCTCCGCCTCCGTCGCCTGGACCATCTCGGCCTGGCGGGCGGCCTGGCGCTCCAGCACGGCGGTACGGAACACCGCCACCGAGGCCGCCATCTCGCCGATCTCGTCCGTCCGCTCCGCGAAGGGCGGCTCGCGCGAATAGTCGCCGCCGGCCAGCGCGCCCATGTAGGTCTTCATGGCCGCGATCGGGCGGGTCACCCGCCGGGCGATCACGATCAACCCGGCCACCAGCGCCACCGCCACCAGGCCCGCGCCGCCGAACATCAGGGCGGTGTAGCGCGCCACCAGGGCGCGGGCCGAGCGCTCGTTGCCGGCGTCCATCGCCGTCGCCCTGGCCACCACGTCGTCGATCAACCGGCGATGCTGCGCATAGGTCCGCCCCAGCCCGCCCATGGCGGCCGAGATCGCGGCCGGGTCGCGCCGCCGGATGGCCGGGACCACCTCGGCGTCGAGCTGGTCCCAGAACCTGCGGACCTGGGTGTCGGAAGTCTCCGTCAGCTCCCGCTTGAGATCGGCCGGGATCAGCGAGGCCTTCCAGTAGGCGCGCCGCTGCTCGTAGTCCTGGCGCAGCCTGGCCAGCCGCGCCTCGTGCTCAGGCAGCCTGGCGGGGTCCTGGGCCGCCAGGTTGGCTTCCAGATAGGCCTCGATGACATATTCGGGCGGGGGCAGGATGTCGCCGAGCAGGTCCTTGCCCGAGGCGATGCGCTCATAAAGCGGCCCGGTGACCTTGAGCTGGCCCAGCGCCACGCCGCTAAGACCCACCACGATCATGAAGCCGCTGCACACCACGGCTCCAAAGACCACCATGGAGCGCGATATCGTCAGCCCCATAAAACCCTCCACCCGACACACCGTTCAGGCGGCGCCGGATAGTACCCAGCGTCCTAATTTGAGATGAATAAAGGAATTTTTATTCTGGAATGAGCTTACCGGAATCATATTCGAGCAATTGAATTTTGAAATCAGCAATATACACCAACATGGTTTATCACGCTCAGATCTAGATATAAAAATCTATACTTCTGCCCGACATATCACTTGCAATGAGAAGGTGAAGGGACCGCGCTACAGCCGCCATACAGACCCGCTCATCCCCGCGAAGGCGGGAATCCAGGTCGTAAGACGCTGCCGGATCAAGGGTTTCGCAGCCACGCTTGGCCACGTCGGCGCCCTTTGATCTGGATCCCCGCCTGCGCGGGGAAGAGCGGGTTGTGGGCGATCTGTGAAGGGGGATGGTGGCGATCCCCGCCCGCAAAGGAGAAGGGGTTTAGACCGGCTGGCGCCCGGCGCGGCGATCAGGTCTAAGCCGGCGCATGGGCCCCTGTAACCACCGACCCGCCCCCACGAACGTTGAGCCATGACCCTGTTCATCCTGTCCTATCTCGGCGGCGTCTTCACCATCATCAGCCCGTGCATCCTGCCGGTGCTGCCGTTCGTGTTCGCCCGCGCCGACAAGCCGTTCCTGCGCAGCGGGGCGCCGTTGCTGCTGGGCATGGCGCTGACCTTCGCGGGGGTGGCGACCCTGGCCGCGGTCGGCGGCGGCTGGGTGGTGC
>JBARAK010000590.1:0-2226 GCA_049791955.1 Caulobacteraceae bacterium
GTGCCGAGCGCCGGCTGGCCGCCGCCTGGCTGGGCCAGGGCGCCGGTCGCAAGCGCGCTCGACCCCAGCAGGAGGGTCATGCCGGTCAGGAGCGCGACACGGCGCGAAGGAGGTCTAAGCATTCACCATACCGTGGGCGTCGGCCGTCAGGAAAACAGGCTGCCGAAGATTTTGAACAGGTTCAGGCGCTGAAGATCGTTCCAAGTGGCGAACAGCATGAAACCCAACAGCAAAGCAAGGCCGAGCCGATAGCCAAGCCCCTGAATCCGCGCGGCCATTGGTCGCCGCGCAACAGCTTCATAGGCGTAGAACAGCAGGTGACCGCCGTCCAACACGGGGATTGGCAACAGGTTCATGAAGCCGATGCCCACCGAGACCACCGCCGCGAGGCTCAGCAAGGCGACGAAGCCGCCGACCAGCCGCATGCCCAGATTCGGCGCTCCGTAGGAGCCGGCCTTGGCCACGGCGTCCGCCGTTGAAGCGATTCGCAGCGGGCCGCCGAGCTGGTCGCCGGACTCCCGTCCGGTCGCCAGACGACCCAGATAGACCACGGTGGTGTCGACGATGCCCCAGGTGCGCTGCACGCCCTTGCCGAGCGCCTCCAGGGGCGGATAGCGCCGCCGGCTGATGTCGTGGGGGTCCTGCGAAGCCCAGATCCCGAGATAGCCCAGCCGCGACACGCCGGTCACCGCGTCGGTCTCGGTGCGACGCTCGGGCGTGGCGAGCAGCACGACCGGCCGGCCGCCTCGCTCAACCGTGAAGCGAATCGGCTCGTCACTGCGAAGCGCCACGAACTGCCTGAAATCGATGAAATCGGAAACCCGGTGGTCGTTGGCGGACACGATCAGGTCGCCGGTGCGGAAACCGGCGTGCGCCGCTGGGCTTCCGGGCTCGATCTTGCCGGCGCGAGGCGCCACGACCGTCTCGCCCACCGCCCCCAGCAGGACTGCGAACAGGGCGATGGAGAGCACGAAATTCGCCACCGGGCCCGCCAGGACAACCAGGGCGCGCACCCAGACCGGCTTGAAATGGAAGTACCGCTTCTCCGCCCCGACGCCCTGTTCCAGGATGATGCGCCGCCGCAGGTCGGCCAGGCTGTCCCCATCCGGGACGGAGGAACTGGCGTCAGCATCGCCCCTGAAGCGCACATAGCCGCCGAGGGGAATCCAGCCGATGCGCCATTCGACCCCGGAGCGGTCGGTCCAGTGCGCGATCGCGCGCCCGAATCCGATGGAGAACCGGTCCACCGACACGCCCAGCAGCCGCGCCACCCAGAAATGGCCCAGTTCATGGATCGTCACCACCAGGGTGAGGACGAAGACGAAGGGGACCACGTACATCACGGCGTTTTCGGCGAAAGCGATCATGTCGGCGGCCCCATGGGTTTCAGTGGACGATCGCCAGGCGACTGAGCAAACCTGAGGCCACCCGCCGCGCCGCGCCATCCACCTCCATGGCCGCCTCGACCGGATCATTGCGGGACGAGGTCAGCTCGCCCGTCCGGTCCATGGTCTCCAGGGTCTCCTCGACCACGCGGGCGATATCGAGGAAGCCGATCTTGCGGCCCAGGAACGCCGCCACCGCCGCTTCGTTGGCCGCGTTGAACGTCGCAGGAGCCCCGCCGCCCTTGCGCAGGGCTTCGCGCGCCAGCCGCAGGGCCGGGAACCGCTCCATGTCGGGCGCCTCGAAGGTCAACGAACCGACCGCCGCCAGGTCGAGCCCAGGCGCGGGCCAGGGCAGCCGGTCCGGCCAGGCGTAGGCGCAGGCGATCGGCGCACGCATATCCGGCGGACCGAGCTGGGCCAGCGTCGACCCGTCCATGTACTCCACCAGGCTGTGGACCACCGATTGCGGATGCACGATCACGTCGATCTTGGTCTCCGGCATGGCGAACAGGTACGAGGCTTCGATCATCTCGAGCCCCTTGTTCATCATGGTGGCCGAATCGACCGAAATCTTGGCGCCCATATCCCAATTGGGATGGGCGACGGCCTGCTCCCGCGTCGCCTCGCCCATCTGCTGGCGCGTCCAGGTCCGGAACGGACCGCCCGAGGCGGTCAGGATCAGCCGCTTCACCTTATCGGCGCAGGGCGCCTGGAGCACCTGGAAGATAGCGGAGTGCTCGCTGTCGACGGGCACCACGGTCCCACCGGCTGCCTTGGCCGCCGCCAGCAGGGCCGGCCCGGCGCAGACCAGGCTTTCCTTGTTGGCCAAGGCGATGACGGC
>JBARAK010000591.1:0-16272 GCA_049791955.1 Caulobacteraceae bacterium
CGTCCCCGGCTGCTGCTGCTGGACGAGCCCTTCGCGGCCCTGGACGAGATCACGCGACGCCGGCTGGCCGACGACGTGCTGGCGCTGGCGGCCGAGCTGAGGCCCGCGGTGGTGTTTGTGACCCATAGCGTGGAGGAAGCCGTCTACATGGCCTCCCGCGTCCTGGTGCTGACCCGCGCGCCCGGACAGGTCGCGGACGAAACCCCGATCGACGCTTCCCTCCCCCGGCCGGAGGGGTTCCGCACCACCGCCCTGTTCCGTGACGCGGTGGAACACATCTCCAACCGGCTCGAACAGGCTGTGCGTTGAAAAGTCCGAGGCCGAGACGCCAGGAAACGCGCCGCGGCATCTTCACCTCGAGGACCGGAGCCATTACATAGCCCGCTGATTGCTGGGGGCTGGATTCGGCTCGGGGCAATCGGGCCCGCCAACATCACCGAAAGATAAATGAAGCAAAACACTAATCCGGGATTCGCCGACCGCCTGGCCGCTCAGGCGGAAGCGAAGAAGGCCATGCTCGCCCGGTTCCAGCCCAAACCCACCGTCGTCGCCGAGAACCACGTCGACCGCACCACCCGCAAGGAGCAGGAGCGCGAGGCCATTCGTCGGCAACGCGTCGAGGACAAGGAAAAGCATCGCGCCGAGCGCGCCGCTTCTCTGGAAGCCGCCCGCCAGAGCGCCGAGAACATCGAGCAGGAAGCGCTGGAAGCCAAGCGCGTCGAGCGCCGCGAGCGCAAGGCGACGATGCGTTCCGACGCACAATCCCGCCGCGCCGCCCGCCTGGCGATGTACGCTCGGAGCTGATCGCTCCAGCCAGCAGACTATGGGCGGAGGCTTTCACCTCCGCCTGATCTGCCTTCAGGCTTTGCGCGCCATCCGTTTGAGGACTTCCGCGGCCGCCCGGTCGGTCTCGCGAAGCGGCGCATAGTTCCAGTGCTCCAGCTTTCCGGAAAACGGACGCGCCACGCCCAGCCGCGCAAGCTCGGCGTGGAAGCGTTGCTTGCGCGCCTGCTTCCCGTCCATGGGCAGCAGATGCACCGGCTTGCCCGTGGCGCCGGCCTCGGTCGGCATGTTGGCGGAATCCTCGGTGACCAGCACATGGTCCGCGGTGGCCAGGAACGCGAAATAGGGATTGGCGCCCTCCCCGTCCCAAAGCCAGCCTGGAAGGTCGCGCAGGCGCTCGCTCATGATCGCCTTGGCGTCCTCGGGCGTGCGCCTGGAAAAGGTCAGCAACAGGGAGCCGCCGCTGACGCGGACCGCCTCGGCGATCTGGTCGGCCAGCCTACCCGCACGGGCCGCTGAGAGATCGAACGCCCTGGACCGCCCTCCGATCAGCACCGCCACATGCGGGCGCGGCAAGGCGTCGAATCGCGCGCGGAACGGCTCAAGCTCCCGGGCGAGACGCTCGGGCGTGACCCTGTGCGGCGTGCCGGTGATCGGAAAGACGTTCGGCCCGATGAGGCCGTCATGGTTGGGGGGCACGATCAGGTCGAAGCGCCTGGACGACCGCAGCGGGTCCTGGAGCTGGACGACGAAGCTCCGCCCTTCCGACCATCGCCGCACGCCGATCGACAGGGGAATGGCCGCGCGCCCGTTGGCGATCCAGAGATCAGGCCACGGCGCGGCGATGGGATCGGAGCCGTCGGCCAGCAGCCGCCGCGGCGTGAGGATCAGCGGTGACGGAACGCGTCGCATCCAGCCCGGCCACGCGATCCGCTTGACGGTTATCGCGGCCGGCTGCAGGCGTGCGACAGCGTCGGCGAGACCGAGAGCTTGCGCCTCGATTCCCGCCCGGCCATCCGAAACGGCCCAGATGCTGAGTGGACGGTCGCCGAGAGAGCGGCTCAAGGCCGCACTCCCTCACGCAGACGCGCTCAGACCCACTCTACCTTGAGGATCTCATAGGCCTTGACCCCGCCAGGCGTGGAGACTTCCACCACGTCGCCGGTTTCCTTGCCGATCATCCCGCGCGCGAGCGGCGAGGTCAGCGAAAGACGGCCTTGCTTCACGTCGGCTTCGTGTTCACCGACGATCTGGTAGCGGGCCTCTTCCTCGGTGTCCTCGTCCACCACCGTGACGGTGGCGCCGAACTTCACATGCTTGCCGGACAGCTTGGAGACGTCGATCACCTGGGAGCGGCTGAGCTTGTCCTCGATCTCGGCGATACGCCCCTCGATCCAGCCCTGACGCTCCTTGGCGGCATGGTACTCGGCGTTCTCGGACAGATCGCCGTGCGAACGCGCTTCGGAGATGGCCGCGATCACGCTGGGCCGCTCCACAGACTTCAAACGCTTCAGCTCTTCGTCGAGGACCCGGTAGCCCTCGCCGGTCATCGGGACTTTATCCATGGGGATTTAATTGGCCTCGCCCAGATCTAGATGGGATTTTCCGGTCGCGGGGCGGGACGACCGGCGAAAGAAAGTAGGCTTCGCCCCCGAATTGTTCAAGGCCGCCGGCTTGCGGCGGCCCCGAGCAAGCCGCGCTAGAACATGCGCATCGGGTCCGGACCCGCGATCTGACCGCCCGTCGGAGGGTGGGCGGTGAAGGTGAAGCCCACCTGCCGGTTCACGTCGCGCAGTGCGCTCAGGCTGTAGATCATCAGGTCCAGGTCGACGTAGCGATCGCCGGCCTGGGCGATGCTGGCGATCTTCCAGGCGGCTCCGAGCTCAGGGAACTTGCCCTCAAGCTCCACCCGCAACAGCTTCGGCCCACCGGTGACGAAGCGGACCTGCAGCGCCGCCTCCGTCGGGATCATCCGGATCAGGAACACCATGCCGTCCAGGTCGAAGTGCATGTCCTTGTCGTCCGGGCCAAGCACGAGCGTTCCGGAGGCGAGCACCTCCCGGTCATGGATTTTCACGCCGAACTGCATCGACCGACATCTCCGAAATCATGCGGTCCCCGAAGGGCGACGCCTAGAGCTTGATGACCGAAGGTGAAGGCCGGTTGGGCGACCGTCACGCTCTATCCATTGAAGATACCTGGACACGCCCGACTGCCTGCGAATCGGTCACACGCCAAGGCGGCACGCTTATGAGGCGTCCGGACGGGCTGCGCAATGCGGAGTCGCCACGGAGATTCAGCGCACGGGATGCGGTTGGGGCCGGCGACGTCGCCGGACGGGCCGTTCCGCGGCGATCAGGTTGGCGACGATCATCCAGACCGCCAGGGTGACCACGGCCAGGACCGCAGCCCATCCCAGCGCCACCCCCGCCACCACCCCGGCCGCATTCAGCGCCGCCAGCCCGACCAGGGCGGCGCCTGCAAACAGGATGAACTGCAACAGGCCGAAATTCCGCATAGCCCCTGAACGGCTCACCCGTTCAGGGGTTCAGGGCGTCCCGATCACGGTTGGGCGAGCGAGCCTGCCCGTCAGACCGTCTTCGAGCCGTAGCTCTGCAGCGGACGCACCTCCAGGGAGCCCTGCGTCACCGCCCCGATGGCCTGGGCGGCGGCGAGCGCGCCGGCCGTGGTGGTGTAATAGGGGATCTTCATCATCAGAGCGGTGCGGCGGATCGAGAAGCTGTCGTTCAACGACTGGACGCCCTCGGTGGTGTTGAAGACCAATTGCACCTCGCCGTTCTTCATCGCGTCGACGATGTTCGGGCGGCCTTCCAGCACCTTCTTGATCGGCGTGGCGGGCAGGCCCTCCGATTCCAGGTAGGCCGCGGTGCCCGCCGTCGCGATCACCTGGAAGCCGAGGTCGAGCAGGCGGCGGACCGGATCCAGGATGAAGGACTTGTCGGCGTCCTTCACTGAGACGAACACCGCGCCGCTGGTCGGGATGTTGGTCCCGCCGGCCAGCTGGCTCTTGGCGAAGGCGCGGGCGAAGGCCGCTTCGAACGATTCGCCCTCGCGCCGCCAGTCCAGGCCCATCACCTCTCCGGTGGACCGCATTTCCGGGCCCAGCACCGTGTCTACGCCAGGGAAGCGGGCGAAGGGGAACACCGCCTCCTTGACCGCCACGTGGTCGCCAGTGTGGTCCTTGAGCCCGAACGAGGCCAGCTTCTCGCCGGCCATGACCTTGGCGGCGATGGCGGCGACCGGGGCGGCGATCGCCTTGGCCACGAAAGGCACGGTGCGCGAAGCGCGGGGGTTCACTTCCAGCACGTAGATGCGGGGCTCGGGCCCGTGCGGCTCCTCGATGGCGAACTGCACGTTCATCAGGCCCTTCACGTTCAGGGCGTGGGCCATCTGCTCGGTCTGGCGCTTCATCTCGGCGATGGTTTCCGCCTTCAGCGAGAAGGGCGGCAGCGAACAGGCGCTGTCGCCGGAGTGCACGCCGGCTTCCTCGATGTGCTCCATGATCCCGGCGACGAACACCGTCTCGCCGTCGCAGATGGCGTCCACGTCCACCTCGGTGGCGCGCGAGAGGTACTGGTCGATCAGCACCGGGCTGTCGCCAGAGACCCGCACCGCATCACGGACGTAGCGGGCGAGATGGTCGTCATCCCGCACGATCTCCATGGCCCGGCCACCCAGCACGTAGGACGGCCGGATCACCACCGGATAGCCGACCTGGTTGGCGGCGGCCTTGGCCTCTTCCGGCGAGCGGGCGATGGCGTTGATCGGCTGCTTCAGCCCGATCTTCTGCAGCAGCTGCTGGAAGCGCTCGCGGTCCTCGGCCAGGTCGATGGCGTCAGGCGTGGTGCCCAGGATCGGCACGCCGGCCTGTTCCAGCGCATGGGCCAGCTTCAGCGGGGTCTGGCCGCCGAACTGGACGATCACGCCCAGCAGGGTCCCGTTGGACTGCTCCACGTGGATCAGCTCCAGCACGTCTTCGGCGGTCAGGGGCTCGAAGTACAGGCGGTCGGAGGTGTCGTAGTCGGTGGAGACCGTCTCCGGGTTGCAGTTGACCATGATCGATTCGATGCCGAGGTCCGCCAGCGCGAAAGCGGCGTGGCAGCAGCAGTAGTCGAACTCGATGCCCTGCCCGATCCGGTTGGGACCGCCGCCCAGGATGATGGCCTTGCGTCGATCCGACGGCTGGCTCTCGTCCTCCGGGACCTGGCCGAGCGCGCCGGTCTCGTAGGTGGAGTACATGTAGGGGGTGCGCGCCTCGAACTCGGCGGCGCAGGTGTCCACGCGTTTGAACACCGGGCGCACGCCCAGCGCCTGGCGCGAAGCCCGGATATCGGCCTCCTTGCGTCCCGACAGCGCGGCCAGGCGGGCGTCGGAGAAGCCCATGGACTTCAGCATGCGCAGGGCGATGGCGTCCGCCGGCACGCCGTCACGGCGGATCTCCGCCTCCGCCGCCACGATCTCCTCGATCTGGCGCAGGAACCACGGCTCGTAGGAACAGGCGGCCTCGATCTCGTCCACCGAGAGCCCGTGGCGGAAGGCCTGGGCGATCACCCGCAGGCGGTCGGGCGTCGGCTGGCCCAGGGCCCGCAGCACCGCGGACCGCACCTGGGCCTCGTCCTCGGCGTCGGCGCCGGGAATGGCGATCTCGTCGAAGCCCGCCAGCCCGGTCTCCAGGCCGCGCAGCGCCTTCTGCATGCTTTCCTTGAAGGTGCGGCCCATGGCCATCACCTCGCCCACCGACTTCATCGAGGTGGTCAGGTAGGGCTCCGCGCCCGGGTACTTCTCGAAGGCGAAGCGGGGGATCTTGGTGACCACATAGTCGATGCTGGGCTCGAACGAGGCCGGGGTGGCGCCGGTGATGTCGTTCATCAGTTCGTCGAGCGTGTAGCCGACCGCCAGGCGGGCCGCGACCTTGGCGATCGGGAAGCCCGTGGCCTTGGACGCCAGCGCCGAGGAGCGCGACACCCGCGGGTTCATCTCGATCACCACCATGCGCCCGTCGCGCGGGTTGACCGCGAACTGGACGTTGGAACCGCCGGTCTCCACCCCGATCTCGCGCAGCACCGCGATCGAGGCCGAGCGCATGCGCTGGTATTCCTTGTCGGTCAGGGTCAGCGCCGGGGCCACGGTGATGCTGTCGCCGGTATGGACGCCCATGGGGTCCACGTTCTCGATCGAGCAAATGATGATGCAGTTGTCCGCCCGGTCGCGGACCACCTCCATCTCGTACTCCTTCCAGCCGAGCACGCTTTCCTCGATCAGCACCTCGGTGGTGGGCGAGGCGTCCAGGCCGCGCTCGACGATCTCCTTGAACTCTTCCTGGTTGTAGGCGATGCCCCCGCCCGTGCCGGCCAGGGTGAAGCTCGGACGGATGATCGCGGGCAGGCCCACGAGCTCCATCCCCTCCTGGGCTTCGGCCAGGGTATGGGCGACGTGGGAGCGAGGGCTCTCCAGGCCGAGCTTGTCCATGGCGTCGCGGAACTTCTGGCGGTCCTCGGCCTTGTCGATCACCTCGGCCCTGGCGCCGATCATTTCCACGCCGTAGCGCTCCAGCGCGCCAGAGCGCTCCAGCGCAAGGGCGGTGTTCAGCGCGGTCTGGCCGCCCATGGTCGGCAGCAGCGCGTCCGGCCGCTCCTTGGCGATGATCTTCTCGACGATCTCCGGCGTGATCGGCTCGATGTAGGTGGCGTCGGCGATCTCCGGGTCGGTCATGATCGTGGCCGGGTTGGAGTTCACCAGCACGATCCGGTAGCCCTCGGCCCGCAGCGCCTTGCACGCCTGGACGCCCGAATAGTCGAACTCGCACGCCTGGCCGATGACGATGGGCCCCGCGCCGATGATCAGGATGGACTTGATGTCGGTACGCTTGGGCATCGGGATCTTTCGCGCGCGCGGATCGGGTGCGCGCAGCATCGCACGCGCACGGATCGTTCGGGTTATGGGCTAAGCGGCGGATTTAGAGCGGTGGACGCGGCGGGGCAAGGGCGCGGGACATCTTGACCATGCCAAGCGCACCCGTTCCCGCCCGTCACCCCGGCCTTCCGCTGCTTTGCGGCCGGGATGACAGCAAGAAGAACAACTACTTCGCGTCTTCCATCAGCTTGCCGAACCGCTCGAACAGATAGAGCGAATCGGTCGGGCCAGGGCTGGCCTCGGGGTGGTGTTGGACGCTGAACACGGGGCGGTCCTTCAGGCGGATGCCGGCGTTGGTGCCGTCGAACAGCGACACGTGGGTCTCCTGCACCGTGTCCGGCAGGCCGTCGCGATCGACGGTGAAGCCGTGGTTCATGGAGACGATCTCGACCTTGCCGGTCTCCAGGTCCTTCACCGGGTGGTTCGCCCCGTGGTGGCCCTGGTCCATCTTGATGGTCGTGCCGCCGAGCGCCAGCGACAGCATCTGGTGTCCGAGGCAGATGCCGAACAACGGCTTGCCGCTTTCCACCAGCTTGCGGATCTCGGGCACGGCGTATTCGCCGGTCGCCGCCGGATCGCCCGGTCCGTTGGAGAGCAGGATGCCGTCCGGGTTGCGCGCCAGCACCTCCTCGGCCGTGGCGGTCGCCGGCAGCACCGTGGCGCGGGCGCCGATGGAGGTCAGGGCGCGCAGGATGTTGCGCTTGATGCCGTAGTCGACCACCACGACCTCGAACTTCGGCTCCGGCCGCGGTTCGGCGTAGCCCTCGGGCCAGCTCCACAGGCCCTCGTCGAAGGTGAAGCTCTGCAGGGTGGTGGCGTCCTTGGCCAGGTCCAGGCCGACCAGACCCGACCAGGCGCGGGCTTCCGCCACCAGGGCGTCGAGGTCGAAGCGGCCATCCGGATCATGGGCGATCACCGCATGGGGCATGCCCTTCTCGCGGATCAGCTTGGTCAGGGCCCGGGTGTCGATCCCGGCCAGGCCGACCACGCCGCGCGCCTTCATCCAGGCGTCGAGAGCGCCGGCCGGACCCGCCTCCGCGCGCCAGTTGGCGGCCTGGGTGGGGACGTCGCGGAAGATCGCACCGCGCGCGGTGGTGCGAGCGCCTCCGAAGCCGCCCTCGCGACCGAACTGCTCCACGTCTTCCAGGTTCACACCCACATTGCCGACGTGGGGAAAGGTGAAGGTGACGATCTGCGCCATGTAGGAGGGGTCGGTCAGGATCTCCTGGTAGCCGGTCATGGCGGTGTTGAAGCACACCTCGCCCACGGCATGTCCCACGCGGCCGACGCCCACGCCCTGAAGCACCGTGCCATCGGCAAGCGCCAGGACGCCGGTGGCGCCAGGCGCCAGGCGGTTCGGATGGGTCATGGGGGATCTCCTTCGGCTCCGCAGATGGGCGGCGGGCCTTAATAGGTCAATCGCGGCCTTTGCGCCGCCCCCTGGGCGCGGCAGGGCGTCGCGGGGGCGTAAAAGTTCAGACGGTGCGCACGGCCGACGCGCGGCGCACCCGCCCGCTCAAGGGCCACGCCGCCACGTCGATCCAGGTCCGGGCGACACGACCGGTGTCCAGGCCGGAGGCCGGACGCTCGCCACGCCTGGCCGGCCGGTAGCTGCCGAGGATCACGTCGAAGATCGGGAGGATGGCGGCGAAGTTCACGTCGAAGTGCTCCGCCGACGCCGAATGGTGAATGCGGTGGTAGGCCGGGGCGTTCAGCGTCCACGACCACCGGCCTAAATCCAGCCGCGTGTTGGAGTGGATCGCGTAGTTGTAGTGGGAGATCAGCGCGTAGATGATCAGGATCGGTCCTGACGCCCTGAACAGCAGCCCCACCGCCAGCCAGACGCTGACGCTCTTCAGAAGCGGATCGAGCCAGAAATGGCGCACGGTCGTGGTGGCGTCGAAGGTGGTGTCGCTGTGATGCAGGGAATGCATCTCCCACAGCCATGGGAAGGCGTGCTGGGCCCGATGGAACACGTATTCGGCGAAATCCATCGCCACGAAATAGCCCCCGGCGCCCAGGACCAGGCCCCAGCCCGTCGCCGGCAGGACGACCCAGCCCCCACCGCAGCGATTGACGACCAATGTGGTCAGCACGCCGAGCGAAGGGGCGAGCAGGATCTGGCCCGCGACATGGCTGGCCCATACCTTCGGATTGCTCCGATCCTTCGCCGGCCGCTCCGGCAACGCCGGCCAGCGCCGCTCCGCCCACAACTGCAGCGCCGCCATGACGACCAGCCCTGGCGTCACCATGGTCGCAATCAGCAGAGGAAGCTCGATCAGACTCCGCATCGCCCGCGCTTAGCGCAAAGAGGCATACGGACTCGTTAATCGGGGGCAGACATGGCTACTTCCGGTTAAGATCGGCCGGCTAAACTGGGGGCAGACAGGGATCGGCCCGGCCTTGACCGAAATCTCGCACCGCCAGCTGGAAGACGCCCCTCTTCCCGACCGCCCACCGGTCGGGAAGGCGCGCACGGCGTTGATCAAGCGCCTGGCGGACGTGGTCTGCCTGCCCTCCAGCCGGGTCAACGCCTTCGAGCGCGCGATGACTGCGGATGTGCTGGTGGAGATGCTGCGCGAAGCCGCCCCGGCCGAGCGCAAGCGGGTGGCCAGGCGGCTTACCGCGCTCGCCGAGGCGCCGCCCCGCCTGCTGCGCCTGCTGCTGCGCGACGAGATCGAGGTGGCGCGCCCGCTGCTGGAGGAAGACACCCTCCTCGCCGACACCGACCTGATCGATTGCGCCACCCAGGCCGGGCCCGAACACCGCGCCCTGATCGCCCGCCGCCGCCACGTCAGCGAGGTGGTATGCGAGGCGCTGATCTCCGCCAGCGAGCCCCAGGTGGTGGAGATCCTGCTCGCCAACGACGGGGCCTCGCTCTCCGCCGACGCCCTGGACGCGCTGGTCGCCGCCTCGCGCGACTATAACCAGTTCATCCCCCTGCTGCTGCGGCGTGCAGAGCTTCGGCCCGCCCACGCCTATGTGCTGTTCTGGTGGTCGACGCCGGAATGCCGCCGGCTGATCCTGACCCGCTTTGCGGTGTCGCGCGAAGTGCTCCAGGAAGCGGCCGGCGACGTCTTCGCCATGGCGGCGACTGAGGAGTGGCAGGATCCGCTGGTGCGCAAGGCCCTGCAGTTCATCGAACGGCGCCAGCGCAACCGCGCCGCCCTCGCCCGCTCGTCCTACACCAGCCTGGACGAGGCCATCGCCGAAGCCGGGACCGGCATGACCCGCGAACTGGTGCGCGAGCTGTCGTTCCTGGCCGGGATCAAGCCCACCACCGGCGCCAAGATCTTCACCGACCCCTATGGCGAACCGCTGGCGATCCTGTGCAAGGCCACTGGCCTGCCCAGGAGCGCGGTGCTGACCCTCTGGCGCGGCCTACGCCGGCCGGAGCAGGACTCCACCGGCGCCGTCCCGGCCGCGCTGGAGCGGACGCTGGTGATCTTCGACATGATGGCGGTCGACCGGGCCCAGACGGTGCTGCGCTACTGGAACTGGTCGCTGTCCTCGGCCCTGACGCCGGCCCTGGTGCGCGCCATCCGCGAGGGCGACGAGACCGGCCTGGACGAATATTCCGAGCCCCAGCGCACGGCCATGCTCGCCCTGTCCGGAGACTTCGGCCGCTAAGAAGCCTGCGCAGGGGGATCAGGCTCTTTCGAGGCAGCCCAGTCCAACCAGGGTTTCGCGCACCGCAGTCTCCAGGGGCGTGCGGGGCTCGACACCCAGCACATCCTTGATCCGGCCGGCGCCCATGCGGATCGGCCTGTTCCAGAGGTAGCGCATCTCCATCAGCTCCCGGAACACCGGGACGAAGGGCGACAGCATTCGCATCAGCAGCCAGGGCGCCTTACGGACTTTCAGGTCGGGAACGCCCGCCGCCTTGCGGATGGCGGCGATCATCCGGGTCCCGTCCGCGTCCCAGTGGCCCTCCATATGAAACACCGCGAAGGGCTCAAGCGCGTTCGGCGTCTCCAGCAGCCGGACCATGGTCTCGGCCACGTCGGGCAGGTAGGCCCACTGGTGGCCGACGCCGCGCCGCCCCGGATAGGTGACGGCCGCGAGCGGTTTGCCCGGCTGGACCAGTCCCTGCGAAAACCAGTTGTTGGCCGCCCTGGGGCCAAAGAAATCGCCGGCCCGTACGATCAGCGCGGATGCGCCCGTTCCAGCCGCGGCGCGCAGCCGACGCTCCATCTCGACCCGGATGCGGCCTTTCACGGTCACCGGGTTCTGGGGAGACGTCTCGTCCAGGGCCGGAAAGGCGTCCGGCCCGAAGTTGTAGACCGTTCCCGGCAGCACGATCCGCGCCCCGTTCGCGCGGGCGGCGGCTATGGTGTTGTCCAGCATCGGCAGCACCAGCTGGCCCCAGTTGCGGTAGCCGGGCGGGTTGACCGCGTGCACGATGACTTCGGCGCCCGACGCCGCCGCCGCGACGTCGGAGGCGGACATGGCGTCGCCCCGAATCCAGATCAGGCCCGCGCCCGCGCCACCAACGCGCTGGGTGTCGGGATTGCGGTGCAGGGCGAGGACCTTCCAGCCTCTCTCCACCAGTCGGCGCGCGACTTCACCACCGACACCCCCGCTGGCGCCAAGGACAAGAGCTGTACGTTGGGCGGCCATGTGCGCCTCCACGGTTGAACCTGTCCCAACCGTGGGCGCTTTCGATCGCCAACAAAATTGCTGAATTTCATATGCCATCTATACTAAAATAGATGAACGACGCCGAGCCTGACTGGAACCTCTACCGCAGTTTCCTCGCCGTCCTGCGGGAGGGCTCGTTGTCCGGGGCGGCCCGGGCGCTGGACCTCACCCAGCCCACACTGGCGCGGCACATCGAGGGTCTGGAAGACGCCATCGGCCTGAAGCTCTTCACGCGCTCGCACCAGGGACTGGCCGCGACGGAAGCCGCACTTGAACTGGCGCCCTATGCCGAAAGCCTGGAGGCGACCGCGGCTTCGATGCTGCGGACCGCGTCAGGTCTCGGACACGAGATCAAGGGCACGGTCCGCATCAGCGCCAGCGAGATGGTGGGCGCCGAAATCCTGCCGTCCATCCTCGCCGGACTCCGGGAACGTCATCCCGATCTGGAGTTCGAGGTCGTGCTGTCCAACGCCGTGGACAACCTCCTGCGCCGCGACGCCGACATCGCCGTGCGCATGGTCGAGCCCGTTCAGGAGGCCCTGGTGATCCGGCGCCTCGGCGACATCGCCTTGGGTTTTCACGCTCATAAGCGGTATCTGGAGCGCGCCGGCGTCCCGCGGACCGTGGAAGCGCTGGCGGATCACAGCCTGATCGGCTTCGACCGCGAGACCCCGGCCATTCGCGCCATGCGCGCCCGGGCCTCCGGCTTCGAATCCATCCGCTTCGCCTTCCGCGCCGACAGCGACGTCGCGCAATTTCAGGCGATCAGGGCCGGCTTCGGCATCGGCGTCTGCCAGGTCAGCCTGGCCAAACGGGACGAGAACCTGATGCACGTATTGCCAGAAATCCTGCCCCTCAAGCTCGGCGTATGGCTCGCCATGCACGAGAACCTGCGAAACACCCCGCGCTGCCGCGCCGTGTTCGATGGGCTCGCCGCCGGCCTTGCGCCCTATGTGGACTAGCTGACGCCGCCCATCCGGCTTTCGCGGGAGTCGGATGGACGCATTGGGAGGGGTCGCGCCTTTCGGTAGGGTGCGATTCGAAATGACCACCCTGCTTCTGATCGTAACCCTCGTCGCCGCGCTGGCCGCGGTGGGGACCAGCCTGCTTGTCCTGCAGCGGATGGGCGCCGTGGCGGAGCCGTCACCCGAGCTGATGGCCCGGCTGGCGCGCCTGGAGCAGGACGTGAGCCGTATGCCCGCCCACCTGCGCGACGAGGTGCGGGGGCTGCGCGAGGAGCTGCAGGGCGCGCTGGCGCGCCAGACCCAGACGCACGAGACCCGCTTCTCCACCTTCTCCCGGGACATGGGTGAAGGCCACACCCGGCTCGGCGAGGTGCTGAAGACCTCGACCGACAGCTTCGCCCTCACCCAGACCACCCGCCTGTCGGAAACCAACCAGCAGATGAAGGACCTGCGCGAGCGCCTGGAGGCCCAGGCGGTGAAAGCGCAGGAGGCCCAGAAGACCCTGCTGGAAGGCGTGGCCGCCCGGATCGAGGCCCTGACCACGGCCAACGGCGAACGGCAGGAGCAGCTCCGCAAGACCCTGTCCGACAGCCTGGACCTGCTGCGCAAGGAGAACGACGCCAAGCTGGAGCAGATGCGCGCCACCGTGGACGAGAAGCTCCAGGGCACGCTGGAAAAGCGCCTCGGCGAGAGCTTCCAGCTGGTCAGCGAGCGCCTGGAGCAGGTCCATAAGGGCCTGGGCGAGATGCAGTCGCTCGCCACCGGGGTCGGCGACCTGAAGCGGGTGCTGACCAACGTGAAGTCCCGCGGCGGCTGGGGCGAGGTCCAGCTCGGCATGCTGCTGGAAGACATGCTCACCCCGGAGCAGTACGCCGCCAACGTCGCCATCCAGCCCGGCGCGGCCGAGCGGGTGGAATACGCCGTGCGCCTGCCGGGCAAGGGCGAAGGCGAGCCCGTGTGGCTGCCCATCGACGCCAAGTTCCCGCACGAGGACTACGACCGCCTGCTCGTCGCCCAGGAAACCGGCCTGCCGGAAGAGGTCGAGCGCGCCGCCGTGGCGCTGGAGCGCGCGGTCAAGCTGCAGGCCAAGACCATCTGCGGCAAATACGTCCACCCGCCCCACTCCACCGACTTCGCCATCATGTACCTGCCGACGGAGGGCCTGTTCGCCGAGGTGATCAGACGGCCCGGGCTGGTCACCGAGCTTCAGCAGACCCAGCGGGTGATGGTCACCGGGCCGACCACCCTGGCGGCGATCCTCAACAGCCTGCAGATGGGCTTCCGCTCGGTGGCCATCGAGAAGCGGTCCAGCGAGGTGTGGAAGGTGCTGGGCGCGGCCAAGGCCGAGTTCAGCAAGTACGGGACCTTCATCGAAAAGGTCTCCAAGCAGCTCGCCACCGCCCAGAACACCCTGGAGGACGCCGGCAAGCGGACCCGTGCGGTGGAGCGCAAGCTCCGCGATGTGGAGACCCTCGAGGCGCCCGAGGCGGACGCCCTGCTGGCCATCCCGCTCGGCCTGGAAGACGACGAAGAGACCGTCTGAAGGGACTCTCCCATAAGGAGAACCCGATTCCGTGTTGCAACGAATCAACAGTCAAATTCGACGACAAAACGCCCCTTGCCAGCATGCCTACGGTTAAGAGATAGTAACCTTACTGATTCAGGGGCTTGTCGGGGAATCTGAAAGTGTTGGCGCATCACAGCGGATCGGGATCAGCGGTGAGGGCCCACGAAGAATTGTTCGCCTATTGGGCGTCCAGGCGCGATGGCGGCCGCCTTCCGGCCCGCGCCCACATCGACCCCAACGACTTCAAGCGCCACCTGCCCACCATCAGCCTGATCGACGTGCGCCACAGCGAGCGCCGCGATTATCGCCTCCGTCTGGCGGGCACGGGTCTGTACGGCGTCTATGGCCGCGAGATCACCGGCATGAGCCTGGAGGACGTCTACGACTCCGCCTCGGCCGAATACTGGCGCGGCCAGCTCGATGGGGTGGTCGATGGCCGTCGACCGGCGGTGGGCTTCCACTCCATGTCCTGGCGCGGCGCCTCGCACATGTCGCTGCTATGGCTGCGCCTGCCCCTGGCGAGCAACGGCGCCGACGTGGACATGATCCTGGGCTACGACGTGCTGGTCGGGGGCGCGGTCGAGGAACGCCCCACCGGCATCCGGGCGGCCTGAAGCGTCCAGGCGCCCAAGCCGTTTGAAACTAGGCCGCCGCCGGGGCTGAAGCGTCGCGCCGGATCCGCTCCACCATCGAGGCCAGGCCATTCGAGCGCTGGGCGGACAGCATGCCGTCCAGCCCCAGCCGCCTGAGCGCCGCCTTGGCGTCGAAGGCCGAAATCTCCGCCTTGGTGTGGCCGGAATAGAGCCTGAGCAGGATGGCGATCAGCCCGCGCACCATGTGGGCGTCCGAATCCCCCCGGAAACTCAGCCGCCCGGTCCCGTCATCCTCGGTCACCAGCCACACCTGGCTGGCGCAACCCCGGACCTTGTTCAGGTCCGAGCGCTCGGCCTCGGACAGCGGAGCGAGGTCGCGGCCGAGGTCGATCACGTACTGGATCTGGGATTCCCAGTCGCCCAGCAACTCGAACTCCTCGGCGAGCGTATCCAGTTCGGTGTCGATGGCAGGGGTCATGGTCACGGGCGTCCTTATCCGACCACTTAAGAGGCCGGACGCATGGGCTCAAGCGCGCGGGCGTTCGCCCGCCCTCGCTTCATCGGGCGCTTCACCTGGATCAGGCGTTCTCCGCCCCCTCCGGCGGAAGACCGTCGAAGGACTGGACCGACAGCAGGCGGACGCGCGCGGTCAGCCCCTCCCCCGGCGCCGACTTCAGCATCAGCCGCCCCCCCATGTCCCGGCACAGCAGGGTGACGATCGACAGGCCGAGCCCAGCGCCCTGCGAGCGGCGCACCAGGGCGTTCTCGCCCTGCTCGAAGGGCCGCATCAGGCGCGGGATGTCCTCGGCCGGGACCCCTTCGCCCTGGTCCTGGATCTCGAACAGCACCGAATTGCGTCCGGGATGGACGGTGACGCGCACCTCGCCGCCGTCGGGTGAGAAGGTGACGGCGTTCTGCAGCAGGTTCTGCAGGATGGTGTGCAGCCCCCGCGCATCCGCCAGCACCATGGGCGTGTCCGGTGCGATATCCACCACGAAGCTGATGTTGCGCGCCTCGGCCTCGTCGATCAGCATCTGGGTGACGCGCTTGATGGCGGCGGCCGGCGCTTCCGGCTCCAGCCTCAGGTCGGCGGTGCCCGCGTCCAGGCGCGCGATCTCCAGCACCTGGTTGACCAGCTTCAGCAGCTTCTGGCCGCTTTCGCGGATGACCTCCGCGTGGGCCTTGTAGCGGGGATCGCCGATCGGGCCGTGCAGTTCACGGCTGATGATCTCGGAGAAGCCGATCACCGAGTTCAAGGGCGTCCTCAACTCGTGGCTCACCATGCGCAGGAACGAGCGCTTGGCGTCGTCCAGGTCGGGAGCGTGGGCGATGGAGTCCGGCGGAGACGCCTGCACGGGAGCAGCCTCGATATCTGGGGGAAAGGCGCGACCCGCCTTTCCTCACCCTCATAGTGAAGTCGGTGACTTACCACCAAGTTGCTGTGGACGACCTGGGGATATCGGATCGCCTGACGATTGTACGGCCTCGCGATGGCCATGAGGGAGGGCTAGGATCGCCCACTCGATACGAGCAGATCGGATCAACCCCACCCCGTGACCGCAACCCCCGCCCTCATGCCTGGGAAAGGCGTCGTTCGCGACCGGCCGGCTTTCCAAGCCGCGGTCGGCGTACATGCGACGGCCAACTGGCACGCCGCCTGGGCGCTGGCGGTCTGCGCGGGTCTGGCGCTGATCCTGGCCCTGCTGGGATCGCCGCCGCGATCCATCGTCTTCGCCCTGCTGTGCGGCGCGGCGCCCGGCGCCCTGGGCTGGTTCGACCGGTCCCCCGC
>JBARAK010000592.1:0-12962 GCA_049791955.1 Caulobacteraceae bacterium
GCCATGACCCACTCCGCCCCCTCCCCGGCCGAGGCCACCGCATCGGCCCCCGCGGCGGTCTCCAGACCCTCTCCGGCAAGACGGACCTTGAGCTCATCGTGCAGTGTTTCGTCGGCGATGATGGTCCGATCGGGACGCCACTTCTTCGCCTGCTCCGCGAGAAGTGCGACATTTCGCCCGGCCGTGAGGGCGCGCACCGAGACCTCGGCGCCGTCGGCCTTGTCGAGCAGATCCAGGGTTGAGACGCCAACGGACCCCGTGGAGCCCAGAACGGTGATCGAACGCGGGGACATCAGACAAAGGCTCCGTAACGGCCGGCCAGGCGGACGGCGGCCATGGCCACCGTTGCGAACATCAGACCGTCGACACGGTCGAGCAGGCCGCCGTGGCCTGGAATGATACTACCGGAGTCCTTCACGCCGAACCGGCGCTTGATCATGGACTCGCAAAGGTCCCCGGCCATGGTGGCGAGGCCGACGATCAGGCCGGCCAGCCACGCCCATGCTACCACAGGGCCGCCCTCGCGCCCCAGGCAGAGCGCCACAGCCTCCGCAACGCCCATGGCGGCGATCAGGCCGGTGAAGAAGCCGGACCAGGTCTTGTTCGGCGAGATGCGCGGCCAGAGCTTGGGCCCCCGGAACAGGTTGCCGCCAAGGAAGGCTCCGATGTCGGCCGCCCAGGCCACGGCCAGCAGCGAGAGCACCCATCCCCGTCCCTCGGCGCCGCTCCGCAGCCACAGCAGGGCCACGGTGGGAGCGCCCAGGTACAGCACGCCGAATCCCTCGTCAGCCGCTCGGTCGCCGATCTTGCGCAGCGCCGCCATCCCCACGGCCACCCACGCTCCGATGCAGATCACCAGCCAGGCGCTCTTGAAATAGCCCAGGTCGACCGTGATCGCAGCGACCAGCATGATCAGGGCCATGGTCACCGCGGACTGGATCGGATGCTGGGGCGCGCTCATGGAGCCCCACTCCAGGGCCAGCAGAGCCACCGCGATCCAGATCCCGACCAGGAAGACGGCGCCGCCGAACCAGACAGCCGCCAGGGCGAGCGGCGCCAGGACCGCCGCCGACACCGCCCTTAGCCTGAAGTTCGACCAGTCGAAGCGCCTAGCCTGCCGCAAGGACGTCATCGACTTCGGCTCCGCCGTAGCGACGCTCGCGGGCCCGGTATTCGGCGATCGCCGCCCCCAGCGCCTCGGGACCGTAGTCGGGCCAGAGCACGTCCTGGAACACCAGCTCGGCGTAGGCCGCCTCCCACAGGAGGAAGTTGGACAGCCGGCGCTCGCCGGACGTGCGGATGATCAGGTCCACCGGCGGGCCGTCGGCGGTGGAGAGGTGGCGTTCGAACAGGGCTTCGCGGTCGCCCTCGTCGGCGCCCTCTCCCGCCAGCATGGCGGAGGCGTAGCGCCGGGCCGCCTCGGCGATGTCGGCGCGGCCGCCGTAATTGAAGGCGACCTGCAGATGGAAGCGATCGTTGTGGCGGGTGCGGCTCTCGGCCCGGTCGATCACATCCAGGATGTCGGGCGGAAGGTTGTCGCGACGGCCGATGACATGGACGCGGACGCCTTCGCGCGCCAGGCGGTCGAGGTCGCTGGAGACATAGGCCTTCATGAGCTTCATCAGCTCGGAGACCTCGGTTGCGGGCCTGCGCCAGTTCTCGGTGGAGAAGCCGAACACCGTCAGCCATTCCACGCCGAAGTCGGCGGCGGATTCCACGGTGCGCTTCAGGGCGCTCACGCCGGCGCGGTGACCGAACGTCCTCGGCAGGCCACGCGCCTTCGCCCAGCGGCCGTTGCCGTCCATGATGATGGCGACATGCCGCGCGGCGTCCGGCGCGGCCTTATGGCCCGATTTCGGCGACATGAGCGCTCTTTCTCTACCCCCGCGTTCCGCCGCCGCTTTCGGTCATTAGACCTGCATGATCTCTTGTTCTTTGGTTTTCAAGGCTTCGTCGATGCGCTTGACGGCCGCGTCGGTGAACCCTTGCACCTCTTCCCCGGCCTTCTTGGACTCGTCCTCTGAAATCACGCCGTCTTTCTGGGCTTTTTTCAGGTCTTCCATGGCGTCGCGGCGCACGTTGCGCACGGCCACCTTCTGCTGCTCGGCGTATTTGCCTGCGAGTTTGGCAAGATCGCGGCGGCGCTCCTCGGTGAGAGGCGGGATCGGGATGCGCAGGGTCTGGCCGTCGGTGATCGGGTTGAGGCCCAGGCCCGCGTTGCGGATCGCCTTCTCGGTCGGGATCACCAGGCCCTTGTCCCAGACGTTGACAGTGATCAGGCGGGGTTCCGGCACGCTGACCGAACCGACGGAGTTCAGGGGCATGGTCGAGCCATAGGCCTCCACCACGATCGGCTCCAGCAGGCCCGCATTGGCCCGCCCCGTGCGCAGACCGCCGAACTCGTCTTTCAGGGCGTCGACCGCCTTGTCCATGCGGTCGCGGAACTTTGTCAGGTCGGGCTTGCTCATCGTCTCGTTCGTCTCAATTGGCCGAAGACGGCTGTTCGGTGATCACCGTATGCACGCCATCACCCGTCAGAACGTCCAGCAGGGCTCCGGGGCGCCGGATCGAGAATACGATGATCGGTATGCCGCTCTCGCGCATCAGGCTGATCGCCGATGCGTCCATCACCTTAAGGTCCTGGGCCAGGACCTCAAGATAGCTCAGCCGGTCATAGCGCTCCGCGGTGGGGTCGCGCTTGGGATCGGCGGTGTAGACCCCGTCCACGCTGGTGCCCTTCATCAGGGCGTCGCAGCCCATCTCGGCGGCGCGCAGGGCGGCGGCGGTGTCGGTGGTGAAGAAGGGATTGCCGGTTCCGGCGGCGAAGATCACCACCCGGCCCTTTTCCAGGTGCCGCAGGGCGCGACGGCGGATGTAGGGCTCGCACACCGAAGCCATCGGGATGGCCGATTGCACCCGGGTGTCCACCCCGTGGCGCTCCAGCGCGTTCTGCATGGCCAGCGCGTTCATGACCGTGGCCAGCATGCCCATGTAGTCGGCGCTGGCCCGTTCCATGCCCTTGGCGGCGCCGGACAGGCCGCGGAAGATGTTGCCGCCGCCGATCACCAGGCAGAGCTCGACCCCCAGGCCGGCGATCTCGGCGACGTCGCGCGCCACCGCCGCCACGGTGTTCATGTCGATGCCGTAGGGCGTGTCCCCCATCAGCACCTCGCCAGACACCTTGAGCAGGACCCGCTTGTAACGCGAACGGGGAGAGCCCGACGAAGTCGCGGCTGGCGGAACGAAGGTCATGGGCAGGCCGCTTCTACGCCGCGGAATCGGCAGGTGGAAGGTACAGTACGCCCGCCGAGGCGCACGCGAAAAGTGGACGTATGCGCCAAACCCGCGGACCCGTCCGGAAACAGAAACGCGCTCCCCCTGCGAGGAGCGCGTTCCGAAGCCAACAGTCCGGTCTTAGGATTGGCCGGTCAGGGCGGCGACTTCGCCAGCGAAGTCGTCCTTGGCCTTTTCCACGCCTTCGCCCAGGGCCAGGCGGGTGAAGCCGACCAGCTGGACCGGGGCGCCGAGCGTCTTGGCCTGTTCGGCCAGGAGCTGCTCGATGGTCTGGTCCGGGTTCATGACGAAGGCCTGCTTCAGCAGCACGACTTCCTCGTAGAACTTGCGGATCCGGCCTTCGACCATCTTCTCGATCACCGCGGCGGGTTTGCCCGACTGCTGGGCCTGCTCGCTGAAGATGGCGCGCTCACGATCCACCGCCGCCGGATCGATGTCGTCAACCGACAGCGACAGGGGCGAGGTGGCGGCGATGTGCATGCCGATCTTGCGGCCGAGGTCGGTCAGGGCCGCCTTGTCGCCGGCCGAGGACTGCAGGGCCACCAGCACGCCGATGCGGCCAAGTTCCGGCGCCACGGCGTTGTGGACGTAAGCCGCCACCACGCCTTCGGTCACCACGAAGCGAGCCATGCGGCGCGCGGTCATGTTCTCACCGATGGTGGCGATCAGGCCGGTGAGCAGTTCGCCCACGGTTTCGCCGCCCTCGACCTTGGCCTCGGCCAGCTTGTCCACGCCCCCGTCGACGCTCAGAGCGGTCTTGGCGATCGCGCGGGCGGCGGCCTGGAACTTGTCGTTGCGGGCCACGAAGTCGGTCTCGGCGTTCACCTCAACGGCGGCGCCGGTCATGCCCTTGCCGTCGTCGCGCAGCGCCACGGCCACGAGGCCTTCGGCGGCGATACGGTCAGCTTTCTTGGCGGCCTTGGACAGGCCCTTGGTGCGCAGCCAGTCCATGGCGGCTTCGATGTCGCCGTTGGTCTCGGTGAGCGCCTTCTTGCAGTCCATCATGCCAACGCCGGACTTTTCGCGCAGGTCCTTAACGAGCGCAGCCGTGATTTCGGCCATGGCTCTCTCCTTCAGCAATGTTTCAAAACGAATCTATGCGGCCCCGCAAACTAGCGAGGCCGCATGTCGAAACCATCTCAGCCGCGGCCCATTGCGGTGCGGGCCGCGGAATTAGAGCGTGACGGCCAAGAGTGGATGCCGGTTTTCGGCGCCCGTCACGCTCCAACGTTCTTAGTTCAGGCCGAGGCCTGCTCTTCGGTCACGGCGTCCTGGGCTTCCGAAGCGGGGGCTTCCGAAGTGGTTTCGGCCGGAGCCGCTTCCACCACGGGAGCCTGTTCGACCACGGGGGCCTCGCGCAGGGCGGGCTCCACGGCCGGCGTTTCCGCCGCGCCCAGGTCCACGCCCGAGGCGGACTGGCCAGCGGCCAAGCCATCCAGCACCGAGTCGGCGATCAGGTCACAGTAGAGTTGCAGCGCGCGGGCCGCGTCGTCGTTGCCCGGCACCGGATAGGCGACGCCTTCCGGATCGGAATTGGTGTCCAGGATGGCCACCACCGGGATGTTGAGCTTGCGGGCTTCCTGGATGGCGATCGACTCCTTGTTGGTGTCGATCACGAACATCAGGTCGGGGATGCCGCCCATGTCCTTGATGCCGCCCAGCGACAGCTCCAGCTTCAGACGCTCGCGGGTCAGGGTCAGCAGCTCCTTCTTGGAGCGGCCTTCGCCATGGCCGTCGAGCAGGCCTTCCAGTTCGCGCAGACGCGCGATCGAGCCGGAGATGGTGCGCCAGTTGGTGAGCGTGCCGCCCAGCCAGCGGTGGTTGACGTAGTACTGGGCGCAGCGCTTGGCCGCCATCGCCACCGGGTCCTGCGCCTGGCGCTTGGTCCCCACGAACAGCACGCGACCGCCGCCGGCCGCCACTTCGCGCACCTTGAGCAGCGCCTGATGCAGCAGCGGGATGGACTGCGACAGGTCGATGATGTGGATGTTGGCGCGCGATCCGAAGATATAGCGCTGCATCTTCGGGTTCCAGCGGTGGGTCTGGTGGCCGAAGTGGGCGCCTGCTTCAAGCATCTGGCGCATATTGAATTCAGGCAAAGCCATGACGTCTGTTTTCCTATTTCCGGTAGGCCTCCGCAGACAAGACCGCCCTTTCGAGCGCCGGAAGCGACCAGACAGCCAAAGCCGCCCGACCGCACGTCTGCGTGTGGGATGGTCGCGGATGTAAGGAAAATCGAGCGAAATATCAAGCCTTCGCGCAACATCCCCGATCCGGACGCGCGGAAAACGAGGATACTCTCCCCTCAGACGTCAGGCGTCCTCGAGATACAGCACCCCCGGCGCGGTCTTCAGCGCCCCACGCAGGGTGGCGTCCAGGGTGAAGCGGCCGGGCAGCCGCACCTCAACCTCGGCGCCGCCGGGAACGCTGGCGACCACGGTGACTTCCCCGCCCCGCTCGGACGATCCGACGCCCTGAAGGCGCTTCTTCAGGGTGTCCACCAC
Source organism: Caulobacteraceae bacterium (assembly GCA_049791955.1). Lineage (GTDB taxonomy): Bacteria > Pseudomonadota > Alphaproteobacteria > Caulobacterales > Caulobacteraceae > CAHJWH01. The sequence goes on from JBARAK010000592.1 coordinate 5,799, forward strand.
CGCCTGCTCGGGCGAGACGAACACCCGCAAGGCCGAGGCCGCGTTGGCCACCACCGCGTCCAACGCCTCGGCGTCGTCGCCAAAGAAACGCACCTCGCCATCGCGGCCCTTGCAGCGGACCTTGACCATGACCGAGCGGCCGGGCTCCAGCAGCTCGCGGCACTTGCGCAGGCTCTCGGGCGGGAACAGCACCTCGAAGTCGCCGGTCGGGTCCGACAGGGTGACGAAGGCGAACTTCTCGCCCGACTTGGAGGGGCGCTCCTGCTTGCGTCGCACCACCCCGGCCATGCGGAAGGCCTCGTGGCCGGCCTCGGCCAGCGCGCCGGCTTCGGCCATGAACACGGTGCGCTTGCGGCGCAGCACCTCCGACAGCGCCTCCAGCGGGTGGCCGCTGAGGTAGAAGCCCACCGCCGCCAGTTCCTCGTCGAGCTGCTGGCCGTGCACCCAGGGATCGACCACCTGCAAGCGCGGACGCGATGCGGTGGAATCGCCGCCGAACAGGTTCACCTGGGCGGAGTCCCGCTCGGCGGTCATGCTCTGGGCGTAGGCGATCAGGGTATCGGCGCAGGCGACGATCTGGGTGCGGTTCGGATGCAGGCTGTCGAAGGCGCCCGCGCGGGCCAGGTTCTCGATCGCGCGCTTGTTGACCGAGCGGGTGTCGATCCGTTCCAGGAAATCGAACAGGTCGCGGAACGGACCGCCGGCGTTGCGGACCTCAACCACGTGCTGCATGGCGGTGAGGCCCACGTTACGGATGGCCCCCAGCGCGTAGAGCACCTCGCCGTCCTCCACCTCGAAGTCGGCGCCGGAGCGGTTGATGTCGGGCTGACGCACCGAGACCTTAAAGCGGCGGGCGTCCTGGTAGAAGATCGCCAGTCGATCGGTGTTGGACAGATCGAGGCTCATCGAGGCGGCGAAGAACTCGACCGGCGCGTTCGCCTTCAGCCACGCCGTCTGGTAGCTGACCAGCGCATAGGCCGCCGCGTGGCTCTTGTTGAAGCCGTAACCGGCGAACTTGGCCACCAGTTCGAAGATGGATTCCGCCTGCTTTGGATCGACGCCCTTTTCCTTCGCCCCGGCGGCGAAACGAATCTTCTGGGCGTCCATCTCCTCCTTTTTCTTCTTGCCCATCGCGCGGCGCAGCAGGTCGGCCTCGCCCAGCGAATAACCCGACAGGATCTGGGCGATCTGCATCACCTGTTCCTGGTAGATGATGACGCCGTAGGTCTCCTTGAGGATCGGCTCCAGGGTCGGATGGAGCATGTCCGGCTCCTTGCGACCGTGCTTGCAGTCGACATAGGCCGGAATGTTGTCCATGGGCCCCGGCCGGTAGAGGGCGCCCAGCGCGGTGATGTCCTCGATCACGCTCGGCTGCAGCTTCCGCAGCGCGTCGCGCATCCCCTGGCTTTCGAACTGGAACACCCCCACCGTCTGGCCCGAGCTGAACAGGTCGTAGCTCGGCTTGTCGTCCAGCGAGAGGGTGTCGAGGTCCAGCAGGTAGCCGCGCTTCTTGAGGTGCTGCACCGCCCGGTCCAGCACCGTCAGGGTCTTCAGGCCCAGGAAGTCGAACTTCACCAGGCCCGCGGACTCCACCCACTTCATGTTGAACTGGGTAGCCGGGATGTCTGAACGCGGATCGCGATAGAGCGGCGCAAGCTCGACCAGCGGCCGGTCGCCGATCACGATGCCGGCGGCGTGGGTCGAGGCGTTGCGGTACAGGCCCTCCAGCTTCAGCGCCACGTCGAGCAGGCCCGCGACCGAGGCGTCGTCGCGCCGGGCCTGCTGCAGCCTGGGCTCGATCTCCAGCGCCTGGGCCAGGGTGACGGGATTGGCCGGGTTGGCCGGCACCATCTTGGCCAAGCGGTCCACCAGCCCGAGCGGCAGCTGCATCACCCGGCCGACGTCGCGCAGCACTGCGCGGGCCTGCAGGGTGCCGAAGGTGATGATCTGGGCCACCCGGTCCAGCCCGTACTTCTGCTGGACGTAGGAGATGGTCTGGTCCCGCCGCTCCTGGCAGAAGTCGATATCGAAGTCGGGCATCGACACCCGCTCCGGATTGAGGAAGCGCTCGAACAGCAGGCCGAACCGCAGCGGGTCCAGGTTGGTGATGGTCAGGGCGTAGGCCACCAGCGAGCCCGCGCCCGATCCCCGGCCCGGCCCCACCGGAATGCCGTGCGCCTTGGACCACTTGATGAAGTCCGACACGATCAGGAAGTAGCCGGGAAAGCCCATCTGCTGGATGATGCCGATCTCGCGCTCCAGCCTGGCCCAGTAGTCCTCCTCCGGCACCGAGGGCGGATGCTTGGCCAGCCGCGCCTTCAGGCCTTCGCGCGCCTGGTGGGCCAGTTCCTCGGCCTCCGAACGGCCCGCGCCGGTGTCGAAGCGCGGCAGGATCGGATCGCGCTTGGAGACCAGGAAGGCGCAGCGCCGCGCGATGTCGAGGGTGTTGTCGCAGGCCTCCGGCAGGTCGGCGAAGGTCTCGCGCATCGCCACCGACGGCTTGAACCAGTGCTGGTCGGTGACCTTGCGCCGGTCGACCTCGCCCAGGAAGGTGCTGTCGGACACGCACAGCAGGGCGTCGTGCGCCTCGTGCATGCTGGATTCGGCGAAATAGACGTCGTTGGTGGCGACCAGCGGGACGTCGTTGGCGTAGGCCCAGTCCACCAGCCCACGCTCGGCCGCGATCTCGACCGGCAGGCCATGGCGCTGCAGCTCGACATAGAAGCGGTCGCCGAACACCGCCTGCATCTGCGCCAGGGCCGCGTCGCCATCGGCGGTCTTGCCAGCCACGTAGAGCGGATTGATCGGCCCATCTGGACCACCGGAAAGCAGGATCAGCCCCGCGGCGTGGGCCTCCACCGCCGCCCAGGGCACGCGCGGCTCTTCCCCGTCGCCTTCGAGGTAGGCCATGGAGGACAAGGCGGTGAGGTTCAGCCACCCGGTCTCGTCCTGAGCTAGCAGCACCACGGTCGGGCGCCGCGCCCAGCGTTCGGGCGGCCCCTCCCCGATGCCCGACACCGGCAGGGCGCAGCCGATGATCGGCTGGACGCCCTTGTCCTTCATGTACTGGGAGAATTCGAGCGCCCCGAACAGGTTGGCCCGGTCGGTCAGGGCCGCGGCCGGCATGCCGCTCTTGATCGAGAGCCCGGCGATGTCGGCGGCCTTGATGGCGCCTTCGAGCAGCGAGTAGGCCGAGCGCACCCGCAGGTGCACGAACCCCTTGGCGGCGGCGTCCGAAGCAGAATCCCGCCGCTCGTCCATGGCCGCCTCCAAACCTCAGGCGGCGCGACTCACCGCACGAACTGAACCGCCGCACATACCATCCAGACGAAGCCGCCGACGGACGCAAGAGCCATCGAGTCGCGAGCTAAACGGATCATGGCGAACCCCTTCGTGTTGCGGCTTTGTTCTTATTCTCGTTTTGTTCCCGTCGCAAGCGCCCACGCTCAAAAATGCGCCCGACACTCGCGAACGCCGACTTCGGCCCGCCTGGCTGACACCCCGCCCTTACGGGACCAGCCGGCGCGTCAGGTAGGTGACCGTCTTGGCGCCGCCGTGGATCGATCCCGCACCGACTTCGGTGAAGCCGAGCCCGGCGTGGAAGGCGTCTGATGCAGGATTGGGCGGGTCGGAGTTGACCTCGCAGACCACCTGGTCGTGGCCGGCGCGGAGGGCGTGCTCGAACAGGTCGAGGTAGATGCGGCGCGCATGGCCGCGCCCGCGGGCGGCGGCGGCGACCACGATCCGGTCGACATAGACGAAGCGTGGGTAGCGATCACGGAACCAAAGGAAGTTAGGGCTGTCGTAGTCGGCGTCCTGGTCGAACGCCAACAGGAAGGCCTCGACCTCCCCGATGCGCGTGGCCTGGAATGCCTGCCCGACCAGGCGCCGAAGCCGCTCCGGCTCCAGCCAGGACAGCTCCATCGCATGGGCGTTGTTCAGCGCGAGCAGGGCTTCGCCCAGCGGCGCCGATTCCGCCACGTCCGCCGCGGTGATACGCACGAGATCGCTGCTCATTCCGCCGTCTCCGGGTTGTGGAATCGAAGGACGCCCCCGCCCCTGCCCGCTATAGCGCAGCTCGGCTTTGCGCCCTAAACCGGGATCGCGGCGTGGCGCTCCGGACGAGGTGTGATCATGAGGGTCATGCGCCTGGCGCTGGCGGTCAGCGTGGCTGCTATCCTCGGCTCGTCGCCGCTTCGGGCCACCGCCGCCCAACCGTCCCAGACCCCGCAGTCCGGAACATTCCAGTCGCTGTCCTACGAGATCAGCCTGACGCCTGACTTCGCCACCGGCGTGCTGTCCGGCGTCGAGCGGTTGCGGTTCCGCAGCCTGTCGGATGGCCTGGACACCCTCTCGTTCACCGCCAACGGCCTGGCGTTGAACGCCTCGCTGGACGGGATGGACAGCGTCACCTCGGCCGTCGAGGGAAAGCGGCTGATCCTGCACCTGCCCCGCCGCTTGGCGAAGGGCGAGACCGCCACCCTGACGGTCAGCTTCACCGGCCGCCCGACCAGCAACCTGGTCTTCACGCCGCAGGAGATCCACACCGGCTTCTTCACCTGCGCGGCGATGATCTGCGACGACGATCGCCCCGGCGACCGGGCGACGCTGCAGCTCGCCCTGACCCTGCCCACGGGCATGGATGCGGTCGCGCCCGGGCGGCTGGTCTCGCGCCGCTCGTCCGGCCCGGATCGCGAGACCTGGCGCTGGCGCGAGGACCGGCCCTACCCAGCCTATCTGTTCGGGTTCGCCGCGGGGCGCTACGCGCGGGAGCCCCTGGCCGGGCGGACGGGATTGTCTGTGCTGTACGCCGGGGAAACACCACAGCGCGTCCGGCAGATGTTCGCCGACACCAGCCGGATGATCGCCTTCTACCAGTCGAAGGCGGGCCTGCCTCCACCCGAGCCGAGCTACACCCAGGTGCTGGTCGACAGCTATGGCGACCAGGAGGACGCCTCCCTGTCGATGATCGAGAAGGGATCGATCGAGCCCATCTTGACCGATCCGCAGAAGGACGGGATCGTCGCCCACGAACTGGCGCACCAGTGGTGGGGCAACCTGGTGACCTGCGCCGACTGGAAGGAGCTCTGGCTGAACGAAGGGCTGACCGTGTTCATGGTCGCGGCCTACAAGGAGCAGCGCTGGGGGCGCGCGGCCTACGACCGGGCGATCGCCAGCGCGAACGCTGGCTGGGCCGCCGCCAAGGCGGCCAACTTCGACGTGCCGCTCAGCTACGCTGGCGACTACCCGTCGCTGAGCGCCAAGCGGCGCATCGCCTATTCGAAATCAGTGGTCTTCCTCGACCTGCTGCGCTCGGAGCTGGGCGAGACCGCCTTCTGGGATGGGCTTCGCAGCTACACCCGCGCCAACGCCGGGCGCAGCGTCAGCGCCGCCGACCTCGAACGGGCCTTCGAGGCGGCGAGCAGCCGTGACCTGTCGGCTCTGTTCAGGACCTGGGTGTTCGGCGAAACGGACACCCCGCCGGCGCCCGTCAGCCGCTGACGTGGATCTGGCGGTAGAACTGTACGTTGGCCGGCGTCGGATCCAGCAGCGCCAGCCCCCGCGCGGCGCGGTCGTATTGCAGCTCGATGGACGCCATCCGGCCGCAGGCGGTGCAGGCGCCGGTCTGCTGGAAGCCGGTGATGCGGATGCGGTCCGCAAGCACCCGCAGGCTGAGCCGGCCGACGTCGCGCACCCTCAGCAGGGTGACCGGGGCGGGAAAGTCGGAGGTGAACGAGACCAGGCTCACCACCGTGTCCTGTTCGCCGCCATGGCTGGCGGTCTCGGAGATCAGCACCTGGTCGCGGGTGAAGGGCTGCAGCCGCACCACCTGGACGTCATAGGCCACCTGCCAGTCGTCGGGCCGCCAGACCCCCTCGCGCAGCACAAGGCCCGGCCCAAGGTCGGTTCCAACCCCCAGGATGTAGCGGCTCGGTCTGGGGTCGTGGGCCCGGACCAGCGAGATGCCGAAGCGACAGACGGGAACCCCGCCGACGACGCCCGCGCCTCGGTCGACCTCGACCAGCTGATCGGCCGGCGCCTTCAGGAAGTGGCCCGGCGTCTGCTGGACGATCGCCTTGGTGCAGGCCTGGCTGGCGAGCCATCCGTTCGGCGGCGTGGCCGCCGGCGCAGGCAAGGTGGTGGAGATCGCGAGGAATGCGCTCGCGAGATAGCCGATCATAGTCGCCCCCAAGGCAAACGTGGCGACCGCCCCGCCCACCTCAGGTCAGCCCCACACTCGGCTCCGATCGTAGACGCCTTAGCGTTGCCAGTTATCTAACGCGGACTCCAAAGCCTTCCGCGAATGCTCAAGATCACGCGGATATACACACGCAACGAGGGACTTCAGGACGATCCGCCCCGCCTTCTGCTGGAATTAACCGCGCACGCCATGCCAAAATCCGGCCAGAGGTTTTTCGCCTCACCGGCTTGCAACCCTTCCCGCCCGACCCGATGAGTGCGGCGATGTACAAAACGGTGGAACGCTACGATCTGCAGACCTGGGCCCAGGCCTTCGACGAGGTCATCGACGTGCGCAGTCCGTCGGAGTTCGCCGAGGATCACGCGCCGGGCGCAGTGAACCTGCCGGTGCTGAGCGATGACGAACGCGCCGAGGTCGGGACCATCTACGTACAGGAATCGAAATTCCAGGCCCGCCGGCTCGGCGCGGCCCTGATCGTGCGCAACATCGGCGAGCACCTGAAGGGCCCGCTGCGCGACCGGCCGGCGACGTACCGGCCCCTGGTCTACTGCTGGCGGGGCGGCCAGCGCTCCGCGGCCATGGCCACGATCCTGGCCCAGATCGGCTGGCGCACCACCGTGCTGAAGGGCGGCCACGCCACCTATCGCCGGCAGGTGGTGGAGGCCCTCTACGAGACCCCGCTGACGCTGAAGCCGGTGCTGCTGGCCGGCCATACCGGCGTGGCCAAGACCGAGATGCTGCAGCGGCTGGCGGCGCGGGGGGTCCAGGCCCTGGACCTCGAAGAGCTGGCCAGCCATCGCGGCTCGCTGTTCGGCGCCCGTCCCGGCCGGCCGCAGCCGCACCAGAAGCTGTTCGAGAGCCGGCTATGGGCGGCCCTGGGCGCGTTCGATCCGCAGCGTCCGGTGGCGATCGAGGCGGAGTCCAGCAAGATCGGCGACCTGCTGATCCCGCCCAGCCTGTGG
>JBARAK010000593.1:0-1740 GCA_049791955.1 Caulobacteraceae bacterium
GGCAGGGCGCGCAGGCCGGCGACCAGCCGGTCGCGGTTGGCGGTCAGGCTGGTGCGCAGTTCGGCGATGTGGGGCTCGCCCTGGCGCAGGGCGACCTCGCCGCCGGCCTGCACGAAGTCGGGCGCACACGAGGTGTTGAACTCCAGCAGCTTGCCCAGGTCGCCGTGCAGGCTGGCCGGTGCGACGATCCAGCCCAGCCGCCAGCCGGTCATCAGCCAGGCCTTGGAGAAGCTGTTGGTGCTGATCAGCCGGTCCTCGGGCCCGGCCAGCGGCAGGAACGAGGGGGCGTTGCGGGCGGCCGGATCGAAGCTCAGCCGCTCGTAGACGTCGTCGGCCAGCAGCCACGCGCCCAGGCGGCGGCAGTGGGCCAGCAGCGGGGCCCGCAGCTCGGCCGGCAGCACCCAGCCGGTCGGGTTGTTGGGCGAGTTCAGCAGCACCAGCCGGGTTCCCGGGGTGATGGCGTCGAGCAGGCGGTCGAAGTCCAGGGCCCAGACGCCGTCGCGGGGTTCGAGCGAGACCTCGGTGACCTCGGCGTTGAGGATGCGGGGGATCTCGACCAGGTTCGGCCATACCGGGGTGACCGCCACCACGCGGTCGCCGGGGTCCAGCACCGCCTGCATGGCGATCATCAGCGCCGACACGCCCGAGCTGGTGATCGACAGCCGGTCGTGGGCGATCTCGCAGCCGTGCAGGGCCTGGAGGTAGTCGGCCAGCGCCGCGCGCAGCTCAGGCCGGCCCTGGTTGTGGGTGTAGAAGGTGCGCCCGGCGCCCAGCGCCTCGACCGCGGCGGCGCGGATGTAGTCCGGCGTGGCGCGATCGCTCTCGCCGAACCAGAACCGCAGCACGCCCGGCTGTCCGAACCCGGCGTTGGCCACCTCCCGCACCTTGGACTCGGCGAGGGCGTGGACGCGGGGGCGGGCGAGGGGGGCTGGCATGAGCGGCGGAATAGCGCCGTTTCGCCGGGCGCGCATCCGCGGAGTGGATTCCCTCTCCCACTTGCGGGAGAGGGGGGGGCCATCGCTTGCGATGGGAGGGTGAGGGGTCGCGCCGTCCTGTCAGCGATCCCGAAGGCCAACGTTCGTCGACCCCTCATCCTCCCCACTTCGTGGGTCCCCTCCTTCTCCCGCAAGGGGAGAAGGCGCTCAGGATCAGGCCAGCAGGTCCAGCATGCCGAGCGACTCGGCGACCGGGCGGCAGGTCAGCTTGCCGGCCTTGACGTTGAGGCCGGCGGCGAAGCCGGGGTCCTCGGCGAAGGCGGCGGCGACGCCCAGGTTGGCCAGCTTCATCACATAGGGGGCGGTGGCGGCGCCCAGGGCGTAGGTCGAGGTGATCGGAGCCGCGCCCGGCATGTTGGCCACGCAGTAGTGCACCACGCCATCCACCTCGAAGGTGGGTTCGGCATGGGTGGTCGGCCGGCTGGTCTCGAAGCAGCCGCCCTGGTCGATGGAGATGTCCACCAGGACCGAGCCCTTCTTCATGCCGGCCAGGTCGACGCGACGCACCAGCTTGGGGGCGGCGGCGCCGGCGACCAGCACCGCGCCGATCACCAGGTCGGCTTCCTTCAGGCCGTGCAGGATGGCGTCGCGGGCCGAGAACTGGGTCTTCAGCCGGCCGCCGAACTGCGCGTCGAGCTGGGCCAGGCGCGAGGGGTTGATGTCGTAGAGGGTGACGTCGGCGCACATGCCGACCGCCATCTGGGCCGCGTTCTCGCCCGAGACGCCGCCGCCCAGGATCATCACC
>JBARAK010000594.1:0-3644 GCA_049791955.1 Caulobacteraceae bacterium
GACGTGGCCGAGGGGTATTCCGGCCCGCTGTACCTGGAGATCGCGCCCCAGACCTTCTCGGTGCTGGTGCGCACCGGCACGCGGCTGAACCAGCTGCGCCTCAAGCGCGGCGAACCGCCCAAGCTGGCCACCTGCAACGTCGGCGTGGACCTGACCGGCGGCCTGGCCGGCTTCCGCGCCCGCCGCCACGCCGGGGTGGTCGACCTGGACAAGGAGGACGGCCACGACCCGCGCGACTTCTGGCAGCCGCTGGAGTCGCGCCCCAACCGGCACGGCGTGGGCGAACTGCTGCTGGACCCGGGCGAGTTCTACATCCTGGCCTCCAAGGAGGCGATCGAGATTCCCGCCGACCAGGCGGCCGAGATGACCCCGATCGATCCTTCGGTCGGCGAGTTCCGGGTCCACTACGCCGGCTTCTTCGACCCCGGCTTCGGCACCGAGGAGGCGCTGGGCGCCGGTTCGCGCGCCGTGCTGGAGGTGCGCAGCCACGAGACCCCGTTCCTGCTGGAGGACGGCCAGACCGTGGCCCGGCTGGTCTACGAACCCCTGACCGAACGCCCCTCGCGCCTCTACGGCTTCCACGGCTCGCACTACCAGCGGCAGGGCCTGAAGCTGTCCAAGCACTTCAAGGTATGGCCGGTTTGATCCTCCTCCCCTGAGGAGGGCGGGTAAATGGCGCTCGCGTTTTCTATAAATCCGCTCTTCCCCGCGAAGGCGGGGACCCAGATTCAGCCTCATACGTCGGCGCATTTGATCTGGATTCCCGCCTTCGCGGGAATGAGCGGGTTCTGAAAACCCGCGCATAGCCAGAATTGCCTCCCCCGCTTCGCAGGGGAGGAGATTTCCCTACTCGTCCTGCAGGCCGTAGGCCGCGTGCAGGGCGCGGACGGCCAGTTCGGTGTAGGCGGCGTCGATCAGGACGCTGATCTTGATCTCCGAGGTGGAGATCACCTGGATGTTGACCCCGCGCTCGGCCAGGGCGCTGAACATGGTCTTGGCGACGCCCGCATGGCTGCGCATGCCCACGCCCACCACCGAGACCTTGGCCACGTTCTCGTCGCAGGCGACGTCCTCGAAGCCGATCTCGGACTGGTGGCCGCGCACGATCTCCAGCGCCCGCTGCGCGTCGCGCCGACCGACGGTGAATTCCATGTTGGCGGTGTTGGCGGTGCGGGCGTGGGACTGGACGATCATGTCCACGTTGACGTTGGCGTCGGCCAGGCCCGAGAAGATCTTCGACGAGACGCCCGGATGGTCCGGCACGCCGTACAGGGTGATCTTGGCCTCGTCGCGGCTATAGGCGACCCCGCTGACGATCCGCTTCTCCACGATCTCCTCCTCCGCACAGACGATGGTGCCGGTTTGGGCGGGGTCGGCTTCCCCGGGTTCGGTGAAACTTGAGAGCACGCGCACGGGCACCTGGTGCGCCATGGCCATCTCGACGGAACGGGTCTGCAGCACCTTGGCGCCGAGCGAGGCCATCTCCAGCATCTCCTCGTAGGAGATCTTGGCGATGCGCCGGGCGCGCTGCTCGATCCGGGGGTCGGTGGTGTAGACCCCGTCGACGTCGGTGTAGATGTCGCAGCGTAGCGCCTTCAGGGCCGCCGCGATCGCCACCGCCGAGGTGTCGGAGCCCCCGCGTCCCAATGTCGCGATCCGGCCCGAGCGGGTGACGCCCTGGAAGCCGGCGATCACCGCCACCGTCCCGCCGTCGATGCTGTCGCCGAGCGCGTCGGCCGGGATATCCTCGATGCGGGCGGAGCCATGCGCGTCGTCGGTGAGGATCGGGATTTGCCAGCCCATCCAGGAGCGGGCGTCCAGTCCGTCGTGCCGCAGCACCTTGGCCAGCAGGCCGGCGGTCACCTGCTCGCCCGAGGCCACCACCGCGTCGTACTCGTCGTCGCCGGGGGCGAGGCCCTCGGCGGCGCGGCCGGCGGTGTCGGTCCAGGCGACCAGCTCGTTGGTCTTGCCGGACATGGCCGAGACCACCACCGCCACCTTGTGGCCGGCGCGCACCTCGGCCGCGACCAGGCGCGCCACGCGGCGGATACGCTCGAGGTCCGCCACGGAAGTGCCGCCGAACTTCATCACCAGACGCGAAGTCATCGCCGTCCCGCCATCCTGTGTTCTTTGGCCTTCCGTCGGCGCGCCGTCGCCCCTCGCCGGCGCCGGACCTCTTGTCGGCGAAGAAAACGGGGGGCATCTGGAACGCGAAGCGCGTCCTTAGCTGCGGGCGCGTCGCGCCGCAATGCGCAAGGACATGTAACCATGAGCGCCGCCGCGCAATCTTTCTCCGTCGATCCGGCCGAAGTGGAGAAGTTTTCCCGCATCGCCGCCCAGTGGTGGGACCCCAAGGGCAAGTTCGCCCCGCTCCACCGCTTCAATCCGGTGCGGCTGGCCTTTATCCGCGACCAGGCGGCTGCGCGGTTCGGGCGCGACATCACCGCCAGGAGCCCGTTCGAGGGGCTGCGCCTGCTCGACATCGGCTGCGGCGGCGGCCTGCTCAGCGAGCCCATGCGCCGGCTGGGCTTCGAGGTGACCGGGATCGACGCCTCGGCCAAGAACATCGGGGTCGCCTCGGCCCACGCCGCCGAGCAGGGGCTGGAGATCGCCTATCGCAACATCACCGTGGAAGAGCTGCTGGCCGCCGGCCAGCCGCCGTTCGACCTCATCCTGAACATGGAGGTGGTCGAGCACGTCTCCGACCCCGGCCGCTTCCTGCGCGACGCCTCCCACCTGCTCAAGCCCGGCGGCCTGATGGTGGTGGCCACCATGAACCGCACCCTGAAGGCCCTGGCCTTCGCCAAGATCGGGGCGGAATACGTCCTGGGCTGGCTGCCCCGGGGCGCCCACGACTGGCGCAAGTTCCTCACCCCCGACGAGGTGCGGCTGTTCCTCTCGCCCGAGCCCCTGGCGGTGGAGGGCCCGTTCGGCGTGGCCTATAACCCGCTCGGAGACAGTTGGTCGCTGACCCCCGACGCCAGCATCAACTACATGATGACCGCAGTCCGGCCCCAATAGCCTCGGATACTTCGCCCCATGTCGCTTACCCGTATCGCGCTCGGCGCCGTCCTGCTCGGCGCCTGCTGCCTGCCCACCGCCGCCGGCGCCGCGGAGAGCACCATCCTCCCCGGCTACTGGGAGAGCAGCGACACGGTGGAGGTGCTGTTCTCCTCCACCAAGGTCTCGCGCAAGTGCCTGACCGCCGACCAGGTCGAGCAGTGGCTGACCGCCCCCGCCACCCGCCACTACAGCTGCACCTACGACCAGCGCCGCGTCGGCGGCGGCCAGGCCAGCTTCCACGGGGTCTGCAAGGACAAGAAGGGGCGCACCCTGACGGTGGCGATCAAGGGCGCCTACGAGCCCGAGCATTTCCACCTGGTGGCGCACTTCCACTACATGCTGACCGCCGGCATCGAGATCCCCGGCGACGCCACCACCGACGCCCACCGCATCAGCGCCGAATGCCCGGCCCCGGCCGACCCGAACAAGCCGGGCGATACGGGGAAGTAGCCCTAAACGCCTTCTCCCCTTGCGGGAGAAGGAGGGGACCCAGCTTTGCTGGGGAGGATGAGGGGTCTCGCGACGGTGGATTTCGGGGATCGCTGACAGCGTAGCGCGACCCCTCACCTTCCCATCGCAAG
>JBARAK010000595.1:0-5186 GCA_049791955.1 Caulobacteraceae bacterium
GCTCCGCCCGGCGGCAGACCGTGCGCGCCAGGTGCAGGCCGGCGGCCGCGGGCGAGCCGGCCGGCAGGATGAAGCTGGTCAGCGGCGCCAGCTCGGCGTTCAGCCGGTCGATGTCCTGCTCCAGCCGGTCGACCTGGGCCTGCACGATCCGCAGGGGCTCCCAGCCGAGGGGCTTGCCCTCGCGCTCCGGCGTGGCCAGGTCGGCCCCCAGATCGAACAGCTCGTTCTGGACCCGCTCGAGGATCGGATCGAGGGTCTCGTCAGCCGCCGTGTGCAGCCGGACCAGGCCGATGCAGGCGTTGGCCTCGTCCACCTCGCCATAGGCGTCGACGCGAAGGTCGTGCTTCCTGACCCGCTCGCCGGTGGCGAGCCCGGTGTCCCCGCCGTCGCCGGTGCGGGTGTAGATCTTGTTCAGCAGGACCATGCGGGCGGCTCCGGGACTGGGGAAGGTCGAGGCGCCATTCTCCACCCATTCCGGCAGGGAAGGGATGTCAGATCAAGTCCGCCCGCATTTGCAGGCCGGAGCATCCTAGTGGTGGCTGGCCTTGTAGATGAAGCCGATGACGATCAGCACGATCGCCACCGCCTGCGACATCACCCGGTAGCGCATGAACTTGTTGGAGTTGGCGCGTCCGTACTCGCCGCCCTTCAGCATCGAGAACACGCCCATGCCCAGGCTCGCGACCACCGCCAGCATGGCGACGGCGATCAGGATATTGATGAAGATTTCCATGGCGCGCACTTATGCCGTTCCGGAAGGCGACGCCATAGGGCGTTCGTTCCTCCAGTGCAGTCCCTAGCTTCGCCACCGGAGGGTGGTGGCCTCCACCGGATTGACGAACGGGCGATCCTCGCGGCGTGAGGCTTCCCATTCGCGCTTGAGCGCCTGGTACCACTTGGCCTGCTTGTCCGCGTCGTCGATCCATAGCAACGGCGGATCGTAGCGCAGGCCCTGGTTCTGCAGGTTCACCATATCGCCGTCCTGGTGCAGGAAGCGGCGGGCGCCGGCTCGGATCACGGGCTTGAGCAGGGCGAAGGCCCAGTGGTCGGACCAGATCACCTGGGTGATGCGGGTCTTGGTGTCGTTCACCGGCGTGAGGCAGGTCAGGGCCAGCACCTGGCGTTCGCCCACCTTCACATGCTCCCAGCGCAGGCCGGGCAGGCGGAAGGTGATCTCGGTCTCCGGCGCGCCGCCCAGGAGGCGGTAGGCGCGGCTGTTCTTGGACGGCGCGTGGCGGGCCATGGCGAAGCCCCACTCGCGCGGCTCGAACCGCTTGGCCTTGTCATGCTGGCTGGTGGTGGAGCGCCACCACCACTGCTGGTGCACATACGGGCCGTGGGCGGGGTCCATCAGGCCGACGATGGCGTGGTCGAGGTGGCTGTCGAAATCCATCCGCTCGACGATCTTGGGCGCGCCGCCCACAGCGCCGGGGAACGTCGGCGGCTCATGGTCCGGCGTCGCCGGCTTGCGCTGGTCGCCGGAGATATAGACGAACACCAGCCCCTGGCTTTCGCGCACCGGATAGGCGCGCACGCGGATGCGCTCGCTCTCCATCTGCTGGCCGGCGGCGAGGGAAGGGATGGCCGAACAGGCGCCGTCTCCGGTGCGGAAGGTCCAGCCGTGATAGGGGCACTCCACCGCCTGGGCGCCCTGCGGGTCGGAGACCAGCCGCCCGGCCGACAGCGGGGCCGCGCGATGCGGGCAGATATCGCGCAGGGCGTAGACTTGGCCCTTGCCGTCCCGTCCGAGCAGGATCGGCTGGCCGAGCACCTCGTAGCGCTGGAGCTTCCCGGGCCGGAGCGCCGTCCCCAGGTCCACGAAGTACCAGAGGTCGTAGAGGAAGCCGCGTCCGAAGGCCGTCTTGGGGTCGCGGGTGGGCGTGGATCTGGTGTCGCCGTCTGGCATGGAGGGAGGGATAGCAGACTTCTCAGTTTCGCTCCCCTTTCCCGTACGTCGCAGCTTCCGGGGGGAGCTTATCGGGCCATCCCGCTGTTGTTCCGGGGAGGCGCCGGAGCGAGGCTCGCCCGGCCTGCGCATGCCAAGAAATTTTCTTGCCTGATTGGCGGTGATATGGGATCGCATTTTTCAGATTGGCGCGTTATCTGCGCCGATGAACCCTTCAGCGGCGTTTGAAGGGGTGGTTTGTCCGCGACAAGAGAATTGCGGCTTCAGGGTGGACGCATGAAGAACAGCATCCCGCTCAGCCTTCACGTGCCTGAACCCCAGAACAGGCCGGGCGACGCGCCGGACTTCACCGGCATGGACCTGCCCGCGGCCGGTTCGACGGAGCGGCCGGAGATCGACACCCCGGCCCTGAAGATGCGTGATCTGGCCTATGGCCTGATCCGGGTGCTGGACGACGAGGGCCACGCCGTCGGCCCCTGGAATCCCCGCCTGGAGCCGGACGTCCTGCGCCAGGGGCTGCGCGCCATGATGCTGACCCGCGCGTTCGACGACCGCATGTACCGCGCCCAGCGCCAGGGCAAGACCAGCTTCTACATGAAGTGCACGGGCGAGGAGGCGGTGGCCTGCGCCCAGGCGATGGTGCTCACGCAGGAAGACATGTGCTTCCCGACCTATCGCCAGCAGGGGCTGCTCATCACGCGCGGCTATCCGCTGACGACGATGATGAACCAGATCTATTCCAACGCCTCGGACCCGATCAAAGGCCGGCAGTTGCCGGTCATGTATTCGTCCAAGGAATTCGGCTTCTTCACCATCTCCGGCAACCTGGGCACGCAGTATCCTCAGGCGGTGGGCTGGGCCATGGCCTCGGCCTACAAGGGCGACGACAAGATCGCGGCGGCCTGGATCGGCGACGGGGCGACGGCGGAGGGGGACTTCCACTCGGCCATGACCTTCGCCAGCGTCTACCGGGCGCCGGTGATCCTCAACATCGTCAACAACCAGTGGGCCATCAGCGCCTTCCACGGCATCGCCGGCGGCGAGCAGACCACCTTCGCCGCGCGCGGCGTCGGCTACGGCCTGCCGGCGCTTCGGGTCGATGGCAACGACTTCCTGGCGGTGCATGCGGCGACGCAGTGGGCGGTGGACCGGGCGCGGGCTAATCTCGGCGCGACGGTGATCGAGCTGTTCACCTACCGCGCGGCCCAGCACTCCACCTCCGACGACCCGGCCCGCTACCGTCCCGCCGACGAGCAGGGGTCCTGGCCGCTGGGCGATCCGGTGCTGCGGCTCGCCGCCCACCTGATAGGGCTCGGCGAGTGGTCCAACGAACAGCACGCAGCCCTCGCCGACGAACTCGCAGAGGAGGTGAAGGCCGCCGCCCGTGTCGCCGAGAAGGTCGGGACCCTGGGCCAGTCGCGTCCGGACGCGGCCACCATGTTCGAGGACGTCTACAAGGAAATGGACTGGCGCCTGATCCGTCAGAAGCAAGAGGCGGGGGTCTGAGCATGCCGGCCATGAACATGATCCAGGCGCTGAACTCGGCGCTCGACAACATGCTGGAGAAGGACCCTGACGTCCTGATCTTCGGCGAGGACGTGGGCTTCTTCGGCGGCGTGTTCCGCGTCACCGACGGGCTGCAGAAGAAGCATGGCCTGACCCGCTGCTTCGACGCCCCGATCGCGGAAGGCGGCATCGTCGGCGCGGCGATCGGCATGGGCGCCTACGGCCTGCGCCCGGTCGTGGAGATCCAGTTCGCCGACTACATCTACCCCGCCTACGACCAGCTGGTGTCGGAGGCCGCGCGCATCCGCTACCGCTCGGCGGGGGATTTCACCGTGCCCCTGACTATCCGCAGCCCCTACGGCGGCGGCATCTTCGGCGGCAACACCCATTCCCAGAGCGTGGAGGCCCTGTTCACCCACGTGGCCGGGCTGAAGACGGTGATCCCGTCCAACCCCTACGACGCCAAGGGTCTGCTGATCTCCGCCATCGAGGACGACGATCCCGTCCTCTTCCTGGAGCCCAAGCGCATTTACAACGGCCCCTTCGACGGGCACCACGAGAAGCCGGTCTCGCCCTGGGCTGGCCATCCGGCCGCCGAGACGCCATCGGACTACTACACCGTGCCGCTGGGCAAGGCGGCCATCGCGCGGGAGGGCAAGGCCCTGACCGTGCTGGCCTATGGGGTGATGGTGCACGTGGCCCTGGCGGCGGCGGCCGACACCGGCATCGACGCCGAGGTGATCGACCTGCGCACCCTGGTCCCGGTCGACCTGGAGGCCATCGAGGCGTCGGTGAAGAAGACCGGCCGCTGCGTGATCGTGCACGAGGCCACCCGCACCTCCGGCTATGGCGCGGAACTGTCGGCCCTGGTGCAGGAGAACTGCTTCTATCACCTGGAAGCCCCGATCGAGCGGGTGACGGGCTGGGATACGCCCTATCCGCACGCCTTCGAATGGGACTATTTCCCCGGTCCCCAGCGCGTCGGCCAGGCCATGCGCCGGGCGATGCAGGGCTGAGGGGGAGGCAGGGTCATGACGCGCTTCAATTTCCGCCTGCCGGACTTGGGCGAGGGCACCGCCGAGGCGGAGATCGTCGCGTGGCACGTGGCCGTCGGCGACCGGGTCAAGGAAGACCAGCCGCTGGTCGAGGTGATGACCGACAAGGCGACGGTGGAGATCACCTCGCCGGTGACGGGGACGATCGCGGTGCGCCGGGGCGAACTGGGCGAGATGTTCGCCGTCGGCGGGATCCTGGTCGAGTTCGAGGTCGAAGGCGAGGCCCCGGCGGTCGCCGCGGAGCCGCCTCCGGTCCCCAATCCATCCGGCCAGCGCAACGTCGAGGCGCGGGAGGCGCCTGCGACCACCCCCGCCGCCGAACGGCCCCCCATTGAGCGCCCCCCCTCTGAGCGCCCTGAGGCTGTGCCGTCAGAAGCCGGCGACTACACCTTCCGCCTCCCGGACCTGGGCGAAGGCACCGCCGAGGCCGAGATCGTGGCCTGGCATGTGAAGCCGGGCGACGTGGTCGAGGAAGACCAGCCGCTGGTGGAGGTGATGACCGACAAGGCGACGGTGGAGATCACCTCGCCCGTCAGCGGCCGGATCGTCTCCATCCACGGCGAGCCCGGCAAGACCCATGCGGTGGGTTCGCCGCTGGTGCATTTCGCCACCGAAGCCGACGCAGCGGCCCAGCCGACCTCGCCCGCTCCTGCTGCACCTGAGACGACGGCCCGTCCGGCCGCTTCGGCCAATGCGCCGGCCTTCTTCCGCAGCGACGC
>JBARAK010000596.1:0-5309 GCA_049791955.1 Caulobacteraceae bacterium
GGGCCGGGGCGCTGGGCGCGTCGACGGTGGTCAAGGGCAGGGCGGACAGGGGCGGAGCGGCCGTGTTCTGGGCCGTTGTGCTACCGCCGCGGTTGCAGGCGGCCAGCGCGATCACGGCGCTGGAGCATCCGAGCAGGATGGCGATGCGGCCCGTACGACTTTTTTTCATGACAGCGAAACCTCGGGTGGCCGGACGCCCCAGCCCTCATAGCTGAATGTTTCACTGGAGACATGAACGGGAGCCAAACGGAAACATACGCCTGCGGACAGGAACGCGCCGGGATCCCTGCCCGGTTCCCGCAGGGCCCTGCGCCTCAAGCGGCGATGGAGCGCACCGTGGCGAGGTCGCGTCGGGGCGGTGCGCCGAACATGCGCGCATATTCGCGGCTGAACTGGGAGACGCTCTCGTAGCCGACCTGATAGGCGGCGCGGGCGGCGGTGACGGAGTCAGCGAACATCAGGCGGCGCGCCTCCAGCAGCCGCAGCTGCTTCTGGTACTGC
The DNA here is from genome assembly GCA_049791955.1 of Caulobacteraceae bacterium. GTDB lineage: Bacteria > Pseudomonadota > Alphaproteobacteria > Caulobacterales > Caulobacteraceae > CAHJWH01. Next base: position 502 of record JBARAK010000596.1, read on the forward strand.
AGCGGCGTCATCGAGGTCGTCGCCTTGAAGTGGTGGTGGAACGAGGAGACGCTCATCCCGGCCACCTGGGCCAGCCGTTCCACCCGGATGGGCTGGTCGAACCCGCCGCGCAGCACCGCGATGGCGCGGGCGATGCGCTGGACGTGGCTATCCGGCCGGATCAGGCTGCGGATCGCGGCGCCGTGGCGGCCGGCGAGCAGCCAGTAATGGATCTCCCGCACGATGGCGGGCCGCAGGATCGGGATCGCCTGGGGCTGGCGCAACAGGTCCATCAGCCGGGTCACGCTGCCGATCAGGGCCTCGTCCGCCTCGTGGACGAAGATGGTCGAGGCGTCCCCGACCGGCGCCGGAAGCGGTTCGAGCTGGTCGATGATCTCGCCCATCATCCCCAGGTCGAGGTCCAGGGCCAGGGCCAGGTAGGGCGCGTCGCGGCTGGCGCGGGTCACGCGGCCGAGCACGGGCAGGTCGAAGCTGACGATCAGCGATTGGCCTTCCCCGAACTCGAACACCCGCTCGCCCGCCATCACCTGCTTGACGCCCTGGAGGACCAGGCAAAGCACAGGATGGTAGATCATCCTCTGCAGCGGGGTCGGAACCTCGCTGCGCATCACCACCAGGCCGTCGACGGCGGTCTTGACCGGGCGGCATTCCGATCCGTCGGGCCCGACGAGGGCTTCGATCGCGGTCTTCAGGGCCTGGGTCATGCTGCGGCTCCGGCGAAGGCTGGGGGACGCCCGTCCAGGGACATCATCTAGCGCGCGGGAGCCGTTCCGCCAGTACGGCCTGGAGGATCAGGCAAGTAGTCAGGAGTTCCCGGCATCGGGCGAAGCGCGCCCGACGCCTAAATGCCGGCCATCGAAAACCCGTTCGGGGAAAATCCGATGTCCACCCATTCCGACACCCAGAAGATCGCGCTCGTCACCGGCGCCAGCCGCGGCATCGGCCGCAACACCGCGCTCAGCCTCGCCCGTAAGGGCGTGGACGTGATCGTCACCTATCATTCGCGCCGGGACGAGGCCGACGCCGTGGTCGCCGAGATCGAGGCCCTGGGCCGCAAGGCGGCGGCGCTGCAGCTCGACGCGGGCGAGACGGCGGGTTTCGACGCCTTCGCCGGGCAGGTGCGCCAGGCGCTCAAGCGGACCTGGGGGCGCGACCGGTTCGATTTCCTGGTCAACAACGCCGGCGTCGGCGCCCACGCCAGCTTCGAGGAGACCAGTGAAGCCGCGTTCGACCAGCTCATGGCCATCCATTTCAAGGGCGTGTTCTTCCTGACCCAGAAGCTGCTGCCGTTGATCGCCGACGGCGGCCGGATCGTGAACCTGTCCAGCGGCCTGGCGCGGTTCGCCTCTCCTGGCTACGCGGCTTACGCGGCGATGAAGGGCGCGGTCGAGGTGCTGACCCGCTACCTGGCCAAGGAGCTCGGATCCCGGGGCATAGCGGTCAACACCGTCGCGCCGGGCGCGATCGAGACCGACTTCGGGGGCGGCGCGGTGCGCGACAACGCCCAGGTCAACGCCTGGGTCGCCTCCCAGACCGCGCTTGGCCGGGCCGGCGTGCCCGACGATGTCGGGCCGATGATCGCGGCCCTGCTGTCCGAGGACAACCGCTGGGTCAACGCCCAGCGCATCGAGGTCTCGGGCGGCATGTTCGTCTAGGGGGCGGGTCTCCGATCCAGCCCGGCTGGATCGGAGATTTCCGTTCCTAGAACTTGATGACGGCGGAGAACTGGTAGTCTGCGCCGAACAGGGGTCTGCCGAGGAAGACGCCGTTGGAGGCGACGCCGGAGCCGAGGACGCGGGAGTTGCCCTCGGTGATGGCCAGGGTGTTGGTGACGTTGGTGCCGGTGAACATGAGCTGGATGCGGTGGGGCAGGTCCAGCGTCGCCCCGACGTCGAGGGTGTTGTACTCGGGCAGGGGCTGGGTGTTCTGCAGGTCGGCGAAGCGCTGGGCGACGTGGGTGACGGTGCCGAACAGGTTGAGCGGCCCGACCGGGGTGGTGATGGTGTAGCTGGGGGTGATGCGGAACTGCAGGTCGGGCTGTCGGGCGACCTCGTTGTCCTGGATGCCCGGTCCGCCGGCGGTGTAGGTGCCGTGCTGGTAGTCGCCGGAGATGGCGATGTCGAAGCTGCGCAGCAGGTCGATGTCGAGCGGCTTGAACGGGCGCACGTCGCCGTCGAACTCCACGCCCTCGGCCTGGGAGTCGGTGATGAAGGTGACCATGCTGACCTGTCCGGTGGCGGAGGACAGGGTCTGGGTGGTCGGCTGGCCCTGGAACTTGTTGTAGAAGGCGGTGATGTCGGCGGCGTAGAAGCGGCCGTAGGTCTTGAACCCGCCCTGGGCCTGGTCGACGTAGGTGGTCTGGAACACCCCGCTGCGCAGGTCGTCGAAGGTGGGCAGGGCGTAGCCGTGGTTGTAGGCCACAAAGCCGTTCAGGTGGTCGAGGAACTGGTAGTTGGCGTCGACCGCGAACGATGAGGCCGAGCCGCTGTAGGTCAGCGGGGTCGAGGTCCCGGTCAGCACCGAGGCGCCGTTGTCGTAGATCGCCAGCGGGTTGGAGTTGAGGTTGGCGGTGGCGGTGTTGCCGATGGTGGCGTTGACGCGCTCGTGCTCGAAGCGGATGCCGGCGTCCACGCGCAGCTTGTCGGTCAGCTTCCAGCTGTCGGAGAGGAAGCCGGCGACGTTCTGGCCGTCGTAGACGTTGTCCAGGGCGGTGGTGACCGGGGAGACGATGCCGTCGGGGCTGGTGGCCTGGACGCCGTTGTCCAGGGTGACCTGCAGGGGCGTGGCGTTGTTCTGCACGGTCATCAGCTGGTTGTTGCCCAGATACCAGACGTCGTGGGAGTGGTAGTCGGTGAAGTAGACCCCCACGGTCAGGGTGTTGCCCTGGAAGATCTCGCGGGTGATGCGGGCCTCGTCCTGGAAGGCGTTGAGGCGCTTGTCGACGTCCCAGACCCCGATCTGGATCACCTGCTGGTTCAGGTTGGCCAGCGGCGTGCCCGTGCCGACCGCACGCGCGGTCCCGGTGGTGGCCAGCCGTCCGGCGGCGGTCACCGTGGCGGGGATGGCGTTGGCGGTGGCGACCTCGGACTGGATGAAGGCGCCCAGGGTCTCGGGGGTGGCGCCGGTGAACTGGGCCACGGTGAGGGCGTCCTCGCCGATGTAGGACAGCTTGTTGGAGAAGTCCCAGCCGTCGATCGACTTGTCGAAGTCGAAGCCGATGATGTGGTTGTCCACCCCGCGCCCGTTGGCCAGGTCCACGGTCTTGGAGCCGGGCGCCGCCCCGTTCAGTCCTGGGGTGGTGTCGAAGGTGACGATGCGGTTGGCGTTGCCCAGGAAGGTGCCGGTCAGCGGGTTGAAGCCGGGGAAGCCCGAGATCGAGCCCGAGGGGCTGGTGATCAGCGGGATCGGGGTGAAGAAGGCGTTCTGGTCGTGGGTGACCCGGGCGTAGAGCTGCAGGCGGCCGTTGTCGATGTCGTGGGTCAGGGTGCCGACGAACTGGTAGCCCTGGTCGGCGGGGAACTGGGTGTTCCGCACGCCGTCGTCGGTGCGGTAGAAGCCGCCGACGCTGCCATACCAGCCGTCGGCGATCTCGCCGCCGTAGTAGCCGTCGACCCGGTACAGGCTGCCGGTGCCGGTGGTGAAGCGCAGCGAGCCGCCCGGGTCGTCCTTGCCGTTCTTCTGCACGAAGTTGACCGTGGCCCCGGGCTGTCCGTTGCCGAGCAGCACGGCCGGGCCGCCGATGGTGGCCTCGGTGCGCTTGATGGTGTCGTCCAGGCGGAACTGGGTGGAGTTGTCCAGGAACGACAGCGACGGGGTGGGGAAGATCGGCAGCGAGTCGAGCTGGAAGGTGACGAACGGCGCGTCCCCGGTGGAGGGGAAGCCGCGCACCTCGATGTTGGGCCCCGACACCCCGCCGGTGGTCTCCACGAAGATGCCGGGCACCAGCTTGAGCAGGTCGGCCGAGCTGCTGGGGGCGGCGTTGTGCAGCTGCTGCTCGTTGACGGTGGTGATGGCGTAGCCGGTGGACAGCTTGCGCTGGCCCTGCGGGTTGACCGTGCCCACCACCACCACCTCGTTGACGGTGGTGTTGGCCAGTTCGTCGGGGCTGGTGGCGATCGGCGCGTTGGCCGACGCGGGGGCCGGAGCCACAGGGGCCGGAGCCGCAGGAGGCTGGGCCTGGGCCGCGTCCTGAGCCTGCGCTCCGCCCGACGCGAACAGCGCCAGCGCCGACGCCGAAAGCATGAGTGATGAAAGGGTCGTCCTGGACATCTGTTTCCTCCCCGTGCGCCGATTTCGGCGTTATCCGATCTCGCCCCAGTGACGGCGGAGAACCGCGTCCCGGGATCTATGAAATCTGTTCTTGGGCTGTCATTCGATGACAGCGCTGACAAAGCTTAACAGGGAAGGCGTGTAAGTCCAGCGTTTCGCGCTGAACAGTCATCACGCCGCGCCCCGTAAGCATCACGCCCTGGAGTACCGGCCCCGCAATCGCTCCACGTTTCGACCGCGGAAAGCTTCAATGACCGAGGTGGCGATCGAAGAAGTTGCAGATCAGGCCGTAGACCTCATGGGATTCCGGCATGTCCGGGAAGATGAAGAAGGCGTGCGGCATGCCGTCGAACACGAACAGGCTGGCGTCGACGCCGGCGGCGGTCAGGCGGCGGTGCATGGTGGTCTCGGCGCTCTGGGCGAAGTCGCGGCTGCCGGTGATCAGCAGGGTGGGCGGGAATTTGGCTAGCACGGCGGGCGAACCGGCCGGGTAGGCTTCGGGGTCGTTGGCCGGCACGCCCGCGAGATAGGGCATGGGC
>JBARAK010000597.1:0-2981 GCA_049791955.1 Caulobacteraceae bacterium
GGGCGACGTCGACCAGCGCGAGACCGTCTCGGTGCCGATCAAGCGGATCGCCGAGCCCCGCCTGCACCACGCCTCCCAGGGCGGCGACCGCGACCGGGTGTTCCCCGGCAACAAGGAGTACGTCCAGGGCGACACCCTGCCCAAGCCCAGGTCGGGCCCGGGTGGCGACGGTTCCAAGGCGTCGCCGGACGGGGAGGGGGAGGACGATTTCAGCTTCACCCTGAGCCGGGAGGAGTATCTCGACGTCCTGTTCGAGGAGCTGGAACTGCCGGACCTGGCCAAGACCCAGCTCAAGGACGCGACCAGCTTCAAGTACTATCGCGCCGGCCACAGCCCCAACGGCACGCCGTCCAACCTGAACCTGGTGCGCACCATGCGCCACAGCCTGGCGCGGCGGATCTGCATGGGACGGCCGCGCACCGCCGAATTCCTCGCCGTGGACGCCGAGATCGTCGAGCTGGAAGCCAAGGCGGGGCTGGACACCGACGAGGCCGCGCGGCTGGAAGCGCTGAAGGCCGGTCGCGACCAGCTCTGGGCGCGGGCCCGGCGCATCCCCTACCTCGACCCGATCGACCTGCGCTACAATCGGTTCGAACCCTCGCCGCAGCCCAACGCCCGGGCGGTGATGTTCTGCCTGATGGACGTGTCCGGGTCGATGACCGAGGACATGAAGGACTTGGCCAAGCGGTTCTTCCTGCTGCTGCACATGTTCCTGCACCGCCGCTACGACAAGGTGGAGCTGGTGTTCATCCGCCATACTTCCGAAGCCAAGGAAGTGGACGAGGAGACCTTCTTCCACAGCCGCGAGACCGGCGGCACTCTGGTCTCCAGCGCCCTGCTGGAGATGAAGCGCATCATCGCCGAGCGCTATCCGGTCGGGGACTGGAACATCTACGCGGCCCAGGCCTCGGACGGGGACAACTACGGCACCGACGGCGAGGCCTGCCTGACGCTGCTCCGGGAGGACATCCTGCCGGTCACCCAGTACTTCGCCTACATCGAGGTCCACGACGCCCGCCAGGCCGAGATCTTCATGTCCAACCAGAACGTCAGCGACCTGTGGAAGGACTACGACCGGATCGCGGGCCAGTATTCGAACTTCGCGATGAAGCGGGTGTTCTCCAAGGCGGACGTGTTTCCAGTTTTCCACCAGTTGTTCGCCAAGTCACGCAAGGCGGCCTAAGGCCTGAAAGGTAGGGCTCCGATGAGCGACCTGCTGTTCGAGACCGGGGAATGGAACTTCGACACCCTCAAGCGCGCCTACGACGCGATCGAGCAGATCGCGGTCGGCGAGCTGGGGCTGAGCGTCTATCCGAACCAGATCGAGATGATCAGTTCCGAGCAGATGCTCGACGCCACCTCCTCGGTCGGCATGCCGATCTTCTATCACCACTGGTCGTTCGGTAAGCGCTTCGCCATCGACGAGAAGATGTACCGACAGGGCTATAGCGGCCTGGCCTATGAGATCGTGATCAATTCCAACCCCTGCATCTCCTACATCATGGAAGAGAACACCATGACGATGCAGACGCTGGTCATGGCCCACGCCGCGTTCGGCCATAACCACTTCTTCAAGAACAACTACCTGTTCCGCGAGGGGACCGATGCGGGCGGGATCCTCGACTACCTGACCTTCGCGCGGAATTACGTCTCGCGCTGCGAGGAGCGCTATGGCGTCAGCGCGGTGGAGCGGGTGCTGGACGCCGCTCACGCGCTGATGGACCAGGGGGTCAACCGCTATGGCCGGCGGTCGCGTCTCAGCCTGCGCGAAGAGCAGGCGCGGGCGGAGGCGCGCACGGCCCACGCCCAGGACACCTTCAACGACCTGTGGCGCACGCTTCCGGCCTCCACCGCCACCACGCGCCAGGCCAAGGAGGCCGCGGCTGCGGCCGCCGCCGCCGCCCAGGACCAGATGGCCCTGCCCGAGGAGAACCTGCTCTATTTCCTGGAGAAGTTCTCCCCGAAGCTGCGCGACTGGGAGCGGGAGCTACTGCGCATCGTGCGCAACATCGCCCAGTACTTCTTCCCGCAGCGCATGACCAAGATGATGAACGAGGGCTGCGCCACCTTCGTCCACTACAAGATCATGAACCGGCTCTACGACCTGGGGAAGATCAGCGAGGGGGCGATGCTGGAGTTCCTGGCCAGCCACTCGTCGGTGGTGTTCCAGCCGGACTTCGACGACCGCCGCTTCTCCGGCATCAACCCCTATGCGCTGGGCTTCGAGATGATGTGCGATATCGAGCGCATCGTCACCGACCCGACCGAGGAGGACCGCCGCTACCTGCCCGACATCGCCGGGCAGGGCGACGTGATGGAGGTGCTCAAGGCGGCCTGGGCCAGCTTCCGCGACGACAGCTTCATCGCCCAGTACCTGAGCCCGCACCTGATGCGGAAGATGAAGCTGTTCAAGCTGACCGACCTGCAGGCCGAGTCCGAGTACCGGGTCGCCGCCATCCACGACGAGCGCGGCTACCAAGAGGTGCGGCGCGCCCTGGCCAGGCAATACGATCCGGGCCTGCGCGACCCCAACGTCCAGGCCACCGCCGTCGACCTGGCCGGCGACCGCCGCCTGGTCCTGACCCACTACCTCAACAACGACGTGCCCCTGGCCGAGCAGGACGCCATGGCGGTGCTGTCCTACGTCGCCGACCTGTGGGGCTACGACGTGGAACTGTGCGGGGTCACGCCCGACGATGCACAGCGCTACCGCTACGCCGTCGAGCGCGGGCGGGAGGAGCAGATCCCGGCCTAATTCCCTCTCCCGCAAGGGGGAGAAGGCGCCATCGCCGCCTTCCCTTCCGCCGTGGAGCGACTATCTCCCGCCCTCGCCTTCGCGGGCGGCGGAGGATGGCGGATGGCGGCGGGTTGGCTGATCGGGGTGCTGCTGAACGGCGAGGGCGCCGAACCGCTCCGGCATTTCTACGCCGTCGCCCAGGCCGACCAGGCCCGGGCCGAGTGGGCCGCCGCCGACCGGGCCC
>JBARAK010000598.1:0-2094 GCA_049791955.1 Caulobacteraceae bacterium
GCTCCAGACCTTCGACGATGTGGTCAAGCTGATCGAGTCGAAGCGCGACGTGACCCTGAAGCTCGACGTGCAGCGCTATGTGCGCCTGGTGGATTTCAAGCCGGGCGTGATCAGTTTCGAACCGGCGCCGGGCGCGCCGGCCAACCTGTCCCAGCGCCTGTCCGCGCGGCTGCGCGAGTGGACCGGCCAGCGCTGGATGATGGACCTCCAGGTCGGCGGCGGCGAGACCGCCTACGAGCGGGAGCAGCGCGCCCGTGATGCGGCGCGCGCCAAGATCGAGGCTGATCCCTTCGTTGTGGCGATGATGAGCGCATTTCCGGGCGCGGAGATCGTCGGCATGACCTTCAAGCCGGTGGTAGAGCCGGTGGCGCCGCCTCCGGAAGAGGATGGCGCGGACGATTGAGGTTTAAGACCTTTCCCTCAGTCCTTCACGTTCAGCCGTATCAGGGCGTCCAGTCCGCTGGAGGTGAGGCGGTGATGGTCGTGCTGCTCGCGTCTGGATTTGAACACCCCGACCACCAGCGGGCCTGACGCCGGACCGCGCGCTTCATAGCCCACGGTATGGTAGCCCCCGGGGCCCGGCTGGTCGGAGGCGATCAGATACACCAGCTTGGCGCCGGCCTCGCTGACGTCCCCGCCACGGATCTCCGCATGGCCGTTCTGAGCCTCGATCTGGAGGTTCTTGTACGGACCCCAGCCGGTGTTGATCTGGGCGCCGTCGTCGTTGGCGTTCACTGAGATGCCCGGCAGCCGGACGCTGGCCTTGCCGTTGTCCGCATCCAGGTGCAGGCCGGGGAGGTCGATCCTGGCATGGTCGGAGCCCTGGTCATCGCGATCCTTCGCCCCGACCTGGTTGGCCGTCGCGCCGCCGCTTTCCTCCAGTCCGCTTTCCTTCCTCAGGTCCTGCTGCAGACCGGTCAGCGCGTCGTTCGGAGCGTGGCCGTTCAGGGCCATGAGGGTCAGGTCGATGCGCTCGTCTTCGGGCCCCTGGTACTGGCAGCTGCGCCCGTCGCTGGTCTGGGCGGTGCGGGTCAGCCCATCGACCTCAAGCGGGCATTCGAGGCGTTCGCCCACCTTGTAAGGACGCTCTCCAAACATCCTGCCGTGCTTGTGCTCAACGGGATGGCAGGCGCAAAGGACGGCTGCGGCTGCGCCTCCCAACACGAGCGCTAAGCTAGGGCGTTGCATCGCTGTTCTTTCCGGACCCCTCGGGAAGATTTCCAGGCTCTGCGCGGCCCGGTCCCAGGTCCAGTGAATTCGCGTTAAGCCGGCATCGGAGGGGATCTGTCCCTGATCCACTGCGACAGCACCCACTTCTCGCCGGCAATGGTCGGCTCGCCGGCGTGGAGCGTGAGGCGGTCGGGGCGGTTGTCGGCGTCCACGTTGGCGAAGAAGAAGGCGTCGCCCTTGCGGCCGCGGTGCTTCAGGTCGATTCGGGGGAAAGCCGTCTCGCCGCCGTCGTAGTCGTCGTTCAGATAGAGCAGGAAGGTGGCGATCCGCTGTCCCCGCAGGGCGGTGTCGCGCGCATGACCCTCGATGTCGGGATTCATGAAATCGAAGTGGGGCGCGAAGCGCTGGCCGACCGCATAGTGCAGCACCTGCAGCGGTTCCATCATCTGGGCGGACAGCCCCGTCGCCGAGGCGATCCGCTCGCGTAGCAGGAACATGACCACGTCGATCTGCACGATGTTGAACTCGGCCGCGCTGTTGGTGCGGGCGTCCTCCTGGCGTGGCCCGCCGGTCATGGGATCGTAGACGGTGGCGGGGCGGGCGACGCCGCGGGCCCGTCCGATCACCCAGTCGCAGGCCAACGCGGGGGCGAAGCCTTCGACCACCCTCAGTCGGGGATTTTCGCTGATGCTGCGCTTTGGAGGCGAGGACATCCAGGCGTTCACGTCCACCGAACGCCGGGCCTTTTCCCACGCCGAACGCGTCAGGTCGCCCTTGCCGATCAGGCCGGCGAGCACCCGCAGCTGGCCCTGGGCCCGTTCCGAGCCGAGCAGGGCGCCGCGCAGCAGGTAATCCAGCGCCACCTGCCAGTCCTGCCGCACGCCAGCGCCAGCGGCGGCGAGGGTGGCCATCATGGCGTTGGCG
>JBARAK010000599.1:0-5914 GCA_049791955.1 Caulobacteraceae bacterium
CACCAGCGCGACCACATAGTCGACCACCGAATCCCTCAGGCGGATCCGCGCCACGGCTTCGGCCGCCTCGGCGATCGTCTGGGCGTCCAGCACCGGCGTGACACCGAGCGCCACCGGGTCCGGCTGCCCGACGCCCGCGCCGTGGCCGGCGACGATGGCCCGCTCCTCATTCACATCAGGATATTGAAGTACGTGCTTGAAAAGAAAGCGATCGAGCTGAGCCTCCGGAAGCGGATAGACCCCCTGCTGCTCGATCGGATTCTGGGTCGCCACCACCGTGAAGCGGGGGCTGAGCGGATAGCGCTGGCCGTCCAGGGTCACCTGGCGTTCCTGCATGGCTTCCAGCAGGGCCGCCTGGGTCTTGGGCGGGGCGCGGTTGATCTCGTCGGCCAGCAGCAGGTCGCAGAACACCGGGCCCTTGCGCACGGTGAACTGGCTGGTCTGGAAGTTGAACAGGTTCACGCCGACGATGTCGCCGGGCATCAGGTCCGGGGTGAACTGGATACGCCCGTAGCCCAGGTCGAGCGTGCGGGCGAACGCCTGGGCGATCAGGGTCTTGGCGACGCCGGGCGGCCCCTCCAGCAGGATATGGCCGCCCGCGAACAGGGTGGTCAGCAGCAGGTCCACCGTGGCGGTCTGGCCGACCACCGCCTTGGCCATCTCGGCGCGCACGCGCCCGGCCAGGGCTTTGACTCCGTCAACGTCCACGCGTCATCTCCAGTCGCCAGCGGTACAGGGCCCGGGCCGCAGCCATCAGGCCCACGGAGTCGGCGACGCGTTTCGCGTCGCGCTCCAGTTCGGAAAAGCTCGCCTCCACCCCGCGGGAGCGAGCGATGCGGTCGAGTTGAGCCGTCATGGCTGCGCCGTTATCGGTCCGCCCCAGATGCATCCCCTCCAGCGCCAGCTCACGGGTGAGCGCGGCGTAGCCGGGGGCCATCGAGGCGTCGCGCCTGGCCATGTGGATCAGGGCGGCCGAGTTGTCGGCCAGGGCGCGCTTGCCGAGCGCGAAGGTCCGCACCGCCCGCTGCTGGGCGCCGAAACGGATCGCCGCGTGCAGCCCCATCAGCAGCGCGGCGGCCACGCCGCAGAGCGTCGCCGACAGGAACGGCGGGGTCAGGGCCAGCCGCAGTGCGCTATAGCGCCCCTGCTTACCCTCGCCGCCGAGCCCGGACAGGGTCAGGTCGAACACCACCGGCTCGTCGCCGGAGCGCAGCTGGTCGAGGATCCGGGTCGCGGCCACGGCCCCGTCCAGCCCGGCCAGCCCCTGGGTGTTCAGGATATCGGGATCGGAAATCACGAACAGGCGGCGCTGGCGGTCGAAAGCCACCACCGTGCGGCCCTGTTCATCCACCAGCCCTCGCTCCCATCCCGCCGGCAACCGGGAGAAGGCCTGGAATTCCTTGATGTCGCCGAGCCGGACCTTCGTTCCGGGCGTGAAGAATCCGTCCGCGTCATGCAGGACGGGATTGGTCGCCCCGTTGACCTGGACCAGGAAGGGTTCGTCGCGTGGCGAAAGTCGCCGTCCCCGCGCGTCCCGGAGCACCTCATTCGACGGGCTCTGCCATGCCATGCCGGTGAGCGGGGCCAGGACGCCATTGATGATGGCCTTGGGTCCATAGGCCCCGAACGTCATCACCCAGCCGCGATGCTTCGGGTAAGGGAGGCTAGCCCACTTGGGCGCGACGATGACAGTGACATGTCCCATCGGCCCTGGCGGCAGGGCCGTCAGCTCACGGCCGACATCGGGGGTCAGCACCAGCACGCCGGTGGGCGCGGCGCGCGAGAGGTCCTGGGTCCAGCTCAACCGGACCGGCACGCCCTCGTCACCGAGCAGTTTGACCAGTCCGGCATAGCCCACCGCGGAGTGAGACAGGGCGTAGGCCCCGGTCCGCGGCTTCGGTCCGAAAGCCAGCAGGACCACGAACACCGCGGCCGACACCACGGCCGCCGCGATCATCCAGATCGCCACGCCGGGCGAGAAGACGCCCGTATCGCGTGTCGCCGTTTCGGGAGCCGCCGGAATCGCGCTCACGCCGGCGCCCAGGCCGCCGGCAGGGCGAACGCCTCGTAGATGCCCCGGCAGTGGGCGAAGCCGCCGGCGTCCACGGCCCGCCCGCCGAACCAGCTCGCCTCAACCACCTCGGCGATGGACGTGAAGGCGGAGCGCGCCGCAGGCGGCAGCACCTCAAGCCGGGCGATGTCGCGGCTGGTCAGGGAGGGACGCAGGGCGGCGGGACGGCGCTGGCGGATGTCCTCGACACTACGAAGCAGCAGCAGGTGGGCCGCATCCTCGAACCGCCCCTCCGCCGCCATCTGGTCCGCCTCGGCCAGCAGGGCCCGGGCCTGGGCCTCGCTGGGCCGCCAGGCATCTCCCACCGCGACCTTCGGCTTGGCCTTGGCGGACTTCGGCTTGCGCCGCTGACCGTTCAGATAAATGGCCAGATAGACCAGGCCCGCGATCGCCAGGGCGCCGATCGCAACCCAGATCAGCACCTTCGTCATGGGCCAGAGCGCCCTCAGCACCTTGACCAGCACCAGCAGCCAGTGCGGCGGCTGGGTGTTGAACCGTTCCGGCGCGGGAAAGGCGAACTGCAGGGTCGGGTCGGCGTGCATCTGCGCAAAGGCGCGCGCGACGCCCTTGTCGTCCGATCCGTTCGCAAAGCCCACGCTCATGCCCACCCCCGATACAACCTAGAGCGTCAGGGTCGGGGGTGGGAAGCGGTTTTGCGGCGGCGCCCCAGTCAACCCAGGAGGGCGGTGACGGCGTCGCGTTCCTCGATCAGTTCCGCGAGGGTCTTGTCGAGCATGGTGCGGGCGAAGGCGTCCAGTTCAAGGCCCTTCACCCGTTCGGCCCTGCCGTCGCGGCAGATGGCAGGGACGCCGCAGACCAGCCCCTCCGGCACGCCGTAGTCGCCGTTGGACGCAAGGCCCATCGATACCCAGCGGCCATCCGAGCCGGAAACCCATTCGCGCATATGGTCGATGGCGGCGTTGGCGGCGGAAGCGGCCGAGGATGCGCCCCGGGCCTCGATGATTGCGGTCCCCCGCCTGGCCACGGTCGGGATCAGGGTGTCGCGATACCAGGCCTCGTCATTGATCGCCTCGGGCAGCGGCCGGCCGGCGGCGGTGGCGTAGCGCCAGTCGGCGAACATGGTGGGCGAGTGGTTGCCCCAGACGATCAGCTTCTCGATCGTCTCCACGCCCACGCCCGCCCTGGCGGCGAACTGGCTCTGGGCGCGGTTGTGGTCCAGCCGGATCATCGAGGTGATCGCGTCCCCGGGCAGCTCCGGCGCGAAATGGGTGGCGATATAGGCGTTGGTGTTGGCGGGATTGCCCACCACCAGGACCTTGACCTCGCGCTTGGCGTTCTCGTTCAGGGCGCGGCCCTGGACCTTGAAGATCTCGGCGTTGACGGCGAGCAGGTCCCGCCGCTCCATGCCCTTGGACCGGGGCCGCGAGCCCACCAGCAGGGCCGCATCGATGTCACGGAACGCCGTGGGCGCGTCGTCGGTCACGCTCATGTCCGCCAGCAGCGGGAAGGCGCAGTCCTCCAGTTCCATCACCACGCCGCGCACGGCGGGCAGCGCCGGGGTGATCTCCAGCAGCTGGAGCCGGACGGGCTGGTCCTTGCCGAAGACGTCGCCGTTGGCGATGCGGAATAGCAGGGCGTAGCAGATCTGGCCGGCAGCGCCGGAAACGGCGACGCGGATCGGTGGCTTGGTCATGGCGGGGTCCTCGAAAGCGACCTGGACAGGATGCGCCTGGCCCCTGGAGCGCTCCAACGGATTGTTCCGGTGCTATCGTTCGATTTCGCCGATGATTGATGCGCGACCGATCAGCCCTGTGCGGTCGCCCGCCGAGCCCGGAAGAAGCCGCGCAGCAGGGCGCTGCTTTCGTCCCCAAGCACCCCGCCGGTCACGTCAGGGCGCCAGTGACATGTCGGCTGTTCGAAGAAACGCGGGCCGTTGGCCACGGCTCCACCCTTGGGGTCGTCCGCGCCATAGATCACCCGCCCGATCCGCGCATGGCTGATGGCGCCCGCGCACATGGCGCAGGGCTCCAGCGTCACGTATAGCCACAGGCCCGTCAGCCGGTAGTTGCCCGTCGCCTCTCCCGCCTGCCGCAGGGCGCGGATCTCGGCGTGGGCGGTGGGGTCGTGCAGGGCGATCGGGGCGTTATGGGCGGCGGCGACCACCTGTCCGGAGGCCGGATCGACCACCACTGCGCCAATCGGCGCCTCGCCCGCGCGGGCGGCGGCTTGCGCGAGGTCGAGCGCGATGCGCATGTGCGTCAGGTCATGGTCGATCACGTAAAAGAACCCAAGGCGCCCGCGCGCCAAGGTCAAGCCGAAACCCTTCAGGATGCTTCCGGCGGCGGCGAACGGGTAGCCAAGGCGCTGGCCCGCGCCGGCGTCGCCTCCCGTCGCGAGGTGGAGCGCTACATCGCCGAGGGGCGCGTGGCGCTGAACGGGCGCGTGCTGGACACCCCGGCGATCAAGATCGGTCCGGGCGACGTGCTGACCGTGGATGGCGCCACCGTCGCCGCCGCCGAGCCGACCCGGGTCTGGCGCTATCACAAGCCGGTCGGGCTGGTGACGTCCCACAAGGACCCCCACGACCGCCCCACGGTGTTCGACGCCCTGCCGCCCGGCCTGCCGCGGGTGATCTCGGTCGGCCGGCTGGACCTGAATTCCGAAGGCCTGCTGCTGCTGACCAACGACGGCGGGCTGGCGCGCGCGCTTGAACTGCCGTCCAGCGGTTGGGTGCGCCGCTACCGGGCCCGCGCCTACGGTCGCGCCACCCAGGAGACCCTGGACCGCCTGCAGAACGGCATAACCGTGGAGGGGGTGGTCTATGGCGCGATCGACGCCAAGCTGGACAAGGTGCAGCGCCGCCCAGGCGAGGTCGGCGACACCCCTGCCAACTGCTGGATCACCGTCTCGCTGAAGGAAGGCAAGAACCGCGAGGTCCGCCGCGTGCTGGAGGCGCTGGGGCTGAAGGTGAACCGGCTGGTCCGCCTGTCCTACGGCCCCTTCGCGCTGGGAACCCTGGCCCTTGGTTCGGTCGAGGAAGTCGGGCCGCGGGTGATCCGCGAGCAACTGGCCGACCATATCGCGCCGGAGAACATGCCCATGGGCTCGCGCACCCCCGCCGCCATCGCCGCCCCGGGCCGGCGCCCAACCGCCCCCGGCGTGGCGGAAGGCGGCACGGGCGCGCGACCCGAGAAGAAGGTCTACAAGCCCGGCTGGGCCAAGCCAGGCAAGCCCAAGCACCTGCATGCTCCACCCAAGCGCAAGACGGTCGACCGCGCGCCGCAGTCCCGCCCGGACGGCCGCCGCGGCCCGTCCAAGCCCCGCGCTCCCAGACCCTGACGCCCAATACCCTGACGCCCAAGGCCCTGATCCTCGTTACCGATGCGAATCACTTCCGGCAGCCATCGCGGCAAGATCCTGCGCACGCCTGAAGGCGACGCCACCCGCCCCACCTCCGACCGCGCGCGGCAGGCGGTGTTCAACATCCTGGAGCACGCGCCCTGGTCGGGCGGGGTTCGGGACGCGCGGGTGATCGACCTGTTCGCGGGCTCGGGCGCCCTGGGCCTGGAAGCCATCTCGCGCGGGGCGGCCTTCTGCCTGTTCGTGGAGACCGACGAGACCGCGCGCGGCGCCATCCGCGACAATGTCGAGGCGATGGACCTGTTCGGCGCCACCCGCATCCACCGCCGCGACGCCACCGACCTGGGCCAAAGGCCGGGCAGCGCCGGCGCGCCGTTCGACCTCGCCTTCCTCGACCCGCCCTACCGCAAGGGTCTGGGCGAGCGGGGACTGGCCGGGCTCGCCGACGGCGGCTGGCTGAAGCCGGGCGCGGTCTGCATGCTGGAGCGGGCGGCGGACGAACCGCCTTTGACGCTCGAGGGC